>NZ_KB913017.1:3689096-4057512 GCF_000383975.1 Natronorubrum tibetense GA33 | reverse complement strand
CATGACCTCTGCCGAGGTAGTTTGTGGGGTAGAGCGACGGATTGGGGGAGCGCACTCCGAGAGGAGTGTGCCCCCCTGTCCAACTCCGAACCTACAAACGCCGTTTGACGCAGGGAGTCCGGTGCGCGGGGTAAGCCTGTGTACCGTGAGGGAGACAACCCAGAGCTGGGTTAAGGTCCCCAAGTGTGGACTAAGTGCGATCGAAAGTGGTGCCGAGCCCTAGACAGCCGGGAGGTGAGCTTAGAAGCAGCTACCCTCTAAGAAAAGCGTAACAGCTTACCGGCCGAGGTTCGGCGCGCTTAAAATGATCGGGGCTCAAGTCCACCACCGAGACCTAGCGGCACCTGTCAAAAGGTGATTCCGTAGGTTGGCGTTCTGTTCGGGCGGAAGCACGGCCGAGAGGTCGTGTGGACCGTTCAGTAACGAAAATCCTGGTCAAAGTAGCAGCGTTAGTCGGGTGAGAACCTCGACGGCCGAATGAGTAAGGGTTCCTCAGCAATGCTGATCAGCTGAGGGTTAGCCGGTCCTAAGTCAGCCCGTAAGTCGAAGCTGACAACAGGGAAGTAGGTTAATATTCCTACGCCAGTGTGCATCCAAAGCCGACGCTTTGGGGCCGCCTCTGCTGGGCTTTCGCCCAGTCGAACAGTCGAAATTCGTGGAAGCCGTAATGGCACGAAGCGAACGAATGGCTGGATAGCGAAAGAGAGGCCAACCTAGAGCCCGTGAAAAGGCAAGCACACAGTCCGTACCGAGATCCGACACAGGTACTCATGGCGGCGAAAGCCAAGGTCTGTCGGGAGCAACCGACGTTAGGGAATTCGGCAAGTTAGTCCCGTACGTTCGCAATAAGGGATGCCTGCCTCGCGAAGAGGCAGGTCGCAGTGACTCGGGCGCTCCGACTGTCTAGTAACAACATAGGTGACCGCAAATCCGTAAGGACTCGTACGGTCACTGAATCCTGCCCAGTGCGGGTATCTGAACACCCCTTACAAGGGGACGAAGGACCCGTTAACGGCGGGGGTAACTATGACCCTCTTAAGGTAGCGTAGTACCTTGCCGCTTTAGTAGCGGCTTGCATGAATGGATCAACGAGAGCGCCACTGTCCCAACGTTGGGCCCGGTGAACTGTACGTTCCAGTGCGGAGTCTGGAGACCCCCAAGGGGAAGCGAAGACCCTATAGAGCTTTACTGCAGGCTGTCACTGAGACGTGGTCGCCATTGTGCAGCATAGGTAGGAGCCGTTACACAGGTACCCGCGCTAGCGGGCCACCGAGGCATCATTGAAATACTACCCGATGGTGACTGCGACTCTCACTCCTGGCGGAGGACACTGGTAGCCGGGCAGTTTGACTGGGGCGGTACGCGCTTGAAAAGATATCGAGCGCGCCCCAAGATTTCCTCACTCGGGTCGGAGACCCGAGAAAGAGCGCAAGAGCATAAGGAAGTCTGACAGTGTCCGGCACAACGACGGACGCTGACGCGAAAGCGTGGTCTAGCGAACCAATTAGGCTGCTTGATGCGGCCAATTGCTGACAGAAAAGCTACCTTAGGGATAACAGAGTCGTCACCCGCAAGAGCACATATCGACCGGGTGGCTTGCTACCTCGATGTCGGTTCCCTCCATCCTGCCCGTGCAGAAGCGGGCAAGGGTGAGGTTGTTCGCCTATTAAAGGAGGTCGTGAGCTGGGTTTAGACCGTCGTGAGACAGGTCGGCTGCTATCTATTGGGGGTGTTACGGTATCTGACGAGAACGTTCGTATAGTACGAGAGGAACTACGAATGGGTGCCACTGGTGTACCAGTTGTCTGAGAAGGCACGTGCTGGGCAGCCACGCACCACGGGGTAAGAGCTGAACGCATCTAAGCTCGAAACCCACTTGAAAAAGAGATACCACTGAGGCCACTCGTAGAAGACGAGTTCGATAGACTCGGGGTGTACGCGCCAAGGCAACGAGGCGTTGAGCCCGCGAGCACTAATCGGCCAAGCCACATAGTCATACAACATCGCATTGGATCCGTGACGCGGAGAACGGGTCCGGACGCAAACTGGACTACACATACATTACGGTCATGACCACCGATTACGGTATCTTGGACGGAAGTCCAAGGCTCGGAAGACATCGTCTTCCGTTGTATCGCGGTTCGAGTCCGCGAATCGGCGTTACGGCGGCCAGAGCGGTGAGGTACCTCCCGTACCCATCCCGAACACGGAAGATAAGCTCACCTGCGTATCGCGGAGTACTGGAGTGCGCGAGCCTCTGGGAAATGTGATTCGCCGCCTTCACTCATACTCGGCGATCCCTCGGGATCGCCACGCACATCACCCACAGAGCCACAGCGCTGGCTTTGTGGGTTTTTTGCATTTCGGGGCTGGAAAAATACGTGACTACTCTAGCCGACGCGAACGCGTAACAACTGATTTACCTGTACCAAATACTTTTGGAGCGGGGCTTATTCTGGTGTGGCAAAAAGAACGCAGTATGACGCTGTCAAATCTTTCCCTGGATACGATCTATGGGATGCTATCCGAACCCCGCCGTCGATATGTTCTGTACTACTTTCTGGACAACGATCACGCGAATATCGAATCTCTTTCCTTGCAAATCGCCGCTTGGGCGCAGGATGATACTGTCGATGCGATCACGGAAGAGCAAAAACAATCAGTGACGACATCGCTGATCCACAGTCATCTTCCGAAACTCGAGGATCACGGACTCGTCGAGTACGACGGCCGAACCGGCGACGTGATCGTCGACGACGGGTTCGACGAGATCCGGATGACGATCGGCCGCGCGAGAGCGGCGGAAGAAGAGGTCGAAGTGACCGGCACTTCCATGGAATCGTTCCTGTACAGCGAGCCGCTCACGCAGCCCTCGAACGCGGATCATTGACTGTATTCTCGCCGGCGAGTCGTTCCGTGTGGGGCTGTCGCTCGCGGCTATTCGGTTAGAGACGGAACGCACCGTTTGCTCGATCGATAGTCCAAACGCTGGCGCTTTGCTCTATCGTATCGAAACGGTGTCACCCGGAACACTAACGTCCAGCCTCATCCCGTGGCGGCATGCCGCGTCGGCTGGCTAACCCTCGTGCCGGGCGGAAGAGCTTCGCGCTCCTCGGTCGGGTGGGCGAGGCCCACCGAATCACTGTCGCGTGCCCGGGTTCGCCGTGCTGTCATCGCACCCGAATGGGTTTGCTCGGACGGGGACTGAAGGCACGCACCTGAACTAGGTGCGTCCGCGGTTTAACCCTTTCAGTGCTCGGTAGCGCCGACCGACCGCTGGCCGTCACTCTCGCTCGGGTCCGGTACAGTCGCTCGTTCGCCTTCGTTGTCTTCGAGCCATTCGTCGTACACCACGGGTTCGACGACATCCGCGTTCATTCGCGAGTGGCCGGCCCCACAGAACTCCGTACAGACCGCATCGCAGAGGCCGGTGTCGTAGACGACGGTTCGGACGCGCGTGAATAACGTCGTCGTCGGTTAGCTACATCGTCATGTCTTCGTCACCTGGGATCGCGACCTCGTCTCGAGTCGTCACATTATCCTTGGGATACGACGTCTCCCAACCCCCACTGGTAGCCTCGAATGACGATGACCTCACCGACCGCGATTCCCACCGGGGGTTTTAGCCATTGGCGCTGGTACGACGCATTCGCTCGAGGTGAGTCACGTGGGAGAGTACGACGAGGATGAGAAACGACGGGCCGCGGCGAAGTGCGAGTGCTGCGGCGAGATCGGGATCGTTCAGATCTGGCCCGACGGTCAGCGCAAGCCGCTCGGCCAGTCGGCGTTTTGTGACTGTTCCGATCCGCCACTTCGCGTGCTCGAGGAGGATCTCGACGCGGGCGACGACCTGCCGTGAGTTCGCGGTAGCGTTCCGTTCAGTGACTCTTTAGAGCGTGCCTCCGACGCAGAGGACGATCACGAGGAACACCCAGATGAGGTCGACGAAGTGCCGGTACAGCGAGACGGTCGCGGACGGAGATGTCCGGATTCGGCCCGTAGTGGGCCCGCAGTCCCCGCCAGAACACTACGGCGATGCCGAGCAGCGGCCGTGCGACGCCGGCCGCGGCTCCCAGCAGGTCGATCGCGACGCCGCCGTAGAGCCCACTGGCCCTGAGTCCGGTGACGAGCGGCCAGCGACTGCGGTGTTCGTGTGTGTCGTGGTCGCTGTGGTCGCTCGGCTCGTGCGGGCTGTCCAGGCCGACGGGACGTCGGGATCGGTGAGTTACCCCTGACCGTCTCGCGCGTGGCTGGCGCCGTCCGCTCGAGTCGCTGCTAACTCATCGTTTCGGCCGGCCGGGCCATCGGACGGAGCGTGCATAGGTTTGCGCTCTGACTCGAGTGGAAAAGAATGACCGCTTACACCACGGTCGGTCGTCGGTACAGATCCCTACACCTCGGATAGAGGGTTCGAATCGGTTCGCACAGCGCGTGTGTACGGTCGCCCAACGGTGTCGGCAGATTTGTATCGGGTCGTCAAACCTTTGTAGTACTGTGACATGGTACCGAGTGTACCGGTATGAAACCGTGCCAACACTGTCAGGCGGTCATCGACGAGTACATCTTGGATAAACAACTCGAACCCCTGCGCGGACTCACGGTCGACGACTTCAACATCTGCGCCGACTGCACGACTATCGTTTCTGATTCGTGTGTGGGGTGTAGCGGTGCGGTCTACGTCCCTCGGGGCGACACTGCCACACCCGACTACTGTCCGGCGTGCCGAGCTGATCACATCGAACGGACGGGGCAGGATCCCGGCTGGAATCTCGACACCGCGTCCACCTGAACGGACCGTCCGTCCGTCCGTCCTCATTGATTCCGTCGCTCTTTCTCGCGATTAGCGCTGTCAATGTCGACAGTTAGAACCGGCGGTTCGGACGCAGTCGCGAAAAATCACTCGGCGAAAGAACCGGGCCGGCGAGTTCGCGCACGTCCTGAGCGATTTCGAGTCGGAAACCGAATCAGTAGAAGTACTCGTCTTCTTTCAACTGGACGTAGCCGCCGTTGCGATGGGTGTACTTCCGTCGCTTGTAGGCGAGCATGATCTTCGAGGCACCGAGACCGGCCGAGTAGCTCCGTCTGATCAGGTTCCCGCCGGAGGCCCCCTGCTGCATGTCGGTGATGGTATCGAACGCCCAGTCCCAGTCGTCGGGCTCGTAGTCTTTGACGATGTCCGCGAAGGCGACGTTCCGGAGGATCTCGTCGCCGATGGCGCGCTTCCAGACGTCGTTGTAGCTCTCGAGCGAGTCCGTCCCGGCCAGTCGGCCGGCGATCTTCCCCGTTCGGACGGCGACGTGGTAGCCGCCCTCGTGGAAGGCCGAGGTCGTCCCCATCGCGCCGCCGGCGACGGCGATGTTCGCGCCGACGGGCGACTCGATCGGTCGCGTCGAGGAGATGGGATACGTTTCGGTTCCCTTCGACTTCCCACGGTCCTCGACGATCGGGATATCCTCCTCGATATCGTACTCGTCGCCGTACTCCTGTTCGAGCAGGCGGCGGATGTACTCCGACCCGGAGGGCAATCGGTCGTCGTCCGGTCGCAGGAGTTTGTACGCGCCCGGGTTCGTCACGTCCTCGAGTTCCATCCCGATCGGCATCGTCAGGCCGACGCGAGCGACCGTGCCGTCGTTGGGGAACACCCACGGGTAGGCGGTCTCGCCGGGCATGTAGCCCCACCAGAACTTGAGGGTGTCTTCGAACTCTTCGAACAGCTCGGGTGGGAACTCCCGATACTCCTGGTAGGCGATGTGGTTGGCTTTCGGCGGCGAGAGGTGGTCCGAGACGCTGCGGCCGGGTGCTGTAAACTGGTCCAGCGCGTCGAGGGTGATCCGTCGCTGCGGGCCGTCGGCGAGGACGACGTACTGGGCTTCGAGCTGGTCGCCGTCGGAGAGGGTCAGCGTGTGGATGGGTCCCTTCGCGCTGTCGGCGCGCAGGTCGGTCTCGAGGTCTTTGACACCCGTCCCGACACGAAGGTCGGCCCCGGCGTCTTCGGCGCGCTCGTGGAGCCAGTCGTCCATCCGTGCGCGGTGGAAAGTGTAGCCGAACTTCGGGTAGCTGGCTTCCATCCCGGTCGTCCGTAGTTCGACGCGGCTGTTGGGACCGACGAACTCGGTCGCCTCGAGCTCACGGTGAATGACCTCGTCGGGAATCTCCCGGTAGTCGATATCCATGATGTCGATCCAGTAATCGAGCATGCCGGCGGCGTCGGTCGAGTCCGGACCGATGTCGTCGCGGTCCTCCCGTGGGACGCCCTGCTCGAAGAGGACGGTCTCGGCACCGTGTGCCGCGGCCCGTTCGGCCGCGGATGCCCCAGCGGGGCCGCCACCGACGATCGCGACGTCTACGCGTTCCATACTCCGTTGGAACTCAACGGCCCATTATTAAATTGCCTGAACGTCCCGATGGGGGAACCGATGTCGAGGGGTGACGATCGGCCGTTCGGTGCGGGTCGGCGATCCGTGTATCCGGCCTGTGTCACCCGCAGTGGCCCCTCGAGACTCGTTCCGGGAGACGAACGCTTTTGATCGCACCGACCGACGCCACGGACATGAGTACTCGCGACGCAGCAGACGTCCTCGTTCTTCGGACGGGAACCCACGGTATGCCGGTCGAACAGTACGCCGCCGCGATCCGCGAGCGACTCCCGAAGCAGACGGTCGAACTCGCGCGGACGCCCACCGAGGAGCGCGAAGCGATCGAAACCGCCCGGTTCGTCACCGGGATGACCCTCGACGAGGACCTCCTCGAGGCCGCCGAAAACCTCGAGGTCTTCGCCTGTGCCTACGCGGGGACGGGCCACCTCCCGCTCGAGCAACTCGAAGAACGCGGTGTGGCGGTCACGAACGCCTCCGGCGTGCACGGTCCCAACATCGGCGAACACGTCCTCGGGGCGATCCTCCGGTACACGCGCCGGTTCCATGTGGGCGCGCGCCGACAGGATCGACGGGAGTGGCGCCACTATCAGGCCTTCGAGTTGCAGGGATCGACGGTAACGATCGTGGGACTCGGCGCGATCGGGGAGGCCGTCGCGGAACGACTCGAGCCGTTCGGCGTCGAGACGATCGGGGTTCGGTACTCGCCCGAAAAGGGTGGGCCGACGGACGAGGTGATCGGCTTCGACGACGACGGGTTCGACGACGCGCTCGCGCGGACGGACTACCTCGTGCTCGCGTGTCCGCTCACCGAGACCACTCGCGGGCTGATCGGCCACGACGAGTTCGTGACGATGGATCCCGACGCGGTGCTCGTCAACGTCGCCCGCGGCCCGGTCGTCGACACCGACGCGCTCGTGGCGGCGCTGCGCTCGAGTTGGATCCGCGGCGCCTCGCTGGACGTCACTGATCCCGAACCGCTCCCAGAGGAACATCCGCTGTGGACGCTCGAGAACGTCCAGATCACGCCCCACAACGCGGGCCACACCCCCGAGTACTACGAGCGACTCGCCGATATCGTCGCCGAAAACGCCCGGCGATTCGGCGAGGACTCGGAGGCGGAGCTCCGGAATCAGGTGCGTCCCTGAGCCGGCTACCGGCCGACTCCTTCGACTGCAGTTTTTTCAGTGGCCGGCTCGAATCTCGGGTATGACGCTGTCACCGACCCCACGCTTCGATGCGACGAGCAGCCGTGAACGAGGGACCGAGCGTACGGAGGCGTCCCGATGACGCTCACCTTCGACGGTACGGTCGTCGTCCCGGCGGCGGATCCGGACGACGGCGAGCAGACGGCTGCGGCGCTCGCCCCGCATCTGACCTCGAGCAGTGCGGTCATCGCGGTCAACGTGATCGAAAAGTCGGGCGGCGGGATCGACAAGGCACCCATGGAACAGCGGGAGGAGTACGCCGACGAAATTTTCGAGCGGATCCGACGGACGCTCGAGACGACCGATGCGACGGTCGAGACGGACGTGCTCTACGGTACCGATGTCGTCGAGCGAATCTTCGCCGAAGCGGAGGACCGAGACGCCGATGCTGTCGTCTTCACGGCTCGAGAGGGGAATCGGCTGGCGGAACTCCTCACCGGCGACGTTGCACGGCGGATGGTCAAGGAAGCGTCCGTTCCGGTCGTCGCACTGCCGCAGACGGACGCCTGAGTTCGCGGTGAGTGCCGGATCGGACCCGAGGGATGGGGATCGCTTCAGACGAAGACATCCTGTGAGTCGATTCGCGCCCCGAGAACGTGTCGAAGGCCGACGACCAGCCCGTGGTCCGGTCCGCTGGCCCAGATCGCCATCTCTTCGACCTGTCCCGGACGGGTTCGGTCTGCGACCGCAGCGAGCAGGACGGATCGGCGATCGACCATGACGATTCGACCGAGGCGTTTGACGTTCAGCGAAGCCGGGTCGTCTGCGAGGTCCGTGACCGTGACGGTGGTCTCCGGTGTGACGTCCAGCACTCGTGCTTTGATCTCCTCGGAAGGGACTTCGACCCGCGTGTCGACACCGCGTTCGCTCGCTGCGGCGAGTTTCCCGAGAAACTGTCGATCGAGCGCGCTCTCATCGGCGAGAAGCGCGTAGACCTCGTCGGTCGCTTCCTCGAGGAAGCGACCGACTTGATCGGTGACGCGATCGTGGTCGGCGATCGCCCACACTCCGCTCTCCTCCAAGTCGTCTCCGTCGTTCGAACAGCGGAGTTTCGAGAGGGCGTCGTCGGTCGCCTCGAGCGTCGTATCGTACCGTTCTTTGAGGGACTCGAGCGCGGCAGCCTTCGAAATCGCTCTGTACTCGCGCGGCTCGGACTGCTGGATGTCGACTAACCCTCGCCGGTGCAACCGGTCGACCGCGTCGTAGACCCGCGAGCGCGGCACGTCCGAAAGGGTGGCGATCTCCGATGCCGTCGCCGTCGAGACGCGCGAAAGCGCGACGAAACAGCGAGCTTCGTATTCGGTGAGCCCCAGTTCGACCAGGAGCTGTACCGCCTGCTCCTCAGTAGGCATCGTTCCGTGTGTTTTTCGGCTAACTACTGGACGTGGTGCTTGCAGCCGCCACGCTCCTCGGCGGTCGCCTCCAGTCGAGCGAGCAGATCGGCACCCGTTTCTCGAACGGAGACGGCGTTCGCCTCGAGGTCGAACTCGACGGCGTCGGCCGCCGCGAGCTTCGGCACGTGGTGGTGGCGAAGCGAGATCCGAACGCGTCGTCGCGTCCCGAGTAACGCGTCGCCACAGCCCGCGACCGTACCGCGGGTCTGACCCTGTTCCTCGAGGGTGACGTGGTCCGCCAGGTCGGAGAGCGAGACCGGCCCGTCGTGGTCGTCGAGATACTCGAGGACGGCCCGACGACGCCAATCGGCGAGCAGATCGAACGCTCGCTCAGTCTTCTCGGCGGATCCCGTCGACCGGGTCGCGGAACCTGGTGTCAGGGATTCTGGATCGGAGATCACGGGAAGCATACGCTCCGTTGGGCCCATCCGTACTTGTTCGCCCTGCCAAACCACACAGGAGCGATCGCGAAGAAATTACTAATAACTGAGTGAAAACGGCTTAGAGGTAGCCGTTCTCGAGCAGCAGTTCGCCGTTCAGCACGCTCGCGCCGGCGGCACCGCGGATGGTGTTGTGGGCGAGACAGTTGTACTGCAGTCCGAAGGCGGACTCACGGAGTCCGCCCGCGGCGATGGCCATGCCGTCGCCGAGCGAGCGGTCCATCCGCGGCTGTGGACGGTCGGGCTCCTCGAAGACGTGGATGAGCGGGTCGGGGGAGGAGCGAAGGTCGAGCGACGGGTACTCACGCATCGCTTCGGCGGCCGCGTCGGGGGTCAGGTCGTCTTCAGTCTCGACCCAGACGTTCTCGAGGTGGCCGTCGATCGTCGGAATGCGGTTACACGAGGCTGCGACCTCCATCTCGTTGTGACTCAGTTCGGCGCCGTCGAAGCTGCCGAGGAGCTTTCTGGACTCCGTCTCGAGTTTGTCCTCCTCGCTGCCGATGTGGGGGATGGCGTTGTCGATGATCTCCATCGAGCTGACGCCATCGTAGCCCGCGCCGGAGACGGCCTGGAGAGTCGCGACGTGAACCTTCTCTAAGCCGAACTCGGCCAGCGCGGCGAGCGTGGGGACGAAGGTAATCGTCGAGCAGTTGGGATTTTTCACCATCGCGCCGTCCCAGCCGCGCTCGTCGCGCTGGACCTCGAGCAGGTCGAGGTGATCGGCGTTGACTTCGGGGACGACCAGCGGGATATCGTCGTCCATCCGGCCGTTCGAGGAGTTCGACGAGACGACGTAACCGGCCTCACAGAAGCCGGGCTCGACCTCGGCCCCGATGCTCGAGGGGAGCGACGAGAAGATGAGGTCGACGTCGTCCGGCACCTCGTTGGGGTCGGTTTCGACGACGGTCATCTCCGCGACGTCCGTCGGAATGGGGCTATCGACGCGCCACTTCGCGGCCTGCCGGTAGCTCTTCCCGGCGCTGGATTCACTCGCGGTCAATGCGGCAATCTCGAACTCCGGGTGGGGGTCGAGAAGCTGAATCAGTCGCTGTCCGACGGCACCGGTCGCACCGAGGAGGCCAACTCGTACTGCCATTTTCCCGGACTCCGAGTTGTGTGCGCAAAACCGTTTGGGTTTCCGTCGCACAGCAACTGTCAGCGAGAGACGAACACCCCGTCGTGTCGGCTACGATTCGATCGTGTCGGTCACCAGTGCCGTCGCTCACGACGATAGGAACTCGAGGACAAAAGCGAGCTTACGCGGTGGCCGTCTGGGCGCTTTTCTTCCGGGTGACGTAGCCGGCGATGCGGTTGCGGACACCCTTGGACTCGACGTTGGTGAGCTTCGTGACGCTGTCTTTGTTCTGTTCGAAGTCGGTCGTGAACGCCTCCGGGTAGCGCTCCAGGAGGAGGTTCCCGGTCTTCTTGACATAGGCCGGTTTGATTGCCATAGAGGGGATTCTTTCTAGAGACTCTTATAACGCACCATTTCCGCTGATGCTGCAGTATAGACGTTAGGATCAAATTGTGGACCACCGCTGTATTATTGTCATCTCAGTCAAACAGATCTCTATGAGCGATATCGATGAAGAACAGAAGGCGTACGAAGACGCATTATTTTACCTTCACAATAATTTGGAAGCCAAATCAGAGGACGTGTTTCAATTTCTGCATCCGGTCGAGACTTAGATGAATATATTACAGGAAATTCGATTAACTGGAATTAGGCGCTACATCCCCTTCCTCAAGGAGCGAACGGCGCAAGCCGTGAGCGAGTAGGGTGGGGTAGTTCACTGCGTTTCTTCCGGGACGGGAGCGGCAGTTCGCGTTTCGCAACCGGTCGCGAAACGCTCGAACGTACACGGCCGGCCCCTGTAGATCAGTCGACGTGACTGTCGGTTTGTTCGTACTTGGAATTAACGGACGGATCTATCTCACCGTTCGCATAACATGAACATAGTTACTATCGGTAACTTTAAATTAGTATAACCTCGAGTTAGTCTCGATGGTATTACATTTCAGAGAGGCAACGAGCGTATACAGAAAAACGCTCCCGTACGTGTTGTTGCAGTTTGCCATCGGCGTACTGTTTGCAATAATCGGCGTGGTCTATCTCGGGCTCGTGGGGTGGCTGGCGATCAGGTTTCTCGCGGGTGACGGTGGGTGGAGTCTACTCATCGTCGCCGCCGTCATGGTCGTCAGTGTCGTCATATTCGCGGGCGTGTGGCGGCTGGTACAACGCTACGTCCTGTATCTGGTCAAAACAGGCCACGTCGCCGTCATCGCACACATCGTCGAGGAAGGTGAGGCACCGGAGAATCAGATCAGTTACGGGATGAACCAGGTCAAGGAGTACTTCGTCTCCGCGTCGGGGCTGTTCGTGGTCAACGAACTGATCGACGCCGTGCTCGAGCAGTTCAACCGAGCTGTCGCACGAATCCAGGACATGATTCCGATCCCGATCCCGAATCAGTTGCAGACGCTGATTTCGGTGCTCCAGAAATCGGTCGTGCTGGCGGTGCGATACCTCGACAACGCGATCATCGCGTACATGTTCATGGACCGGAACGAAAACCGCTGGGAGTCGGCACGTGACGGGATCGTGCTGTACGGGAAGACCTGGAAGATGGTGCTCGGATCGACGCTGGTGATGGTCCTCGGTATGTACGCGCTCTCGTTCGTGCTCCTCACGCTGTTGGCACCGGTTTCGGTTGTACTCGACGTTCTCCCGGCGACGCTCGAGGCGTTTTCCTGGCTGCTGGTCCTGGGAGGTGTCGCAATCGTCCACACCGGGATCGTCAAGCCGTGGGTGAAGACGGTCGTGATCACGACCTTCCTCATCGAGCAGCGAGACCAGATTCCTGACCAGGAGACGGCGGATGCGATCTCGGAGCGCTCCGAGAAGTTCCGTGAGGTCGTCGACAAGGCGGAGCGAAACGAACCGATCGACGAGGAGCAGCCGGATACCGACGAGGCGCCCGAGGTGGCCGGGGACGCCGAGAGCGATCTGGCCTGAACTCGTCGAGCAAAGCGACCGTGGTCGGTCGTAACCACCGGCAGTACCGATAGCTGTTTTTTGCTCGGTCGTCCGGTAGTCGATCGCCGAGTTGCACGTCGACGACCGACCCGGTTACCTCACCACGCGGAGTGCTCGCGAACGCGCTCGAGCGCCTCGCGTTCGCGCGGACTCCCGGCGCGGTCGACGACGGCAGCGAAGTACGCGAGTCGCTCGCGCAGTTCGTCCTCGTCGTAGCCCGCGACGTCGAGGCGGGAGGCGGCGACGGTTGCCTCGACGACGGCCGCGAAGCCGCGGTCGATCGTCGGCACCGTCTCGGTCTCGACGGCGGACTCGACGGGGCGAAGCGCCCACTGCTCCCAGTCGGTCCCGTCGTCGGTCCCCGAGTCGATTCGCTCGACCGAGACACGCGCCCACGCGTGTGCGGACTTGAGGACAGGCTCCTCGCGCTCGACGATCGAGAGCGCGGCGTCGGCGAAGACGACGGGGTCGTCGACGAACAGGACGTAGCCCTCGCTCTGACGGTGGAAGTTGCGTCGGGTCCGGGTGTTGCCCCACGTTCGCGCGGTAATCGAATCGTCTCCGGAATCCGCGGCGAAGAGACCGAGCGCGGCCAGGTTCCACAGGCCGTTGGGACCGAGCGTCGCGACGACGGATTCGGTCACGCCCGACAGGGAGACGGGCCACTCGGCGGTCGGATCGGCATCGAGATCTCCGTTCGGCGACAGTTCGTCGCCGCTCATACGCTGATCGCCCCGCGCTCGAGCGCGATGAACAACCCTGCTGCGGTGATATCGGCCGTCGTCCCCGGGTTGACGCCTCGCTCGACGAGTTCGTCGGCGAAGCGCTCGACGGTTTCCCGGTCGGTCTCGAGGGCGTTTCGCTCGATCAGTTCATTGGCGCGCTCGGTCACCTTCTGCGCGACGGCCTCGCCGCTTCGGGTCGCGACGAGCGTATCGGGGCGCTCGGCGAGCAGGGAGAGGAAGACGGCCGCGGCGCGCTCCGTCAGCGGGCCGTCGGCCCCGACGAGCCGTTCGGCGGCGGTAAAGGAGCGCTCGAATCCCCGAACCCACTCGCGGGCGACGTCGTCCCCGGGGACGCTCTGGCCCATCACGTCGAACAGCGTCAGTCCGCGCTCCTCGAGAGCGGACACCGCGTCGCTCCCGCGGCGCACGTCGAGGGGTTCCATTTCCGCGGGCGGGTCGCCGACGAAAACGTCGACGTGGTCGAACGCGCGGTAGAATCCGGCGGCGTCCGCGACGGTGGTATCCTCACAAATTGCCTCGACGACGGGCTGGGAGAGGTCATCAGCAGCGGCCCGAACGAGCGGGACGAGCAACAGGAGCGCCCCGAACTGGGTGTTACCGCCGCCCTGTGCGGCCATCCCTTCGACGCTGCGCTCGAACGCGGGACCGACCGCGCCGCCGTTGGCAGCCTGCTCGAGTCCCCGCTGAGCCCCCACCGCGCCCGCGAGAAAGTGTTCGAACCGCAGGTCCTCGAGATCGCGATGTCGGTCGACGTTGCCCGGTTTGGGCGTCCCCGCGACCTCGAGGAGGAGTGCCAGATGTGCGTTCTGCGCCGGCGTTCGCATACCGATAGCTACGATTCGGGCGGGTTAATGGCTGTGGATCCCGGCGTCCGTTCGGCGTGTGGTGCTCGAGGCGACCTGTCGAGCGAGATCAGCGGTAGATGTTCCGATACGCCTCGCGGTACTCTCGAAGTGCGATCCGCGCCCGGCGTCGCGACGTGAAGCCGAATCCGACCGACGGGCAGTCGTCGACCGGACACTCCCACCGAAACGTCTCCGAATCGTCGTCTCTGTGGACTGGGACGTCCGCGTTACAGCGTGGACAGGTCCAACCCCACCGCATATCGCCTGCGTATTCGTCCGAATTCGTCATACTGATTCTACGTCCGGATTGTACACACCACTGAAAACGCTCCGCACACACATAGTGGCGCTTTAGGAGAGCTGACAGTTGCCGAGCGCTTTCATCGTTCCGTCGACGGCACTACCCACTTCGATACTGTCGACCGTTAGCGGGGGTGGTCGTGATTGTGGTCGTGCGCGTCGGAACCGTCAGTTCCGTGATCGTGGTCGTGCTCGCCCTCGACCCACTCGGACGCGTCTCGATCACCGACAGCGAACTCCCGCGTTCGTTCGGTTAGCGCCCCCGACTCGAGCAGGTCGTCCGAAACGAGCAGTCGCTCGAGGGCGGCGAGCCACCGATGATAGTAGTCCGCCTCAGAGGCCTCCCGGTCGGCCGGAACTGCGGCGCCGTCGGCCCGCTCGATCTCGGCGGCCAGTCGATCCTGAAACGTATCCCACTCGTAGGTGCCGTCGGCAGAAAGCGCGACCGCGATGGCGAACGCGCGGGCTTGCCACGGCGCGTCGAACGTGGGAGTTTCTTCGCCCTCGAGCGCCGCGAGTCCGGAAGTCGGGCTCTCGTCGCGGTCAGCCATTCTGACCCCCGGCGAGTCGATCGATGCCGATCATCGCGTCTCTGGTCACGTGTTCGACCAGTTCGTCTTCGGTCAGGCCTTCGGTTTCAGGTGGCTGCTGTGGCAACACCATGTATCGGAGTTCGGACGTACTGTCGTGGACGTGAATCTCGAGGTCGTCCTCGAGGTCGGTCCCGAACTCCTCGCGGAGCAGCCCTCGAGGATCCTTCACGGCTCGGGAGCGGTATTCGGGGGTTTTGTACCACGTGGGTGGCAGCCCAAGCAGTGCCCACGGATAACAGGAACAGAGCGTACAGACGACGAGATGGTGTTCCTCGGGCGTGTTCGCGACGATTTCGATATCGACCACGTCCTCGTTGACATCGGCCACCTCGGCTGCGGCCGACATCCCCTCCGCGAGCAATCGCTCCCGATAGTCTGGGTCGGTCCACGCGCGAGCGACGACTCGAGCCCCGTTCTTCGGCCCGATCTCGTCTTCGTAGGTCGCGATGATGTCGTCGACGGCGTCGCTCGAGAGCAGTTCCTGTTCGATCAACAGCGACTGGAGCGCGCGAACTCGCGCCTCGGGGTCGTGCTGGCGGGCGTGTTCGTCGACGTCAAACTCGTCCGGGTCGGATTCGGTATCGGTCGTGGCTGATGGATCGTCAGTCATCGGTGGCCTCCTCGACCGGATCGAGATACGATTCCCAGAGGTCGATCGTGACCTCGAGGTCGCCGTCGGCGTCCGGACCCCACAGCTCTCGGCCGTCGAAGGCGACCTGGTAGAGCGGTTCGGCCGCATCGTCGCCGTGGGCGCGCGCGTCTGGGAGGACGTGCGCGCCGCGATCGGCGACGATTTCGCCGCGAGCGCGGCGGGCGTAGCGCGGACAGCGGGTGTGGCCGTCGGGATGGTCGTTGCGGACGATCACGGTGTCGCCCACCGCGAAGGTCGACGATTCGGCGGTCGCTTCGGACTCGTAGGACGCCGCGACTCCAGCCGCGAGTTCCGGAAGCAACCCGGGCTCCTCGCGGTCAGGAACGGACGCCTCACCGGCCTCGAGTGCTGCCGTCCGTTCGATGAACGTCTCGGGGTCGATCACGTCGTTCTCGAGCAGGAGTCGCGTGATCGCCGTCGTCCACCGATCGTAGTACGACGAGTCGAGGTACTGCGCCGGCGGCATACGTTCGATACTGTGGCGAAACTCGTCGATCGAAGCGATCTCGTTGCCGAGCGTCGCGACGAACGCGGCGTACGCCTCGCCCTCCCACCGGTGATCGAAGGTGTCGGGGGTATCGGGGTGGTTCACCGAGCCGAACCCGTCCATCCCGCCGAGGTCGTGGATCCCGTTCATGGGACTGTCCTGCACGGGGATCCGGATAAAGCTATAGGGGCCGAAACGCGTCGGGTCGCCGTCGCCGAGACCGTAACTTCCAACAACACCGCAGACTCGAGCGATCGATATCCGCTCACTGCGACGCCGATTTAACGGCGTCTTCGACTCCGAACTGCCGGTCGACGGCGTCGCGAACCCGCTCGAGGACGACCGGGCTGTCGCTGGGTCGCCCGACGCTGACCGCGTCGGCGCCGTAATCGGCGTACTCGCGGACGGTCGCCTCGTCGCGGACCCCGTTGTTGGCGATCACGAACAGGTCAGTCGCCTCGACGACCTCGCGGACGACCGACTCGGAGTCCATCGCGTCGACGTGGACGAACGACGCGCCCGCGGTCTCGAGCCCCCGCGAGAGCACCGACAGGTCGACGTCGGGAACCTCCGTTCGAACTTTCACGCCGACGACCGCTCCGGTCTCGGCTGCGCGATCGACGTACGTACGGAGCCGTTCGGGGTCTCGCAGCAGCGTCTCGCCGCAGCCGACCGCACACAGTTCGTCCTGTCTGCAGTGGGCGTTGATCTCGAGGAAGGCGTCCCGATCCCGACAGACTCGTGCTGCGTCGGTAATCGGATCCGGAGTTGCGCTCCGGACGTTGAACGCGGGCTGAATCGGGACGTCCTCGAGCGCGGCGAGTTGCTCGTCGATAAACACGAGGGGATCCTCCGGCAGGAACTCGTTGCGATCCCGCGCGACGAGTTTTCGGGCTGCGGCTCTCGAGCCGGTGTCGAGGGCGATGCCGCCGAGAAACGCCGCGCCCGCGTAGTCGGCACCCGCACGGGCCCACTCGGCGTCTGCTTCGCCGCTGAGACTCGCGAGTGCAAGCGGTGGGGCGAACATAGCTACTCAAGGATATCGATCGCGCTCTTGACTGCACGGGTGACCCGTGCGGCGTCCTCGGGCGAGTCGATTCGGATGTCGGTCTGGATCGTCGGTCGGTCGAACTCCGCGTCGTCGCTCTCGTCGACGACGAAGGCGTCGGCGAAGGGGTAGGCCGTCGCCAGCCCTTCGGTGTTCGGATCGGCGTTGACCGCCGCCATGAGGTCGCCCGCCGGCCCCGAGAACGCGTCGTCGCCGAGGAACGGCGAGACCGCGACGACGGTCGACTGGGCGAGTGCGTCGGCCACACCTGGCAGTGTCAGCATCGGGCCGATGCTCGTGACGGGGTTCGAGGGACCGATCACGACGGTATCCTCGAGGGCGTCGATCACGCCCGGCGCGGGCTCGGCGTTCGAAGACCCTCGAAACTCGACGGTCTCGACGGTTGGCTCGCCGCGATGGGCGACCCAGTACTCCTGAAAGTGCATCAGCCCCTCGTCGGTGTGGATGAGGCTCGCGATGGGATCGTCGCTCATCGGTAACAGATCGATCGTCAGGCCAAAGGCGCCGGCCAGCCGCTGGGTCGCTTCGCTCAGCGTCAGTCCCTCGTCCAACAGACTCGTTCGCGTGATGTGGACGGCCCGGTCTCGGTCGCCGATCGTCATGAACTCGCCGGTCCCAGAAAACCGTCGCCAGTTGGCGATGTCGCGTCCAGCGGTCTGTTTCTCGTCGGGCAGATACTGCGGGCCGTCGGGCAGCCCCGCGGCCGAGGCGATGTCCGACAGCGCCGTGTTGGTCCGATGCGTGTCGCCGTCGATTCCCCACCACGTTTCGCGGTCGAGTACCCCACCACCCTGAAACAACAGCGTATCGACGTCCGGCGAGACGAACAGTCCGCCGAGTTCGACGTCGTCGCCCGTATTCGCGACGACGGTGGTTTCCTCCGGCGAGAACGCGGCGGCAGCACCGTCCAACAGCTTCGGCGTCCCGGTGCCCCCGGAGAGGAAGGTTACCATAGTCGACACTCTCGAGCGTGGGTACTTAATCACTTGCGGCCACCTCTGTGGGATCGACAGCGCTCCTCGTCGACCGACGGGATCGGCCGTTCCAACACCTGCGGTTCGGTCACGTTCTGCACTGATTCCACCACCTGCCCGAACATCACTAGGTGCCTACATGCCTCGCCCTCTCGTGGTCATCTGTAGGAGTATCGCGGTACGGTCCGGAACGACAACAGTCAATACCACGATAGTGTGTGTCGCCGGCATCCGATTCGTACGGACGATCGACGAGAGACAGACGACTCGTGATCGACTCAAGCCCATACTCCGGAGAAACGAAACCATGTCACAATCACTAGATGTAGACAAACTCGAGCAGGAGGTAAAAGCGGTCTATCGAAACGTTGCGACGGAACCGGACGACGAGTTCCATTTCGAAATGGGACGGCCGCTGGCAGTACGACTCGGCTACCCGCCGGCGGATCTCGACCGGATTCCCGAGGACGCTCTCGAGTCCTTCGCGGGGGTCGGCTACCACTTCGATCTCGCTGATCTGCAACCGGGCGAACGCGTGCTCGATCTCGGCAGCGGTTCCGGGACGGATGCGTTCGTTGCGGCGCTACACGTCGGCGAGGCGGGGAGTGTCACGGGACTGGATATGACGGACGAACAGCTGGCAAAAGCGCGCGAGCTACGAGATGCGACGGGGATGGAACGGGTCTCCTTCGAGAAAGGCTATATCGAGGACCTCCCGTTCGAGGACGAGTCGTTCGACGTCGTGATCTCAAACGGCGTCATCAACCTCTCCGCCGAAAAGGACCGTGTCTTCGAGGAGGTGCGTCGCGTGCTCGAACCGGACGGACGGCTGGCGATCTCGGACATCATCAGCGAGCAGCGACTGGCCGAGAGCATCAAAACCGACGCGGATCTCTGGGCGGCGTGTATCGGCGGCGCCGAGCAGGTCGACGACTACACGTCGCTGATCGAGATGCCGGGATTCGACGTGACCGAGGTCCGCGAAAACACGGAGTACGAGTTCACCTCGGAGCAGGCACAGGGAGCGTGCCAAAAGTACGGCGTGAAGAGCGTCTCGCTGGCCGCACGCAAGTAGGAAGACGAGAACACACGACGATAGTAACGACTGATACGAGTTACACACTGATCGCACAGCAGCCGTCCGATCAGGTGTGCAGTGACGTTCAGTGGCTACTATAGCGACACAGAACGGATCGACGGCGTCCTGCGCCGAACGGTACTAAAATTCGACGGTGCCGCGATCTGAAGGCGGACCGAGCCTCAGCGATGCGCGACGGCGCCGACGAGCAAACCCGGATCGGCTAATCGCCGATCCAGTCCGCGAAACTGCCCTCGAGTAGCGTCTCCTCCTGTCGGCGCACGTAGCCGCGTTGCATCGTCGCAATCGCTTCCTCGAGTGACGCGCCGTCCTCGAGCGCGTCGCTGACCATCTCGTGTTTCCAGCGGGCGGGCGTCACCCGCTGGCGGACGCGCCGCCGGAGCGGGTAGAGGTACTTCGCGGCCTGTTCCTCGGTCAGTCCGCGGTTCGTGAGGCCGTCTTCGGCGTGGGCAAGCAGATCCTCGTAGAGTTCGAGGCTATCGGTCGTCTCCTTGCCGTCGTTGGTGATCCAGGTTAGGTCGGCCTCGAGTCCGTCGCGCATCGCGCCGTAGAAGTTCTCGCGGGCGATCTGCCAATCCAGTTCGACGACGGGGTGCTCGAGTCGGGTCAGACTCTCGAGGACACCGGCGAAGGCGGCCAGGAAGGCGACCGAGTCGCGGACGGTCGGCTGGGACGGGATGGGGCGAAACTCGATGCGGGCGTTGGCGGCCGAGCGGGTCGGGCCGCCGAACACCGGGCGGACCCACCGCCAGTAGGTGCCGTGTTTGCGACGGAAGTGGGGAAACTGATCGTCGAACCGTTCGCCCGGCTCGACGGGCATCGGGACGATGGTGTCGTCGTCGACGATCCGGTCGACGGCCTCATCGACGCTTCCGAGGTCGCGCGGGAATCGAACTTTTCCTTCGGCCGCGGCGGGATCGTTGAGCGAGGTCTCGAAGACGCTGATCCGGTGTTCCATCCAGGCGTCCGCGAGGATCTCCTCGGGGGTCGCGTCGTCGTACAGATCCGCGGGGAAAAACGGGGAGTTGACGCCGAGGGCGAGGAGGGGACCCGCGGCGCGCAGCGCGTAGTTGAAGTACAGCGGGAGGTCGGGAGCGTGGGCCACCTGGTAGTGGGGCTGGATCGAGGTGATGAGACTCTCGGGCATGACCGTGTCAGCCTGCAGCGAGACGTTCGGAGCCTCGATACGCATGCCTGCGGACTCGGCCTGGTCGGTGTTGGCCATCGCGTGGTAGCGCGCCGAATCGCTCATGTTGGTCGCAACGCGGATCGATCGTTCGTCGCCGTTCGCGTCGGTTATCGTCCGTTCGACGCTGTCGGTGAGGTAGGTCGCGGCGTCCTCGCCTTCCGGCGGAATCGTCCAGAGTGCGTCGCTG
The DNA here is from genome assembly GCF_000383975.1 of Natronorubrum tibetense GA33. Lineage (NCBI taxonomy): Archaea > Methanobacteriati > Methanobacteriota > Halobacteria > Halobacteriales > Natrialbaceae > Natronorubrum > Natronorubrum tibetense. Next base: position 4,036,918 of record NZ_KB913017.1, on the reverse strand, counting down.
ACCAGTCGCATCCGTTCCGATTGCGTGACGTCGAGTGCGGTCTGGAGGCGCGCTTTAATCTCAGACTCCTGGGCGAGGAGTCCGTGGCTGTTGAGCGGCTGTGGACTGGTCGTCATCTCCGCGTTGTGGAGCCCGAGTTCCTTCTCGAAGCCGATGAGTTCGAGGAGGCGACGCGGCACCCGCCGCAGCGCACAGTCGTCGTTCTTGATCGCGTAGAACTCGTACTCGAAGCCGATGATCGCCTGTGGGTTGTCGAAGACGCCGTCGTGGATGGCGTCTGTAATCACCTCGGCATCGGCGTCGGCCCGAGTGCGAAACTCCTCGGCGTCGACCGCCAACACGTCCGCGACCCGCTCGGCGAGTTCCTCCTCTGGCATACCTCCGAGTGCGGCCCGGCTGTTTTTAAAGCCTGCCCCTCGGGACGCCGTCGGCAAGCCGGAACGTGGGTTGCAATCACAGGCCGTCGTGACGACTCCGAGTCGGTGCCTCGAGCAACCCTCCCCGAACGATCGGTGCGGGCGACGGCGTCTCAGAACCGTTTTACTCTCGCCGCCGATACACGCAGCCGATGGAGTTCGCCACGTTCGCCGACCGCGCCGCTGCGATCGAAGCCGAGCCCGCAGATCTCGAGATCGTCGATCTCGTCCGAGAGCTGCTCGAGGATTCGGGTACCGATGACCTGGAGATCGTCGCCCGATTCGTCCAGGGGCGGGTCTTCCCGGCCTGGCGGTCGCGAACGCTCGATATCGGGCCGAACAGCTGTTACGAGGCGATCGCTCGTGCGGCCGGGACGAACGTGGGGAGCGACGACGTCGAGGACCGACTCGCCGAGGTCGGCGAGATTGGCGAGGTGGCCGCGAGCTACGAGTTCGGCGGGCAACGGGGGCTGGGTGCGTTTACTGGCGGTACCGATGGGACAGGAGACGCCGGCGGAACCGGCGACGAACTGACCGTCCGCGAGGTATTCGAGACGCTCGAAGAGCTGGCTGCCGCCGAGGGATCGGGCAGTCAGGATCGCAAGACCGACCTCCTCTTCGGGCTGTTCAATCGCTGCTCGAGCGAGCAAGCTCGATACCTCGCCCGGCTCGTCCTCTCGGAGATGCGCATCGGCGTCGGCGAGGGGGCGGTCCGGGACGCCATCAGTGAGGCGTTCGACGTTCCTGTCGAGGGCGTCGAGCGCGCCCTGCAGGTGTCGAACGACTACGGACAGGTCGCCCGCGTCGCGCGCGAGGACGGTCTCGAGGGCCTCGACGCGATGGAACTCGAGGTTGGTCGCCCCATTCAGGCGATGCTCGCCCAAGCCGGGACGGTGATCGACGCGCTCGAAGAATGGGAGGAGGCGGCCGTGGAGTGGAAATACGATGGCGCTCGAATCCAGTTGCACCACCGTCCAGCGGAGTCCAACGAGACGGCCCCAGAAACTGGCGTCTTCTCGCGGAACATGGAAGACGTCACCGACGCCCTCCCGGAGGTCGTCGAGTACGCCGCGGAGACGCTCGAGGGGCCGGTTATTCTGGACGGCGAGGTCGTCGCGGTCGACGACGACGGTGCGCCGCTGCCGTTCCAGGAGGTGCTCAAACGGTTCCGTCGGAAACACGATGTGGAGAAGGCCCGCGAGGACGTGACCGTTCGGCCGGTCTTCTTCGACTGTCTGCACGCCGAGGGGGACGATCTGCTCGAGGAGCCGTTGACGACCCGGCACGACCGACTGCGAGCGATGCTGGCAGACTCGGCCGATCCCGAGCAAAACGCTGCGGATATCGAGGGACTCTCGCTGCTGTGGCACACCGACGATCCCGACGAGATCGAGTCGATCGACGCCGAGGCCCTCGAGGGCGGTCACGAGGGGATCATGCTCAAGAACCCCGCGTCGACGTACTCGCCGGGACGACGCGGGAAACACTGGCGAAAACGCAAACCCGATGTCGAGACGCTCGACTGCGTGGTCACGGGCGCGGAGTGGGGCGAGGGCCGTCGAGCGACGTTCCTCGGGACGTTCGAACTCTCCGTGCGCGCGGGCGACGACGGCGCGGAACGACGTTCCGCTGGCTCTGCGGTGGAATCGCAGACCCTCGAGACCGTCGGGAAAGTCGCGACCGGAATCACCGACGAGAAACTCGAGGAACTGACCGAGTTGCTCGAGCCGCACATCGCGAGCGAGGACGGCCAGGCCGTCGATCTCGAGCCGGAAGTCGTCTTCGAGGTCGGCTACGAGGAGATCCAGACCTCGCCGACGTACTCGTCGGGCTACGCGCTGCGTTTTCCGCGGTTTCAGGCCGTACGTCACGACAAAGATCCGGGAGATTCCGACTCGCTCGAGCGACTCGAGCGACTCCGGGAGACCTGACACCGACTGAGACGGATCGCGACCACGAAGAATTATGAGGGCCGCATTCCCGTCTACTATCGATGAATTTCGGACGCCTTCTCGAACTCCTCGTCGCGATGGTTGCAGTCGCGATTGCGATATCAGTCGTGACCACCAATCTGCTGGCGGCCGCCTGTCTCCTGCAGTTCGCGATGCTGATCGTCTTAGAGCACGATTCGGAGAAATTTCGCTCCCTGATCGACGGCTACGAACGCGAGGTGACGTTCCTCAAGTGGGCACTTCTGCTCGTTGCGTTCGTGAGCCTCTGGTGACCGCAATCGAGCGCGTCAGCCATCGACTTTCCCGTGGCCTGGGGCTACTCTCTCCGTCGTGGCTGTCGGGTGAACTGACAGTCCCCGCGAGCGGAGACAGTTGAGCACTCTTAAGACCCGCGGCCGACAGCATTGCCGTATGCAACCGCGCGACCTGTCCGATCACATCGCTTACGAGGCGGGTCGAGGCATCGAGGAAGTCGCCCGAGAACTCGGGCGCGACCCCTCGGAGTTCGTCAAACTCGCCTCGAACGAGAACCCCCACGGCCCCTCTCCGGCGGCCGTCGTGGCGCTTCGCGAGGCCGCCTCGAGCGTGAGTTCCTACCCGAAAGCCGCTCACGCCGACCTCACCGCCGCCATCGCCGACCGCTGGTCGGTCACGGACGACCAGGTCTGGCTGGCCAACGGCGGCGACGGCGCGCTCGACTACCTCCACCGGGCGACGATCGAACCCGACGACACCATTCTCGTCCCCGACCCCGGCTTCGCCTACTACGGAATGAGCGCCCGATTCCACCACGGCGACGTCCGGGAGTACGCCCTCGAGCGCGAGGACGATTTCGAACAGACCGCCGACGCCGTCCTCGAGTGTTACGACGGCGATCGGATCGTCTTCCTCACGAGCCCGCACAACCCGTCGGGGTCGACGATCCCGCTCGCAGATGTCGAGCAAATCGCCGAGGAGACGGACGAAGAGACCCTCGTCGTCGTCGACGAGGCCTACGGTGAGTTCGCCGATCGCGACAGCGCCGTCGCCCTCCTCGAGGGTCGAGACGGCTTCGATGCTCGAGAGGACGTCGCCGTCGTACGGACGTTCTCGAAGGCCTACGGACTGGCCGGCGTGCGACTGGGTTACGCCGTCGTCCCCGACGAGTGGGCCGACGCCTACACCCGGGTGAACACGCCGTTCGCCGCCAGCGAACTGGCCTGCCGAGCCGGGTTGGCTGCCATCGACGATGACGGGCACGTGAGCCGAACGGTCGAGACGACCGAAAATTCACGCGCGTACATGCGCGAACACGTCGATGCCCACGTCTGGGAAAGCGAGGGCAACTTTGTCCTCGTCGATGTCGAGGACGCTTCGAGCGTCGCCGAGGCAATGCAAGCACGCGGCGTCATCGTCCGGGACTGCACGAGTTTCGGCCTGCCGGGCTGTATCCGCATTACCTGCGGCACCGACGACGAGACCGAACGCGCAGTCGAGACGCTCAACGAGGTGCTCGCGGATCTCAATCTCGACGCCAACGAGGACGGCGACGGAGCGACCGACACCGACGTCGATGCGGAGGTGACCGACACGTGAGAGTCGCCGTCACCGGGACGCCGGGTACCGGGAAAACGACTGCGACGGAGCTACTCGAGGAGCGCTTATCGAGTACGGACGACGACTCGCTTCCCGAACTCGAGACGATCCACCTCAATCGCGTGCTCGAAGACGAGGAGCTCTATACCGACATCGACGCCGACCGCGAGAGCAAGATTGCGGATCTCGACGCCATACGCCAGTGGCTCGAAGGACGGGACGATGTCGTGATCGACTCCCACCTCGCTCATCATTTCGAGGCGGATCGGGTCGCCGTCCTGCGGTGTCGGCCCGACCGACTCGAGACTCGCTTGCGCGACCGCGGCGAAAGCGACGCCAAGGCCACGGAAAATGCGGAGAGCGAGGCGCTGGATGTCATCCTCTCGGAGGCGGTCGACGAACACGGGCTCGAGTCGATCTACGAGATCGATACGACCGATCGGGATCCCGAGGACGTCGCGGACGCGCTCGAGGCGGTCGTGGCCGGGACTCGCGAACCGAGCGCCGGCGACGTGAACTTCGTGGGGTATCTCGCATGACGCTCGACAAGTTCCGTCCGTACATCTCTCGGTTCCTCGACCCGTTCGTCAAGGGATTCGACCGCGTCGGAATGACGCCCGACGGCGTGAGTCTCGTCGCTTTCGGCATGGCGATTCTCGCGGCGGTCGCCTTCCTACTGGGCGGTCGTGCGGATCCGATCTGGTACGTCGCGGCCGCGGCGCTGGTCTTTCTCAACGGCTGGCTCGACATCATCGACGGTGCGCTCGCTCGCGAGCAGAACGTCGCCTCCGCGGGCGGGGACCTCCTCGACCACGTCCTCGACCGCTACGCAGACATCGTCGTCATCGCCGGGCTGGCCGCCGGCGTCGGGGACTACTTCCTCGGCTTTTTGGCCGTGACGGGCGTCGTGATGACCTCCTATCTCGGCACGCAGGCCCAGGCCGTCGGGCTGGACCGCGTCTACGGCGGTTTGGTCGGCCGGGCGGACCGGCTGGCGATCATCGGTATCGTCGGCTTCCTGGCCTTCCCGCTGTCGGGCGAGTACGGCGGGCTCACGCTGATCGGCTGGCTCCTCGTCTTTCTCGCCGTCGTCGGCCACCTGACCGCACTCCAGCGGTTCTACTACTCCTGGTCGGCGCTGGAGTGAGCCTCGGTCCTCCGGTTCGGGACCGCGCCGCATGGTTTATGACTCGCGGCGATATACGTTCCCTCATGGTTCAGTGCGAGATGTGTGGCGCCGAGACGTCGTCTCCGAAGACAATCAAGGTCGAGGGTGCGAAACTCGACGTGTGTTCGAACTGTACCGACTTCGGCACCGAAGTCAAGCAGCCCACGAGTTCGAGCTCCTCGAGCAAGTACTCGACGAGTTCGAGTTCGTCCTCGAGTTCGAGCGGCGGCTCGAGCGGGTCGGGCTCCGGTTCGACCGCAAGCGGCGGGAGTTCGAGTTCCCAGCGTCGCAACGACATGTTCGACGATATGGACGAACTCGCCACGGATTACGACGATCTCGTCCGTAACGCACGCGAGGGGAAGGGGCTCAGTCAGTCGGATCTCGCCAACGAACTCAACGAGAAGGCGAGTCTGATTCGAAAGATCGAACGCGGCGATACGCTGCCGAGCGACCAGGTGCAGACGAAACTCGAGGACTTCCTCGAAATCAATCTGAACGCGCAAGGAGGCTCCAGCGACGATACGGAGTGGTCGGGCGGCTCCTCCTCCGGGAGCTACACGCTCGGCGACGTCGTCAAGCGCAAGGACTGAGTGCCGCTCGGGTCACGATTCGGCGTCGCGCCACCAGCGTCCGCAGCGGAGACGACAGTTCTCGAGACGTGGGTGAGTTGCATCGACAGTCACGACCGCCGCGAGTGGCCGACCAGGGACCGACTACTCGTCTTTTCCCGGTCGTCGCCGACTCGCAAGCTATTTCTTCCGGGCGAAAGGCTGTGCTGGTATGTTCGTCCTCGTCAACCTGAAGACGTATCCGTGCGATCCGATCGAAGTCGCGGAAGCCGTCCGCGACGTCAACGAGTCCACTGACGCTCGCGTCGCCGTCGCCCCGCAAGCGACCAACATCGCGCAGGTCGCCGAGACGGGCGCGGAGACGTGGGCCCAGCACGTAGATCCGATCGACTACGGTAGCAACACCGGCCACACGCTGGCCGAGACCGTCGCCGACGCCGGCGCGGTCGGCACGCTGATCAACCACTCCGAGCAGCGGCTGAAGCTGGCCGATATCGACGGCACCGTCCAGGCTGCAGAGCGAGCAGACCTCGAGACCGTCGTTTGTGCGAACAACCCGGCCCAGATCGGCGCCGCCGCGGCGCTCGGACCCGACGCAGTCGCCGTCGAACCGCCGGAACTGATCGGCACCGGTACGCCGGTCAGTCAGGCCGATCCCGATGTCGTCGAGGACGCCGTCAACGCGGCACGGAACGTCGATTCAGACGTTTCCGTGCTCTGTGGTGCCGGTATCAGCACGGGCGACGACGTGGTCGCGGCGGGTGACCTCGGGGCCGAGGGGGTCCTCCTCGCCAGCGGCGTCGCGAAGGCCGACGACCCGACGGCCGCCCTCGAAGACCTCGTCGAACCTCTCTGAACCGAGTTTCGACCCGATGCTGACTGCGGCGACGGGGCCGGTCGCCCGACGACTTTTCTCGCTGCCCGTGCTATCCATCGGCATGACCGATCATCGACCCATCGGTGTCGCGCTCGAGAACCGGCTCATGAGCCACGGAATCTACGTTCTCGACGTGCAACGACTCTCGAATGCGGGCGGTTCGGAGACGGATCCAGACGACCTGCCCGACGGAACCGGCTTCACCCTCGAGTACGAGACCGTCTCCGACTCGCCGGGGATCGATACGGACGAGGTCGGTGCTGTCGTGCGGACGCTGCTCGATATCGCGAACGAACGCGAGTGGACGCCGGGGCGACTCGAGGTGACGTCGCTGACGACTGAGGGAGACGTCCGCGGCCACTGGCACGTCAAACGCGAGTGGTTCGACGCGCTGGGGCTCGAGTACGACGATCTCGAGTTCTCTCAGCGGGTACTCGAAACGAGACGCACGGATGTCGCCACAGACTCACGGAGTCACTGACTGTCGAACAGTTCCAAAGCCACTGGCCGTCGACTCACCTCGATCGCTCGAGCCGACACCCAACCCTGCGACGGCCGGAGGTCGCTGTCTCTCTCGTTTCAATTTTGACGATAGGTAGATTAATAATGTCTCACACACCTACTCGTTGTAGACCCGCAGATGACCGGAGAGCAGATCTACGTCTCACACGCGCCGGCGGACCTCGAACTCGTCCAGGAGCTGTTCTCGACGGTCAAAAACTTTCCATTTGGCGTCCACATCGCCTTAGAGGAGGTCGAATCCGGTCGATCCCGCAAGCGACTCGAGGGGCGACTCGCGAACAGCGATGTCGTAGTCGCCGTGTTGACGGAGGGATCGGCCGACAGCCGGTGGATCAATCAGGAGATCGGCTACGCGCTGGCGAAGGGGATCCCCGTGATTCCGCTCTACGACCACGAACGTCGACGTGGCGGATTTGTCGCCGACGTTGACGGGGTAACGATCGACCGGCGGAACCCCTCCTATACGATCTTCAATCTCCTCAGCCGGCTTCGGAGCGAACTCGCCCCGCTCGGTGCGCTGTCGGTCCCGAACTGGTACATCCGATTCCCTTGTACCGTTCCCGACTGCGGCCACCCGGTCACGCTCGAGATCGAGCGCGATCAGACGAAGCTCTGGAAGCGATACGAGCACGGCAAACTATTATCGACGTCGTGTGGCGTCTGTGACTCGACGTACTACTTCGACGCGGCCACGATCGGGTACGTTCGCCGCGAGGGCGGACTCGAGTGAGTTATAGTAGCCACTGAAAGTCAATGCACACCTGATCGCACGACGGCTGTGCGATCAGTGTGTGAATCGTTTCAGTTGTTACTATAGTCGTCTTCGGCGAGCCGTTCGTAGGCGTCCGTAACGAGTTGGAACGCCGACGCGCTCCCGCTCTTTCGGTCGGGGTGGGCGCGTTTGACCTCCCGGTGGAACGCCGATCGAATCTCGTCGGCGGTCGCCCCGGATTCGACACGGAGGACCTCCCTCGCCTCCGCGCGCCGCATGCCGACATCCTTGATGATACCGTCTTGCTCCGCGGAGTCCTTGCAGGCGGGACAGAGCAGTTCGCTTCGGCCGTCGATGGTCGTTACCGGAAACCGTTCCGTCGCGGTCCACTCGTTACACTGGGTACAGAGGGATTCCTCGCCCGTCGCGTCGTCGGTTCCCGTCGTCCGTTCGATAGCCGCCTCGCTCGAGGTATCGTTCGAATTGGAGACACGCCGGTTGGTGCCGGAGCTACGCCCCGGAACTTCGGCCACGCAGGAAGAACAGCAGGCGACAACGGTGCCGTCGTCGAGCACCACGTCCTCGAGTTGTGACTCGAGATAGGTGTCGGTACAGCCGTCGCAGGTGTCGCGCCGCTGATCGAGCGAGGAACACTTCCGGGCGGCCTCGCGGGCGTGGGGCTCACAGCGAGGGCAGCAGGCGACTCGTTCGCCGTCCGGCATCGTGACTGCCGTCAGCTCCTCGAGCGGAACCGTTTGGCCACATCCATCGCAGCCACCGTGACGGTCACCGGCCACAGCCATTGGCTTCGTGTTTGTCACCATCCCTTATAAAGAACAAGGAGAATACCCGCGCCTTTAGGCGCGGGATGAATCCGACACACTGACCGACACCCCACCGACGCCACTCCAACCGGATATTCAACGTCCGGTCGTTGGTTTTAATACACATTCCTCCATAACACGTTATGAGGTCAGCTTAATGCTGGAGACAACCCGCACCTACGTCGCACGCATCACGAACCACAGTCAGGTTCGTGGCGGTCTCGATGAGTGCGGGTTCTCTGCATCCAAACTGTGGAACGTTGGACGCTACTACATCCAAGAACGGTGGGATGAAGACGGTGAGATACCCGACGAAGCCGAACTGAAATCGGAGTTGAAAGACCATGAACGCTACAGTGACCTGCATTCTCAGTCAAGTCAGCGAGTTCTCGAAGAGCTTGCTGAGGCGTTCAACGGCTGGTACAATTCCGACGACGGCAACAACCCACCGGGCTACCGGAAACGTGGCGACGACCACCCGCGCTCCACCGTGACGTGGAAGAAACGAGCCATCAAACACGACGACAAACACGGCCAGCTCCGCCTCTCGAAAGGCTTCAACCTGAAAGAGTCGCGGTCTGACTTCATCCTCGCAGAATACGAAACCCGCCCCGACGTACAGGTGGAGAACATCCAGCAAGTGCGTGCTGCCTGGAACGGCGACGAGTGGGAACTCCACCTCGTCTGCAAAAAAGAGATTCCTGTTGAAGACGCACCGGGTGACAACACGGCAGGTATCGACCTCGGGATCAGCAACTATCTCGCCATCGACTACGAGGACGGCGAGAGTGAACTGTATCCGGGGAACACGCTGAAAGAAGACAAGCACTACTTCACCCGCGAGGAGTACCAGACCGAAGGAGAGAACGGGCCGTCGAAGCGTGCGCGGAAGGTTCGGCAGAAACTTTCCCGACGCAAGGATCATTTCCTCCACACACTCTCGAAACACATCGTTGACCGATGTGTCGAAGAAGGTGTGGAGAAGATCGCGGTTGGCAACCTCAGGGACATCCGTGAAGAGGAGAATGGTGACTCGCGGGACTGGGGCGCGTCGGGGAACAAGAAACTCCACGGATGGGAGTTCAACCGCTTCACGAACCTGCTCGAATACAAGGCCGAGGAACACGGCATCCTCGTTGACCGCGTGGACGAAGAGAACACCTCAAAGACGTGTTCCTGTTGCGGACAGATTCGTGGCTCGAATCGTGTGGAGCGCGGTCTGTACGTCTGTGAGTCGTGTGAGACGACGATGAATGCGGACGTGAACGGTGCAGTGAATATCCGACGAAAGATAACTCAGAGTCCCCCAACAGGGGATATGAGTAACGGCTGGTTGGCACAGCCCGGAGTCTTCCTGTTCGACCGCGAGAGCGGACGGTTCACACCGAGAGAGCAGGGAGACTGCAAACCCTAATATCCCAACGCTGAGCAAATCGGAGATTTGCGATGTACGCGAATCTCCGATTCGCGTGACTCGGGATTCCTCCGCCTTCAGGCGGAGGAGGATGTCAAGAGTTCTTCTTCTGACAGACTCGGGAACGGATGTCCCGGAGCCGATTGTGTGGTTCGGTGGTCGGTTGGCGCGCTCAACCGGGACAGCAATAGGGGTTCGGCCTCGAGTTGTTCGCATGGACACCGCAGTCGGAACGGCGTCCCGCTCGGCGTCGATCGACCGGGAAACGCTCCTGCTCGCCGCGGGCGATATCGGTCTGCTCGTCGGGTTGGTGCTCGTCGGCCAGTTGAGTCACAACGTGAATCCGATCGAACAGCCCGTCGCCTCGCTCGAGGCAATCGCACCGTTTGTGATCGGCTGGCTGGCCGTCGCTGCCCTCGCGGGGCTCTACACGCGGTCGGTCGTGTCGTCGGTGACACAGACGGTTCGACTGACGACCGTTACGTGGATCGCGGCGGCCAACGTCGGCTTGCTGCTCCGCCAGACCGTGTTCGGTGACACCGCTGCGTGGCCGTTTCCCCTCGTGATCACGGGCTTCGGACTCCTCTTGCTCGTTGGCTGGCGTATCGTGGTCGCGCTGATCGTCGACCGGTTGTGACGATCCGCGTCGCCTCGACTCGTTGCATCTCACGATCCGTGTCCGGTTCTTGCTAGCATGGTTGTTCCATCACGAGATTGCCTCGTGTATCGACCTGTCACGATCCGTATACACGGCAGCTACGACCGAATAAAAAAGTGTATACAATCGTTATGGATCTGGCCGAATCAGTGCTTCTCCGGACGGAGAGTACCGGACCGCTGTCTTGCGATTAACAACTCAGAGGTGGAAGTTCCCATACAAAATATTACCGGAAATCTCGCTCGACGGCGTTATTTTTCATCACAACGAAGGAGCAATAACGTCTCCATAAGTTATGAGAATCCAGCACCACTAATACAAGTTAGAAACTGGTCTACTATGAAGCAATTATGGGAAACGCTTATATGGATATTTCTCATACTATCGTATAGCTATGACTGGATATTACGACATTGTTCTCGGCCTTATCCCAGTCGCACTGCTCGGAATCACCGCAGCCCTGACCGTCGTGGGTATTTCGTTGACAGCAGCAGTCCCGATCGGTTCGGTCGTCGCGATGGTGATCATCGGTCACGCGATGTTCATCAACACCCCCGCCGACGTTCCCGACGAGCCCCAGTCCGCGCGGCCGCCGATGAACGCGGACTGATCGGTTCTCTCCCTCTCTACCGGCGTCTCTCCGTTGTCATCTTCGTTTGCGTCCCGTTCGCCTTCCGTTCTCCCTCCGGCCGTAGCGCTGTTTTGCTCGAGTGACGACGAATTACCGTCCGCACGAAATCGGACGGTGCCCGAACTGGCACAACGACGGAGAAAGTACCGTTGCCGGCGACGCTTTTCGGCCGTCTCGAGTCGACTACTCCGCCGGCCGCACCTTGAACCCGTACCGGGTCACGCCCTCCTGCGTGTAGATCCGTCGGATCGTCGTGTCGATCCGATCGCCGACGGCGAAGTCGTCGGGTGCCGCGTCGGTTCCCATCGCTGCGATACTCGCAGATTCGGAACCATCCTCGGTCTCGAGCGCCACGATCGCCGCCGCGTAGTCGCCGGAGCGGGCCTGCTGTTCGGCGAACTCGGGTGGGGCACCACCCTGCGAGATGGTCGTGACGGCCTCGATGGTTCCTTCGCCTGGGAGCTGAACCGGTTCGTACTCCTCGAGTGCCCCACAGCTCGAACACGCACCCTCTGGCGGGAACGAGAGCGCACCGCACTCGGGACACCGGCCGGCTTCTAAGTTGTATCGCTGCGGAATCGAGCGCCGCCAGGAGGGGACGCTCACGTACGCGCCGCCGCCCGATGGAGGCCCGCTCGTGACCACGCCGCGCTGGCGCAGGTACTCGGCGTAGGAGAGCGAGTCGCCGCCCTCGAGTGCCGTCTCAGCAGGCACCTCGTCGTCAGATTCGATGACGAGCGCGTCCGCACCTGCGCCGCTGCCGTAGGAGACCGCAAGCACGGAATCGTAGCCATCCGCAAGCGTACTGGCCAGCGAAACGGGGACGCTCGCCGCGCCCAAATCACCGAGATCGTGGACCGTCGCGGCGGCCTGAATCTCGTCGGTGCCGACGCCCGCCGCGCCCGCGGCGCGGTAGGGGAGTTTGCCGTCGGGAGCCTGAATCGCGGCGGCGTCGACGTCGGGATCGGCCTCGAGGCCGGAGACCGCTCCACCGATCGTTTCGGTAAAGGCCGCGCGGTCGTACTGGGTAACGCCCAGCCCCTGTGTCTCGTCCTCGCCGGTGGTTCGGAACCGGGCTCCGGGGTACGGAACCGCGTACTCCGTGCGGTCGACGATTTCGGCAGGACCCTCGCTCTCGAGGACGAACGCGGCCGCCCCGGCACCGGCAGCGTGATCGATACCGTCGTCCGGATCACCCTGCGGCGCGTCGGCCGCGACGACGAGACCGGTCGTGGAATCCGACTCGAGGGCGTCCATCCCGGCCCATAGCGCGCGCGTTCCGGCGCGCGTGCTGCCCGCAAAGACGTGTCGCGTCGCAGTTTCGTCGATCTCGAGCATCGCGCCGAGTCGGGCCGTGAGATCTTCCTCGGCCAGCGGCGGTCGCGAAGAGGCGAACGCGAGCCAGTCGACGCTCGCGGCGTCGATATCGGCGGCCTCGAGCGCACGGCCTGCGGCCTCGTAGGCCATCGTCAGGGCGTCCTCGTCCGCCGCGGCGACGGCCTTCTCGCTGACGCCGGCCGCCTGGAACTGTCCCCAGGCTTCCTGGAACGCCTCCGCGCTGATTCGGAACCGCGGCGCGTACGCGCCGACGCCGGTGATCGCGGTCATCAGGTGCTCACCTCCGTTTCGTTTTCAAAGATGTGGATCACGGACGCACCGCCGCTGCCGCCGACGTTGTGCGTCAGTCCGCGGGTCGGGTTCTCGACCTGTCGCTCGCCGGCTTTGCCGGAAAGCTGTTTGAACGCCTCGACGACCTGTCCGGCACCCGTCGCGCCGATGGGGTGGCCCTTGGACTTTAGTCCGCCGGAGGTGTTGACCGGGAGGGAACCCCCGATCTCGGTCTCGCCGGATTCGATCAGTTGGCCGGCCTCGCCTTTCTCACAGAATCCGAGGTCCTCGTACGCCAGCAGCTCGGCGATGGCAAAGCAGTCGTGGACCTCCGCGAAGTCGAGGTCGTCGGGTTCGACGCCAGCCATTTCGTAGGCCGTCTCGGCGGCGCGCTGGCTCGCCGGCACGCCGGTGTAACTGTCGCGCTGGAAGAGGCCGACGTTGTCGCTGCCCGCACCGACGCCGGCAACTCTGATGGGATCGTCGGTGTACTCGTCCACAACGTCCTCGCTGACGATGAGGGCGCAGGCCGCGCCGTCGGAGGTCGGACAGCAGTGATAGAGGTTGAGGGGATCCGCGACGACCGGAGCGGACTGGGCGTCCTCGAGCGAACACTCGAATCCTAACTGGGCGTGGGGGTTCTTCGCGCCGTTCGAGTGGTTCTTGACGGCCACTCTCGAGAGCTGTTCGCGCGTGGTGCCATACGTCTCCATGTGAACCGAGGCCATCTGGGCGTAGACGCCCGAGAAGGTCGTTCCGGAGAGCCGTTCCCACTCCGTCTCACCGGAGACGCCGAGCCAGTACTTCGTCGCGTCCGAACTCATGTCCGACATGATCTCGAAGCCGCCCGCGAGGACGACGTCGGCCATCCCCGATTTGACGGCCTGGACGGCCTGTCTGGTCGCGAAGCCGCTGGCCGCACAGGCGTTTTCGACGCGCGTACAGGGGACGCCGCCGAGTCCGACGTGTTCGGTGACGGCCGGTCCCGAGAGACCGAGCTGTCGCCCGCCAACGCCGAGATTGCCGACGAACGCTTCGTCAATATCGCTCGGCTCGAGTCCGTTCGGTACACTGTCAGTGGCCGCTTCGAACGCCGTTCGGAACAGCGACCGGTAGCTCTCCTCCGGAAAAGCCCCATAGTCAGACTGTCCCGCGCCGACGAGATACGCGTCTCGCATATCCGTGGGTGTGATTTGCACAGTGAAATAGCTGTACACTCGTGGCGAAAAATGTAACTCGGCAGAACCGATCACGTGTACGATGGTAATGGCGATCCGCTCGCCCGAACCCGGTCTCGACCGACCGATCCGCCCTCCCAACGTGCGGTTCGACACGGGATTCAAGCGTCTCGCACTCCTACAGCAGTTATGACCCGTGCGGCGGAACTTGTCTCCGTCCTCGAGACGACGGCATCCCTGGCGATCGTCTGTCACGACAACCCGGATCCGGACTGTCTCGCCAGCGCGCTGGCTCTCGAGGCGATCGCGAACGATCACGATGTCGGTGAGGTGACGATCGCCTACGGCGGCGACATCTCCCACCAGCAGAACCGGGCGTTCGTCAACATGCTCGAGATCACGCTCCAGCCGATCGAAGAGACCACCGTCGACGAATACGACTGTATCGGCTTTGTCGACCACTCTCAGCCCGGCGTGAACACCGAACTGCCGGCGAGCGTAACGCCCGAAATCGTCGTCGACCACCACCCTGGAGAGCCGGTCGACGCGCAGTTCGAGGATATCCGCACCCGGATCGGCGCGACGGCGACCATCTTCGTCGAGTACCTCTGTGACCTCGAGATCGAACTGACGGCGCGGCTAGCATCCGCACTCCTCTTTGCCCTCCATCGCGAGCGGCTGGACTTCGTTCGCGAACCGACCAAACGGGAGTACGAGGCCGCGCTCACGGTCTACCCTGACGCGGACCTCGAGACGCTCGAACAACTCTACGGCAGCGCGTTCTCGCCGGGGACGATCGACGCGATCGGCCGAGCGATTGCGACCCGAGAGCGCCGTGGCTCCTCGCTGGTCGCCAGCGTTGGCAAGACACCCGAGACCGACGCGCTGCCCCAGGCCGCGGACTATCTCCTCAATCTCGAGGGCGTCGATACCGTCCTCGTCTATGGCATCGTCAACGGCGCAATTCGGATGAGCGCCCGCTCGATTGATCCGCGGATCCACATCGGTGAGACGCTTCAGAGCGGATACGCCGAACTAGGGGCTGTCGGGGGTCACCACGACATGGCCGGCGGCCGGATCGAACTCGGTCTCTTCGCCGACGACGCGGCGGACGCCGAGGCGTTGCTCGAGTTCGCCGGCGGCCGTCTCACGCGCCGCTTCTTCGACGCACTGAATCTCGACGACGACCGGTGAGTCCCAGCCAGTCGATTCGTTCACTCACCTGATGGCGAGGCCGGCGAGACCGGATGACGGGTGCGCTCTGCGACATGATCACTCGAGATCGATCGTGTGCGTCTCGCCCGAAGACTCGTGTTTGGGCAGCCAGATCGTCAGGACGCCGTTGTTGAGCGACGCCGTTACCGCGTCCGCATCGACCGGATCGGGAAGCTGTATCTGTCGGCTGAACGACTGCGTATTGCGCTCGTGGCGGATGTAGGTTCCAGCCGATTCGGAACCGTCGTTTGCATCGGCCACGTCGTCGGTCGCTTCGGTTACGGCATCGGTCGTGTCGGCTACAGTGTCCGCTTCGAACGCGCTTTCGCGTTCGCCGCTGATCTCCAGCGTGTTGCCCCGGAGCCTGCTCTCGAGGTCGTCACCGCCGAACCCTGGGACATCGACGGTGACCACGAACGTGTCGCCGTGATCGGTGAGGTCCAGCCGGGTCGCAGACTCGCCAAGCGAGAGATCGAGCTGGCTTCGGTTGTCGAACTCCGACTCCCACGACTGCGCGGTCGTCCCGACGTGTCTGCTCAGTCGTTCGAACAGGTTTCCGAGACCGTCGAGGAGACTGGGCCGATTTGACATGGGTTAGCATTTCATTCGTCGTCGACGGCGAAAAAGTCCATCGTAAGCGTGACAGACAGTCTCCGTTTCGAATGTGTCTGGACAACGGGTTGCGGCAGAACCGAGGGGTGGGCTGGCCGTTTTTAGGCTCCTCCACGTACGTTCGTACATGAGCGCTGCACTGTTCGTCGTCAGCGAGGAAGGCTACTGGGGAGAGGAGTGTGTCGAACCGCTCGAGACGCTCTCGGATGCGGGTCTCGAGATCACGGTCGCGACGCCCTCGGGGAACCCGCCGGAGATCGACGAGCGGTCGATCGATCCCGAGGAGGTCGGCGAGGAGACCGCCGAACGTGTCCGGGAGGTCCACGAGTCCGACGAGCGACTCAACGATCCGATCCCGACCGCCCGGGCCGACGCGGAAGCCTACGACGCCGTCGTCTTCCCCGGCGGCCACGGGACGGAGTGGGACGTCAATCAGGACAGCGACGCTCGCCGACTCCTGCGCGACATCGTCGAGGACGAATCGGGCGGAAAGGCGCTCGTGGTCTGTCACGCCGTCGGAATCCTCGCCTTCGCCCGCGACAGCCACGGGGCGTTTCTCGTCAACGGCCGCGACGTGACCGGCTTCCCCAACGAGTGGGAGGAGGGCATCGTCGACGAGAACGACTGCATGCCGAACGGTCGAAAACTGCCCTACTGGGTCGAAGACGAGGTGAAAGCCGCCGGCGGCAACTGGGACGCGGAACTCGAGGAAGACACGAGCGTCACCGTCGACGGCGATCTCGTCACCGCCCGTGGTCCCGGCTCCTCGCACGCGGCGGGTGAGACGCTGCTCGAGAAACTCGACAGATAAAAGATCTGATATAACTGGTAGATCGGGTCGTTTTGGTGCCAGCGTAGCCCGCTCGAGTACGGCGGTTTGTGCGCAAATCACGGCGTTCAACCCCGTTAGACGCGGACCGAGTCCGTTATACACACGGATTCCTGAGGACGTGTGTGGTCCCCGCCGAACCGTACACGTCCGCCCGAACCGATTCGTTAGAGAGTCACAGCTACCGCATCACCGTTGACGACGGCCGCGAGTCGTTCTACGCACTCAGCATCGAGGACGCCACCAGCGAGGAGGCGTGGCTCATGTCCGATACCGTCGTCGCGCTGGACAACGTCCGTTGAGAATCTTCTCGCTCTGAAGGTGATGACGGAACGCGAGGTGCCTCGTTGTCGTTCGAGCGATGTCGTTTCTCGTGTCCGCTCTGTCTTCGGTTCAAGAGTCACCGCTCTCGCCTTTCCGAATCTCGGTGGGTTGGCCAACAGCGACGCGACCAACCTCGTGGTTGATCCGCTGTTTGATACTTGCGTGCCGAAGACGTACGGGAAACGGCTTTCCGCTGAATATGGCTGACGCGGCATATCGTACATCAGACGCAGCACAGATGCCGGTAGCGATCTCGTATACCACTCGAAAAAGAGTGGATATCCAGAGACATACGTCGTGTGTCTAAGATGGTTATCGGGCCGACAGAATATTGATAAAAATGACTGTTGCGGAGAATTATAGATATATGAATTAACAGTACTGTGTTCAGATAAGGATAGTGACTATAAAAAGATGGCCCAGATCAGTCTAGAACTGAACAGTATTTTTATACTTTGGATCGAGTAATATCCGTAAGTTACTTTCTAATCTTGAGATAGAAGGGTGCTAGCAGTAGATTTGCCGATATTGTTGTACAATGATGTCGCCATACCAATGGAAATATCCAATATAAGATACCATCGAATTCACGATACCGTGAAAAATATATTATATCTCTGTACAGGAAACAGGTTGTTGCACCTCACTAACTTGGGGGGTTGACAATCAATGAAAAACCAAAGTTCGATAGAGACCGACAGTTCAGAAATCAATCGCAGGGTAGTGCTGAAGGGGGTTGGGGCGATGAGTGTTGTGAGCGTTCTAGCGACCAGTGTGGCTGCAGGGGTAACTCAAGGAAATCCACAGGAGGACTGTGAGTGCCTTGATGGGTTTACGGGCAAATACGATTTCAGCTCCGGCGAGTTCGTTCACACAGAGGGAGAAGATCTCGTTACGATCGAGGACTACACCAACAAGGAGGGGGAAGAAAACGAGCCTGTTGCCGTTACGTATTCTGTGCCAGATGGATACATCGTTACGAACGTCTGCTCGTTCGGCGGGCGCGACAATCACAGCGACAGTGAGACAGATGGCGAGTACGAATCCGACCTCACAACTGGTGGCGGGACTCGAGCAGCGATCAGCAATATCACGTTCTGTGTAGAGAAAGACGAGGAGGAGGTGGAAGAGGAAGAAGACGAGGAGGAAGAGGAGGAAGAAGACGAGGAGGAAGAGGAGGAAGAAGACGAGGAGGAAGAAGACGAGGAGGAAGAGGAGGAAGAAGACGAGGAGGAAGAAGACGAGGAAGAGGACGAGGAAGAGGACAAGGAAGACGAGGAAGAGGACGAGGAAGAGGACGAGGAAGACGAGGAAGAAGAAGACGAGGAAGAGGAAGAGGAAGACGAGGAAGAAGAAGACGAGGAAGAGGAAGAGGAAGAAGAAGAAGAAGACGAGGATGACGACGACGAGAAGAAAGCCGATGGCGGTGATAGCAACGCAGTAAGTAGTACTGAGGTAAACCAACAGAACAGCAACGTCCAGCAGGGCAAAGCAACATCGAGTTCTCGGAAGAAGTCCAGTAGCTCTGTTTCCCAGAGCCAGAACGTTGGTCAACAGAACGTTGCTAACGTGGACCAGACGACGATCTCAAGCGGTGGTGACTCGTCTGGATCCTGAAACCTGAGTACGGGACTACACGCACAGATATACTTGACTCGACATTTTTGATCAGAACCAACGTCCGAGGAGACTGCGCTCTCTACGGATATGACTGGAAAACGTATCTCACGCGAAGAGTGTGAATTTCAACCAGTAACTTCCGTAAATTCGCCCCGTATGGTCGTCGCCGCAGCCACTCGATAGCTACCCCTTCGTGATCGACGCCGAACTACTCGCGGGCGAATGTTCCCCGAGGTTCCAGCCCATGTCGATGAGAAAGTGCTTGAGGGTGTACGGTCTACCCGCATCCGATGAGACGTCGGACGTTCGTGGCCGGCGCCGGAACCATGCTCACCGTTATCGCCGCGACGGGAGCCGTGAGCCGACCGTCGGGCAACGAGTCGCTGCTCGAGGCGGCCCGCCAGCCCGGCGACGCGGGTGAAGCCAGTATCACTACCGAGACGATACTCCCTGACACCGTCCACGAGACGTCGCTGTTCGAGATCGACGCGCCGGAGGAGGGACCGACGGCAATGGTCTTCGGCGGCGTCCACGGCGACGAGCGAAGCGGGATCGAGGTCGCTCGCGAGATCACCGACTGGCACCCCAACGCGGGAACGCTCGTCGTGGTCCCCGAGACCGACCGCGTGGCCGTCGAGAACGACGAACGGGAGGGTATTGATGGCGATCTGAACCGACAGTTCCCGGCCGATGGCGAGCCGACGACCGACCTCGCACGCGGGATCTGGGATGCCGTCGAGCGCTACGAGCCCGATGTCGTCCTCGACCTCCACCGATCGCTCGGGATCTACGGCCTCCACCGGGAGTACGTCGGGCAGGCGATCTTTCACTCGCCGGACGCCCGCGGCGACGACCTCGCCGACCGGCTCGACGACGACGCCGTGCCGTGGTACCTGCCGTTCCACCGGTTTACGGCCCGAGAAAGCGGGAGTTCGGGACCGTTGCTCTTCCAAAAGGCGGCTCGAGACCTCGAGGCCAGCGCCTACCTCTTCGAGACGACGGAGTTCATGTTCGACCGGGAGACAAAAGTCCAGCTGACGCGACTGGCGACCGCCCATGTCCTCGAACTCCACGGCCTGCTCGCGGTCGGGGGTGACGCGTGACCACCAGCGACAGGCGGACGACCGCCCTCCGCGCCGTCCGTCGTCGACTGCCGGTCTCGCCTCGCCGGGTCGCGACGAGTCCGGCGACGCTCGCGACGTTCACGTTGCTCGTCGTGCCGTTCGGACTGGGCTGGCTCGAGACGCGGCTCTTCTCGCCGCTCGCGCTGCCCGGGTATCTGCTCTACGGCGTCGGAACCGCGATCGGTAACGCCGTCGCGCCGCGATTCGATCTCTGGGTCTACTGGGTGCCATTCCTCGGCGGATCAGGAGCTATCGCCGTCTTCGTCGGGTTCGGATTCGAGTGGTGGCGCGAGCGGCGGGCTACGGACTCGACGGAGCAACTGTAGCGCGGGACCGAACGATCAACGGACGAGGTTGCCGCGAATCAGTCCCTTTTTACGCGACGCCGGGGAACTCAGGGTCATGAGCTTCGACGAAGACGACAACGTCGTCCTGCACGACGAGCACAGCGAGTTCGACGGAGAGACCGGCACCATCACACAGACGATGGAGTCGATGTTCGGCGACGTCACCTACACGATCAGCTTCGAAGACGGCCAGGAGACCGGTGTCCCCGAAGACGCCCTCGAGGAAGCCGACGAGGACGACGACGCGGACGAAGACGAAGAGTAAGCGAGCGACTAGCGACGACCCACCCGCTCGAACGACCCATATCACGGACGGACCCAGATGCCACAGATCCCGCTTCACTACGTCGACCTACGCACGTTCTGTTACGCCACGGAGGACGAGAAACGCGTCGAAGAGGCGCTCAGAACCTTCCTCCCCGAGGAGTTCGAGATCGAGCGCGCCGAGAGCGAGGGCCACTTCGGCGACCGCATTCTCGTCCTCTCAGCGCGCGTCGAGCGGGCGGACGAAGTCCGCCACGTGCTCTCGCGGCTGGCCGACCTCGAGTCGTTCGACGACCTGATCGACGAACTCGACGAGCGAGTCACCGAGAACACCGAACTCTTCTTGCGACTCGACAAGCAGGGGGCCTTCGCAGGCGACGTTCGACTGGGCGAGGGCATCACCTTCCGCGGAAAGGTCGAAGCCTACCCGGCGAAGAAAGAACAGGCCGTCGAAAATGCGGAAGAAGTCCTCGAACGGCTTCGGGACGACGAGTAGTTCGGTTCGATTCTCCGGCGGCCGTCAATTCCGGCGGCCGACGACGAGACTCGTTATCGGAGCCGTCGGTACGCTCGCAAGAGTACGGACGCGGCCGTTCCGAGCCCCGGAATTCGCGACGAGAGGGCGGCGGCGCCGAGCAACAGCAGTCCGCTCTTCCGGCGGCCCTTCGCGAGTTCCATGATGCCGTCGATCGCCGTCGTGACGACGCCCGCGTTCTTCAGCAGTTCCGTTCGGTCGGCCTGCGCTCGTGTTGAAGCCATGAATCTACGCTAGCAACGTTGACCAGCGATAAACCGTGGCGGCCTGCAGATGTCGGGTCGACGGCTCCCGATTCGACGGCTTGAGGTCGCCCACGAAACGGCCGCCGAGCGCGGCGTTTTTGACGCCGGCCTGTGACTGTTCGCGTATGGATATTCACGTCGTCGGCGACGATCCGGTCCGTGCGGCCGTCGTCGCCGCGCTCGGAGACGTCGACGTTTCGGTCGTCAACGCCAGTGCCGACGAGATCGCGGACGCCCGGTTCGCGATCGTGAGCGACGTCGCCGGCTCGGCCACTTTCGACCGGGCGAACGAGGCCGCTCGAGCGGGCGGAACCCCGTGGATCGCCGTCGAGATCGGCGGCGTCGGCGGTCAGTCGCTCGCGGCGGTCGACGCAGCGGTTTCGGGATTCGCCGCCGCCACCGGCTGTTTCGACTGTCTCCGCCACCGCGTCGCCTCGAACGTAGCGGAGGGAACGACGACAGCCCAACCGACGGGAGACCGAAGCGCGGCACGATTAGCCGGCGCGGTCGCCGGCCGGGAGTGCGTTCGTGTCCTCTCGGGCGACGAGGAATCGGTGATCGGACACGTCGTCGAACTTCCACACCAGCGACGGCGCGTGCTGCCGGTGCCGGGCTGTGACTGTCAGGACGGCGAGCGGGATCGAACGCTCGAGCGCGACGATGACTCGCTCGGACTCGACGCGGCCGTCGAGCACGCCGAGGCGGCGATCGACGACCGGGTCGGCGTCGTCTCGAGCATCGGCGAGGTCGCGTCGTTCCCCGTCCCGTACTACCTCGCGACGATGGCGGACACGTCGACCTTCAGCGACGCCAGCGCGCCGACGCAGGCCGCCGGCGTCGCCGACGACTGGAACGCGGCGCTGATGAAAGCCGTCGGCGAGGGTCTCGAGCGCTACTGCGCCGGCGTCTATCGCGATACTGAGTTCGTTCACGCGAGCGAGGGCGACCTCGAGAACGTGGTTTCACCGACTGACCTCGTGCGGCCCGAGGACGCGCCGACGTACGACGCGAGCGACGAACACCGATGGGTTCCCGGGGAAAACCTCGCGACCGGCGAGTCGGTCCACCTTCCCGCCGCCGCGGTCCAGTTCCCTCAGCCCGGCGAGCGCCTCGTCCCGGCAATCACGACCGGACTGGGACTCGGCTCCTCGACCGTCGATGCGCTGCTCTCGGGGCTGACGGAGGTACTCGAGCGCGACGCGACCATGCTCGCGTGGTACTCCTCGTTCGAGCCGCTCGGTCTGTCGGTCGCGGACGATACCTTCGACGTTCTCGAGCGCCGCGCCCGAAGCGAGGGGCTGTCGGTGACGCCGCTGCTCGTCACGCAGGATATCGACGTTCCCGTGGTCGCCGTTGCTGTCCACCGGGATCCGGAGACACTCGTGGACGATCTCGAGCCGACGGACGACGGGTGGCCGGCCTTCGCCGTCGGCTCCGCAGCGGGACTCGACGCAACGGCGGCCGCGCGCTCGGCGCTCGAGGAGGCGCTGCAGAACTGGACGGAACTGCGCGGCCTCGGTCCCGAGGAGGCCGCCGACGCCTCAGGGTCGATCGGCGAGTACGCCGCCTTCCCGGAGTCCGTTCGATCGTTCGTCGATGTCGAGCGGACGATTCCGGCCGCGAGCGTCGGTCCGGACCCCGTTCCGTCGGGTCTGGAGGCACTCGAGGCGCTCGTTTCACGGACGGCCGACGCCGATCTGACGCCCTACGCGGCGCGACTGACGACTCGAGACGTCGAACGCGTCGGATTCGAGGCCGTTCGTGTCGTGGTCCCGGGCGCACAGCCGCTGTTCACCGGCGACCCCTTCTTCGGCGAGCGGGCGCGAACGGTGCCGGACGATCTCGGGTTCGAGCCGCGACTCGAGCGGGCGTACCACCCGTATCCCTGAAACTCGACGTGGAGAGCGTGTAAGTCGGTATCCAGTACTACACACGGCGGGGTAGATATCCGTACAACAGCACCAAAAGCGCGATTACTCGTCGTCGGAGTCAGTTTCGTTCTCGTCGCTACCGTCCCCGTCTTCCTCGCTTGGCTCGTCGTCCGCGTCATCTGCGTCCTCTGTTCCGTCTGCAATTTCGTCCTCGCCCTCATTGCGCTGGACTTCGACGACGAGGTCGTCCTCGGAGATTCGGATCACGACGAGTGAGGTGTCGGGCGTGATCGAGACCGCTCTGACCGTCGCCTCTTCCTCGTTCTCGATGATGGCGGCGCGAAAGCTCTGTTCCGTCTCGTCGAGGTGGGGTGGGCCGACGGTCTCGCCCGGACCAACGGAGTAGCTCTGCTCGTAGCTCTCGCGGCCTCCGTTGCGCTCTCGAGCCTGAAGGTGGAGGTTCCGAGAGCGGTCGCCCTCGTTGTGGATTTCCATCGGAATGATGCCCTGCAGTCCGAAGTGCTCTCGGACGCCGTCGACACAGCCCGCGAGCCCGACGGCGGCCGCCACTCCGGCGGACTGAAGTAGCGTACGGCGATTCACACCTGATGCTCGGGAGCGAGCGAACGTAGGCGTTACTCTTCGCGACTCCGAGGGTCGGTCCCGGTGCTTGTTACACGGTACCGTGCGGTTTATGACACGCGAGGGAAACACACGCACGTATGGAGAAAACCGCAATCGACGACGTCGACATCGAGACCAACCCGATGGAGGTCCACTCGATCAGACGGCCGATATCGCAGGCGCTCGGCTTCTCGGACTTCGCGATGAACTACTTCGAACTCGAGTCCGGCGAGTCCTTTTCCGGCGGCTATCACACCCACCACGACCAGGAGGAGGTGTTTTACGTCCAATCAGGGACCGCGACGTTCGACACCGAGGAAGGCGAGGTTACCGTCGAGGAAGACGAGGTGATTCGGTTCGCGCCGGGAGAGTTCCAGCAGGGATACAACGACGGCGACGACCCGGTCGTCGGATTCGCCTTCGGCGCACCCGGGGCCCAACACGACTGGGACCAGATCGAGTCGATGATCTTCTGTCAGGACTGTGAGGAGGAGGTCGGACACGGACTCGAGCTCACCGACGAGGGGGCGTTCCGAATGACTTGTACAGCCTGCGACAACGCGTTCACGATCGGATAATCCGGGACGGCCGTTTTCGACTTTTCTGTGACTCTGTCGTCAATACACCTCATTCTGGAGTGACGACTCGAGGGCCGTTTCGGGTCCCGTCTCGAGATGGCTGTTGACATGTTAACAAGCACATTCTCTGGGATCTGGTGCGTGGCATGTAGTATTGTGGTGGTCACCAATGGAGAGTTCGCTCGAGCGAGCTGTGATGCACCGCTGTAGCGACGATCACTGGAATCGGGAACGGTCTCCCGGGAATGGGTTGTACGGCGGGTAGAACCGAATCGAACGCGAAGCGACTTCGACATGAGTCACTAACACAATGGCACGAAATCGAACGATGGGTGCGCTCGGTGTCCTCTCACTGATCGCACTGCTTACGGCGAGTCTCGGGTTGTACAGGGTATTTTCCTTCGTCGGGGCGGCGGTCATCCTCACGGTGATCGCGTCCGCGACGATCGAACGGAGCGACGGGGATCCGGATTTCGCCCCGTATACCGGGCTGATCGGAGCATTGGCGACGTTCTTTCTGATCGGTCTCGGCGGGATCTGGTTGACGTGGGAACCGGGGACCGCAGAGTACAGCTACGTGCTCGGGGTCCCGGTCTCGACGCTCATCTACTTCGGGTTCATCTGGCTGTTACCGCTGACCGCCGCGATCTACTACTCGCTGATTTTCGATCGGATTGCGAGCGACGAGATCGTCGACGACATCATCGAATCGGCCCGTGAACAACAGCGCCAGGAGTCGTTCCCGCTGGCGCCGGAGCAGCCGACACAAACCGCCGACGCAGCCGACGGCGGGGAAGTGACGACAGGAGGTGAGAGCAATGAGTAACGCGTTCTCGCTGCTCTCGTTGGCTCCAATTCCGCTACAGGAGGAGGGTATTCCGATCGCCGACGATCCCATTATCATCGGCTTCGGAGCAGCCTACCTCCTCATCGTCATCGCAATCGGCGCCTGGGGCTGGATGCAAACCGAGTCGACGAGTGACTTTCTGATCACTGGCAAGAGCATCGGGACGTGGGTCCTCGCGCTGACGGCGTTCTCGGTGATCCAGTCCGGATTCGGATTCGTCGGCGGTCCTGAACTGGTCTACTCGTTCGGGACGACCGCGCTCTGGATCTTCTTTACGGCACCGCTCGGCTTCCTGCTCACGTGGATCGTCCTCGCAAAGCGAATGCGAATTCTCGCGGACATCCGCAACGTGTTGACCCTACCGGACGCGATGTACGTCCGCTACGAGAGCGAGTGGGTTCGCGGACTCGGCGGCGTCGCCGTCGCACTGGGCGTCATCGCCTACCTCGCGGTCAACCTGGCCGCGTTGCAGTTCGTCATGCGGGCCATCTTCGGCATTCCGCTCATCTGGGGCCTGCTCGGTGGGGCCCTGATTCTCCTCCTGTACAGCATGCTCGGCGGGATGATCGCCGGCGTCTGGACCGACTTCCTGCAGGCGATTACGATGATCATCGGCGCGGGATTCGTCTTCGCCTACGCGATGTCCTTCGGCGGCGGTATGGGAACCATCTCGCAGAATCTGGCCAGCGCGGATCCAAACCTCATCTCGCCGTTCGGTGCCCTGGGAGCCCCGGCCGTCGCGGTTCTCGTCGGCATTTCGTGGTGGATCCTGTTTTCCGTCGGCGCGGCGGGCCAGCCACACCTCATCACGAAGTTCTACATGAGCCGCGACATGAAGATCCTGAAATGGGGTGCGCCCATCGCGGCCATTTCCTACGCCATCTCGAGTCTGATCGCCTTCTCGGCGGGGCTCTCGATGCGCGCGATGGTCGAAGCCGGCGAGATATCGGAGACGTTCTCCGCGTCCGAAGTCGGTCCGGTCTTCGTCCTCGACCACACGGGGAGCGTCATCGCGGGGCTGATCCTCGCCGCGCTGCTCGCGGCGATCATGTCGACGAGCGACTCGTTCCTCAACATCGGGGCGGCGGCCATCTCGCGCGACATTCCGCGTGCACTGGGGCGCCCGATCACGGACGATAAAACCGAACTCCGCGTGACGCAAGCCGCGCTCGCCATGCTAACGGTGCTCTCGACGATCGTCGTCTTCTACTCGCAGGCACTGGTCGGCATCCTGGGGGCGATTAGCTGGGGCTTCTTCGCCGCCGCGTTCGTCCCGGTGGTGGTGTTAGGACTCAACTGGAAAGGAGCGTCGAAGTGGGGGGCGATTGCTGCGCTCGTCGTGGGAATGCTGTTCAACATCGTCTACAACGTGATCCCAGAGGCTGCGGACATCATCGGCGGCGGATTCGTCGTCTGGCTCAACGAGAACGTCGTCATGGCAACGTATCCGTTCCCGCCCGAGGTGCCGGCGGAGGCAATCTCGTTGCTGGTCGCGATGATCGTGTTCATCTTCGTCTCGCTGCTCGCGCAGGTGTTCACGAACCCCGAACGTGAACTCCCGAGTGACCTCCACGCCCTGTTCGAACGATGACGACATCCACCGAAGAACCAATCGCGCGACTCACGCGGTGGCTCCGCCAGCGACCGAACTCGATCGAGTTCTGGGAACTGGTCCTCACCGACGAGCGACTCGTCTGGTGTTACGTCGGCCAATCGTACCGCTCCATGCTGCTCCGAGCCGATATGGGTGAACGTGACCGCGCCATCCTCGAGGACAGCCGACTCGAGGACCTCGAGGCGCTAGCCGAGCAGAACTTCGCGATCCCACTCGAGGCCCTCGAGTCGATCCGACACGTCGAGGGGACGCGGTTTCGCCGCGCAAGACTCGAACTCGAGTGGTCCGAGGCGGACCTCGAAGACACCCGGTACGGCGGCCAGATGACGCTCGTCAGTACCAGCGAGGCCGATCCACAGGAAGACGTCGTCGCCGCCCTCACGGAGGATTCGCGACTCGAGCACGTCGACATCGAACTCGATACGCCGCGCTGGTCGCTCTTGTAGCGCGACCAGTCGGACCGTTTTTCACGCAGAGCCGTGAGCAAGCACGTATGTCTACGGACTCGACAGCAGCGGTGGAGATCGACACGACACTGTTTATTACGGTCTCCGGGCCACCGGGCTGCGGTGCGACGACGCTCTGTGAACAGCTCGCCGACGCGATGGGCTGTCCGTACGTCTCCGGCGGCGACATCTTCCGCGAGATCGCCGAGGATCAGGACATGACGCTCAGCCAGCTGACGGCGCAGGCTGACTCCTCCGAGGAGATCGATCGCGCGATCGACCAGCGCCTCCAGCAGATCGCCGAGAAGTGGGGAACGGCGAACAAGCCGTTCATCCTCGAGTCTCGTCTCGCCGGCTGGCTCGCCGGCGAACGGGCCGACCTTCGAATCTGGCTCGATGCACCCGAGGACGTTCGCGCGGACCGGATCGAGGATCGCGTCGAGACCGAAGCCGAGATGCGCGTCCGCGAGGTCAGCGAGGCCGGCCGCTACCAGTCGTACTACCAGATCGACATCGACGAACGGGAGTTCTACGATCTCTCGATCAACACCGCCCGCTGGAGCAAACGGGGTGTGTTCGAACTCGTGCGGGCCGCACTCGAGGAGTACGATCCCGAGATCGACGAGGGAGCGTTCTCGACGCCGGACATCGATCCGTAGCGCCGCCGTTCGAGCGATTTTTGCCCGCGGCGCAGTGACGATCGTCGAGTCGTCGCCGCTCGCGGTCGATGGCTATTTTGTGATGTATGTGACCAACTAGCAGTATGACGTACTACGTCACCGTCGACGGAGACTCGTACGAGGAGGCTCGCGAGTCGTTTTCGTGGGACGTTCCACCGGGGTTCAACGCGGCCGCGGATCTGGTCGGTAAACACGACGACGGCGAGCAGGTCGCGCTCTATCAGCTGTCGTCGGCGGACGGTCACGAGGAGTACACGTTCGCCGACCTCGACGCGCGGTCCAACGCCGTCGCGAACGCCCTCTCGGCCCGCGGGGTAGAGCGCGGCGACCGCGTCGCCGTCGTCGTCCCGCAGAAGCCGGCGAACGTCCTCACGCACCTGGCCTGCTGGAAGCTGGGCGCGATTTCGCTCCCGCTGTCGGTGCTGTTCGGCGACGATGCGCTGCGCTACCGGCTGACCGACAGCGAGGCCCGCGTGGCCGTCGTCGACGCGAGCCAGTGGAAGACGGTGCGAGATATCGCTCCGGACTGTCCCCGCCTCGAGTCCGTCCTCGTCGTCGGTGACGAGGGGGATACCGTCGACGAAAACGCTGGCGGCGGCGCGGCCGCGGAGCGATTCGAGGCCGCCGTCGATTGGGACGAGACGGCGTTCGAACTGGCCGACACGGATGTCGATACGCCCGCGATCATCATGTACACGAGCGGCAGCACCGGCGAGCCGAAAGGCGTCCTCCATACGCACGGCGTCTGGCTCGGACACTGTCCGGCGTTTACGATGTACTTCGAGCGCGACGTTCGCGACGGCGTCTACTGGACGCCCGCCGACTGGGCCTGGATCGGCGCGCTCGGCGACCTCGTCTTTCCCGCCTGGCACTACGGTCAGCCAGTGGTGGGGTATCCGATGGGGTCGTTCGACCCCGAGCGCGCCTACGAGATTATGGCCGCATTCGACGTTACCGACGCCTTCATCCCACCGACTGCGATCCGGATGCTGATGGGTATCGAGAATCCCAGTGACCGCTACGACCTCTCGCTCGAGGCGATCTGTTCCGGCGGCGAACCGCTGACCGGGGAGATTCTCGAGTGGGCCGACGAGGCGCTTTCGGGCGTGGTCGTCAACGAACTCTACGGCCAGACGGAGGCGAACCTGCTCGTGACCAACTGCCGTGAGTGGTTCCCGGCGAAGCCGGGGAGCATGGGAAAGCCGGCTCCGGGCCACGACGTTGCCGTACTGGATTCGGAGACGGGTGAGCGCGTCGATCCGGGTGAAATCGGCGAGATAGCGGTTCGACGCGGCGACGATCCCGTGATCTTCGAAGCGTACTGGAATGCTCCGGAGAAGACGGCGGCGGTGACGCTCGAGGACGGTCCGGATGGAGACGTCTGGCATCTCACGGGCGACCTGGCCGAACGCGACGACGACGGCTACTGCTGGTTCACGTCGCGGGATGACGAACTCATCATCACGAGCGGCTACCGCGTCGCGCCGCGGGAGGTCGAGGAGACGATCCTCGAGCACGAGGTCGTCGAACAGGTCGGCGTCGTCGGCGTTCCGGACGAGACCCGTGGCGAGATCATCAAGGCCGTCGTCCAGCCCGTAGACGGCGTGACGGGAACGGACGAGTTGCGCGAGGAGATTCGGGACCTGGTCCGTGAGAAACTAGCGGCGTACGAATATCCTCGCGAGATAGCGTTCCGCGACGACCTCCCGACCACGACGACCGGGAAGATTCGGCGGACCGAACTCGTCTGAGTCAGTTCTCCGACCGGGGGTTTCTGATCGATTCCTTATTCGCTGTCGGGCGAGTAGTTCGGCGCTTCGTCGGTGATGACGACGTCGTGGGCGTGACTCTCGGCCTGTCCGGCCGCGGAGACGCGGACGAACTCGCTGCGCTCTTTGAACTCGGGGATCGTCTCGGCGCCGACGTAGCCCATTCCGGACTGCATCCCACCGGCGAGCTGGTGGAGTTCGGACTTGAGCGTACCCTTGTACGGCGTCGCAGCCTCGACGCCTTCCGGCACGTACTCGTCGTCCTCGTCCGGCTCTTCCTTGAGATACCGGTCACTGTCGCCGGATTTCATCGCGCCGACCGATCCCATACCGCGATACTGCTTGTACTTCTTGCCGTTCATCGTGACGACGCGACCCGGTGCCTCGTCGGTGCCGGCGAAGTAGGAGCCGAGCATGACGGCGTCCGCACCGGCGGCGATCGCCTTGATCGCGTCGCCGGAGTACCGAATCCCGCCGTCGGCGATCACTGGCACGTCGTATTCGTTTGCGACGTCCGCGACCTGTGCGACGGCTGTGATCTGGGGCATGCCGGAGCCCGAGACGATTCGCGTTGTACAGATCGAACCCGGACCGATGCCGACTTTGATCCCGTCCGCGAATTCGACCAGATCCGCGGCCGCCTCTCGCGTGCCGACGTTACCGACGACGACATCGGCCTCGACGGACTCTTTGATCTCTCGAGCGCCGTCGATGACGTTCAAGTTGTGCGCGTGTGCGGTGTCGATGAATAGCACGTCTGCGCCGGCCTCGTCGGCGGCCTCGGCGCGCTCCTGTTCGAAGGGGCTGACTGCGACGCCACAGCGGAGGCGTCCGTCCTCGTCGCGGACGGCCTGCTGGTACTCGCGACGCTGGAGGATACCTTGCATCGTCACGAGTCCGACCAGCAGGTTCTCGTCGTCGACGACCGGCACGCGCTCGATCTTGTGCTCGTACATCAGTTCGAACGCGTCGCGCGGATCGATATCCTCGGAGGCCGTCACGACCTCGTCGGTCATCGCTTCGGTGACGGGGTCGTCCTCGTTGACCTCGAGGTGGGGCCGGATGTCGGTACTCGAGATGATCCCCAGCACCTCGCCGCGGGTGTTGACCACCGGTGCGCCGCCGACGCCCTGGCGGGCCATTCGCTCGTCGACTTCGCGGACGGACATCTCGGGATCGGCGGTGACGACCGAGTCCAGCGGGATGATGAGTTCGTCGGCGCTTTTGACCCGTTCGATCTCCTCGACCATTCCGTCGATGTTCATGTTCCGATGGAGGACCCCCAGGCCGCCGTGGCGGGCCATCGCGATGGCCATGCCGCTCTCGGTGACGGTGTCCATCGCGGCCGAGAGAATTGGAACCGATACCTCGACGGATTTCGAGACGTGTGTGGTGAGGTCGGCGTCGTCGGGTTCGACACGACTCTCTTTCGGCCGCAAGAGGACGTCGTCGAACGTTAGCGCTTCCGGTACCTGTAATTTCGAAGAATAAGGCCCCTGCTCAGGGATATCGTTCGCCATGTAAACCGTCCGAACCCGCGAGCAAAAAGCGTTGCGAGATACGAACTGGGTGTGAACAGTTGTCGGGGCACTCGGTAAGAGAACGGCATCCGGTGACGGGATGGGTGGCCGTCGGGAAGCGAGAATCCCTCCGCTCGAAGCGGGCGGACGACCGCGTGCCGTGCGAGGGACTCGTGATCTGATCGTGCCCTCTCCCCGAGTGGACGTTCGTCGACCAAATCCCGCTCTCAGCTACAGTTGTCAAGCGCAGGTGTGTACATTCCCGTCCGCATCTGGCAGCCAGTGGTGCGAATGCGGCAAGTTATGCGACCGCGTCCCACACAACGCTTATTGAGAATCCGGTTGTCGATACGGGTATGTACGCTGTGAATTTCAGTGGTGCCCGAACCGTTGGCCGGACGAGCGTCGACAGTGACGCCGCCAATCTTCAGTTCGGGAAATTCACAAAACAATTCACAGCGCGAGGCCGCAACTGGACGAACTGGTGTCCGATTCACCAGTCGCGACGGGACCGTCCACCCTATTGCCCACCGGCCTCGGGTCATGGCCATCGAGCCTGACTCATGAGTACGTCACGACACCCGGTCGCACTCCGCCTCGAGCGAATAGTCGGTGGTGATACCCGCCTGTTAGCGCTGGTGATGATGCTGCCGCTGATCGACGGCGTCTTCCCGGCGCTGATCCTCGCGGGCGCGTTGGACGATCCGCTCGGTGCCGTCCAGGTCGGCCTGCTGATCTTCGGTGGCAGCGCCACGGTCGCGGTGATCCTCGCGGAGATGTCCGGGACGCCCCGGGAACAGGCTACGATCGTCATGCTCGTCGGGATTCCGCTGATACTGCTCGCGGGAGTCCAGGCCGCACTCGCGCCGGCGATCGGGAGCGTCGTCGACGACGGCATTATCACCCGCTTCGCGGCGCTCGTTATTCTCGCCATCGCGGCCAAGACCGCAAGCGCCACCATCGGCGAGTACCTCCCGAACCCTGCTGTCATCATCGGCCTCGGCCTCGTTGCAAGCATCGATCCCGCGGGTGCCGAGTTCGTCCTCATGGACAACCCCGCGCTGGTCGCAAACGCCGTACTTGCCGCGGGCGTCGGTGTCGCATTCGCCCTCGCCATCGCCCTCGGCGGCCCGTACCTCCGCGGCTGCATGGACATCGACCGCTTCCGCTTCGGCAGCGCAGTGGCTCTCGGGCTGCTTCCACTGTCGATGCTCGGGATGGCCTTCGGACAGGCCCCCCTCGCCGCGCTGCTCGTCGCCGGCGTGTTCGCCATCGACCTGCCGTTAGAGCGCGACTCGGGTGACAACGCGGCCGACGGCGACGAGTCGCCCACGGATAGCCTGGGCGCGCTGACCGACGGCGGCGGGTCGGACGGCGACGACGCGGACTCGAGCGATGACGACTCCGACTCGGGACCGTATCCGGGCGACGACTCGACCGATACCCAGGGTCGGGCCCCGTGGCTGTAGGGCGGATTCCGAATCGAAACCACTTTAGGCAGGATCGCCCAACTGAGAAGCGAGGGGCTGTGGCCAAGCCAGGGATGGCGACTGACTCCAGAGGCTACGGCGCCCGGGACGACACTCCAGACTGATATACTGATCGGACACCTGATCAGTGTCCGTGTGATGACCCTCTGGAGTTCCGAGGCGCACCGGAGATATCAGTCGATCGGGGGTTCAAATCCCTCCGGCCCCATTTGAAATAAAAAGCGAGGAGCGGCTTCTCTCGCGTTCTCGATACATTCTGAGTAGGGGGTGGTCTGCGTGACGACCGCCCCGTGGCCGTCGGTCGACAACTCGACGTGCAAACACTGCGGAGCGTACGTTTCGGATCAGTTCTGCCGCGTCTACGGCGACAACAACGACCGAGCCCATCGCTGCGGAGACTGTGATTCCTACCGTCGACTGACCCGCGGGTCCGCAGCTGGTGTCGCGGTCACGATCCCGGACCCGGAGATCGCCGAGGGTCACCACGGAGGTGAGGCCGATGTCTGAGTTCGTCCCGGCGAGTCAGCTGTACATCGTCGAGAGTCGGACGCCCATAGCCCATCCGGCCCATCAGGCGACCGACGCCGACGTTCAAAACGCGCTCGAGGAGCGAGAGATTCGGGCCGACGGTGGTCGCACACACTCCTCGAGCGCGCCAGATTGTTACGACTGCGGAGCGCGCGTTTCGCGGCATACGGCCCGCATCTACGTCCAGTCGGACCGACAAGCCGCTAAGACGCTTTGCCAATCGTGCCAGACAGCGTATCCCTACGAAAACCAGTATCGACCGATAAACGGGCCGACGCGGTCATACTACGATATCAGTAACCGGGGAGGTGAGCCGTGATGTCCTTGGACGGTACTGAGCAGTCGCTGGTAGTTACCGACGATCCGTTTCACCGTTCGAATCTTCGTCTCTACCCACGGATTCGCCCGTTCGCGGATCGTAGTATTCTCTCCCAAAAAATCCACGGAGAGCGATCATTGCACCGATATAGGTGGCAGTTACGAGCAGGACGAATTCGAGTATCAGATCCAACACCATGTGATAGACTTCTGAACAGACTGTATAGGTCTATTCGTTCCACACTCACGGAAACCAATCACGAGGCCGGTGATTCGCGATGAGTTCGCGAACGTCGCCTCTCGAGAGTTCGAAGGCCAGCGGTGATTTCCTCGAGGCGGAGATCGTGCAGGTGATCGACGCCCTGGAGTACGTCGGCGATCGCACGGCCACCTGGCACGACGCGAGAACGACAGCGGTCCTCGAGGCGAGCCGATCGCTCCCGTTCTACGGCATCGTTCTCGTCGAGCCCAAGACGCCGATCGAGATCAAAGGCTGTCAAATCGAGACGAGCAACGGCAGCCGATCGACTCGAGGGCGGTTCTACGTCAAACGCGGCGCTCACGAGCAGCTGCTCGAGGCGGGCGGGATGTACCTGCTCGTGGTCTATCTGCCGCGACCGGGACTGCCCCAGGTGGCTCGCGCGATCGTGCCGGCGACGCTCGTCGACGAGCTGCTGTCCGGGCGATGGTATGATGTCAGCGGGTCACGCTCCGAGCAGGAGGTTGCGAAACTCGCGTGGTCGCACGTGATCGATCCGGCGGGCGTCGATCCGTCGGTGACCGTGGGGTGTCGTCGATGACAGTCCGTACATCGTACTTCGGTGGGCTCTCGAGTCACGAGCCTGCCGACGAGGATGCCGTCTTCGGTGTGGTTCGCTACTCACAGGATTTCGTTGAGCGACTGACCGACCGGAACATCCCAGCTGTCGGGCCGCCCGAGGAGTTGTTGAACGCGTACAAGGCCGTCGAGACGGCCGCCGAAGACGACGGCGAGCCTAACCCGGCAGCGGTCGCGTGGAACTCCGTCAAGTACGAACGTCGATATCGGAAACACCTCGCCGAGCCCGGCCCGCAGAACGTGATCGACGAGCTGGCCGACCGCGCTCGCGAGCGCGATATCTGGCTCGTCTGTTGGGAAAAGGACGCCCGCTGGTGTCACCGGCGACTGCTCGCGAACGCTGTCGTTGCCCAGCTCGAAGACATCGAGGTCGTTCATCACCCGGACCCGTCGACCATCCCAATCGAGGCGGAAGCCGATGCCAACGATGAGCCTGCTGCCACGCTCGCGGACTTCGCCGGGAGCGGAGGACGATGACGCAAGTCGAGACGACGCCCCACGAGATCGAAGGCCGTTGGAAGTGGCCCGACTGGGGCCGCGGTCCGTACGATGCGCTGTCGTCGGTGATGCTCGGTCCGCCGTTCGAGGGTTACCTCGAGTTGAACGTCGAGATCGACGGCGACCCCTGGCTCCTCGAGGTGAGCTACAGCAAGTCGGGGTTTGCACCGCGGCTGTCCGACGGGATCAACGCCGAACGCCTGTACGAATGGGATATCAAGGGCCGCGGTCGCGGTGAGCGAAAGGCGTCGTTCAATATCTCGCCACGGTTTCCGAACATGCGCCACTGGGAGACCGGCGACCCGATACAGCTCCCGTGGGAGAACCAGGTCGGCGAGGTCGACGGCGTCGACGTCGAGTACCACCTCAGCAATATCGAGTCCGAGCGTGGCCTCGAGTTGCTGCCGGAGTTCTTCGCGGAGATCTTCGAACACGCGAACGAGCGGATTCACCCTGACTACTTCCGAGCCGAACCGCACCAGGCGAGTCGAATGTGGGCGTACGAGCGGTACGTTCGGATTCGACGCGAATGGGCTGAAAAGCTCTCGTCAGCCGGCGTACTCCAGAAGGTTGCGCTCTATCTGTCCGAGATCAAGGGCGTCAAAGCGGAGCTTCATATCGACAACGAGGAGGTAATCAATCACCAGAACCGGCTCTTTCTCAATCCGGCGTCGGCCAGCAAGTTGCTACCCGGCCACACCTACGGACGGAAATTCGAGATCTACCAGCTGAAAGATCCGGACGCGGTCTCGAAAGACCACCCGTCCTACCACCCGAAGGTCGAGGTGCTGGTGAACAAGTCGAGGAACGACGGCGAGGCATGGGCATGGGCCGATCGCCACGAGGTGACCGAGCAGATCGAGGAGACACTGTTGAACGCGCTCCACTGGGAAGACATCCCGCTCGGTCCCGATGGAAACGGCGTCTACGTCGCTGATGATCACTTCGACGCCGTGGCTCGTGATCAGCCCGTGGAACTCTACGAAGACCCCACGCCGCGCCTCGAGGCGAAGACGGACCACCTGTTGATGACGACGCTGCGCGACATGGGCGAGACTGCTCGCGACGTTACCGAGACGGTCGCGACCGATGGCGGAGTAGCGGTCGACGACCTCGCCGACCAGCTGGGGAAACACCCCGCGACGATCTACCGTGCAATACAAGATCTCGGCGATGTCCTCGAACTCGACCAGGGCGACGTGTCGTTTCGCGCCCGGAAGTATCGCGAGGAGTTGCGTGCGCTCGTCGAATCCGCCGAGTACGCGATCGAGAGTTACGCCGATCGGATGCAACACCTGATGGGGTTAGCGGACCACGTTGCAGAGTCCTCGCCGTTCCAGAAGTGGCTTGCAGAGAACGGTGCGGACCTCGAGTTCGACGAGAACGGCGACCCCCGACGGATGCGGATCGATACGATTCTCTCGCAGCTGAAGGCCGATCGGTTCGAGAACCTCGGGACGATCGCCGCGGAAGCCCTCGAGAAGTGGTCGAAGTCAGGGAACGATCCGACGGTTCTCCGCGGTGCGGAGTTGACCTGGAAGACTCCCGGCGGCGGGAGCGAAACCGGATTCGTCGGCGCTGTCGCCGATCGGTGAACCGGCCCGAGTAGTGGCAACGCTACCCCTTTGCTTCGTTTAGACAACCAGAAATTCATTAGCGGCTGATTTTCACAACTTCAGTTGGATTCGGACCCTCGAGGGCGGGGCCGGCGCCGCGATCGCACCGCAACGCCTGCGGGGTCGTTTCGCGCTTCGCGCGAAAACCCCCTTGGCGGGTGTCCCCAAGGGGACTGAGCCAAAAAATTACAGCGCCCCGCCCCACCTCCGCACGCAGATCTCCAGTTGAAGCACATGAAACGGTGGTTCTACGGTCGCAGACTTCATACGGTATCAAATCTGAATTGTCGATTATGCTCTCGGTGAATCTCGTTGGATTGGTGTTAGGTCTAATTGGAACTGCCTTTGTTATATTACCCACATTTGAGGTGGTTAGAAACCTGATTATTGATAGTAGGGAGGTTAAGATGCTTGATAAAGCAAGAAGAGAACTACTGAGAGCTGGGGAGATACACCGAGAGGATTGCAATTTTCAACCAATCACCTCTGTTATAGAACAAAAATGGGAAAACGAAATACCCGAAGACAGTAACTCAATTTACTCGGTTGCATTCGGCGTGTGGGGAGGTGGTGGATTTGTTTGTTTAACTGATTCCGAAGGAAATCCTCAGCGTGATGACTCAAAGAGAATTGGTTCGGTGCTCATCGTTGAAACATGGATTCGTGACGAAATTGACAGGCTGCAATCGACACCAGTTCAAAGGATTCGTGGTATTGGATTTGGATTAGTTGTTATCTCAGTGTTCATACAGACATTTTCTTCGATTTAACATGTTTCCCCCTAGGGGACAGGGTAATTGCGCGGCGCGTAGAGCACGCGCCGCGCCAGCGAAAAATTGGGCTGGCAGATACAGAGCGTTACACCAGGATAGACTCACTGATAGCCTAAGACGGGATCTCGATGACCAGCGTTATCGAGTCCACTTAGAGGGGGACGGAGGTTTAAGTGTGATAGCGAGGCCACGACAGTCCGTGATGCGCAATCCTCAAGATGACTTGCTGGTCGTATTCGAACTTGTCGAACTCGCTCACGATCATAAGGGTACGCCCACCGAGAATCATGCGCTCGACCTGGTTGCCAAGATCGCTGACCAGCACGGACTCACGACTACCGAGGTGTTCCGACAGCTCAAGGAACGGAACGAGGCTCACTGCTGGGGGAAGATTGTGGCTAAGGCCAAGGTCACAAATCAACCGCCCCGCCTCCACACTGACACCGATGCGACTGCGTCAAAAAATTGCAGCGTCCTACCCCACTCCGCACGAAAACCTCCAGTTGAACTCACGAAACGAGAAGGATATTCAAAAGGGCTACATTTAGATCGAGAATAGCCCTCATATAGTATTTTTAACTGACTTCACATCTGGTTGTTCAAATAGTGGGAATAGACCACAATCAGCCATATAGTGTATATCATTTTTAGATAAAATCCCAGTGTCAGGAAGGTTTTTGAGACGGTTTGGGTGATCTAATAGCCGAAGATATTCATCAATGAATTTTGCAACTGTTTTCACAGATTGTTTCATAAACTGGTACGGTTCTATTTGGGTTATGGGGGTTATTTTTGGGGTCTCGTTTTCAGGGACAATTACTCCCCATTGTGTCACTGGATCATATTTACGAATTGAATCATCAAACTGTTCATAATACTTCCTGAACTCTTCTCTATCTTCTTTGTCAAGACTTTCTAAACTGATTGTATGTGAATTCCACTCAGAAACCTCAGACCCTCTTAAAGAAAAGCCCGGACCTCGTTTAATTACGCCTTTTTGATGGATAATGTCGTTTCGGATAGTATGAATTAACTCAATAATCATATGGTTTCTCTGGACATGCTCCCAAGCACTCTCATTGTAAACTCGGAGTTCCTTGAGAAGAGGATGACCACCGGTCCGCAGATTAGTTCTCTCATCTAAAATCCCGATATCGTACTTTTCACGGGTATAGAGGGCAACAACGTCAAAGATACCAGTGAGTAATGATATTCCGTTGTTAAAATGGTATCTTGTTCTTAAATCTGTGTGATTACCAGTTCCACAATAGTATTCCTTCCCCATTTTATCAACACAGATGAATAAGGATTGGAACCGGTCAAACATTGAACTAATATAGTCGTTGTCGTCAATTGTGAAATGGTGGATAAATACGCGGGGAAGCAACCAATACCAGTACGAGAAGTCAATACTATAGGAATGACACTTATCCTTAGGATTGTAGAATATGAACTCATCATTCTCTCTCATAAATATACCTGCAAATTCAGCCGCTTCAGATGGTGACATCATATTCATTTGACCAGCTTCATGACGGTGGAACGAATATTCAATACGACGACGATTTTGAAGTAGAGACGGGTTTGCTGTTACTAAAATATCGGCCCTATTATCGTCATATCGTGAAAATTCACTAAATAGACCAACAAGATTCAATTCGTCAATATTGGGTTCCGGCTCACTCCAATCTATATCTTCCAACTTACGATCGTATATAGATGGCAGATATCTTATAGTAGATATATTTTGATTACTTTTACCCCATCTAACTATTTTTTGATTTCTATCCATATCTATTTCTAATTCGAATGATGAAATATTTTGAAGAGAATTATGGGCTGTTTTCTCTGGTGTTCTTATATAGGTAAATTCACTATGTTCCCCATATGTTAGAAACCTCTCAAGAGGGAACGGGTTTCTTGAAAGTCTCTCATTAAGTGATTTCGTATCTAGTAAAAATCGGACCGTTTGTGCGTTGGGCAGTATTTCTCTTGAATCCATATAAATCACAAATTCGTTAGTACACCATTAGATCTATGGATAGACTGCCAGTGCGAGTTCATCCTACCACCCCCGGGGATTGTAGCTCAACAGACCCGGTTTCCCGAATATGCACACGAGATGCAAATACTCGTGTGTAGGATGACGCAACATCAGACGTGAGACCGTATCGGAATTCCGGAAACTGCTCTCCGTTGCTTATCTGTTGTGCGCTCGCTTTGGGCTACATGGGCAAGACAAACCCGACCTACCGCGATAGGCTCCGTGAATTCGAAAACGAGTGGTCACCGTACCACAGAGCACTTCGACTCGAGTATCAAGATCACTTCGAACGCCTATTTGTCCAGGCGCGGAACTTCGCAGACGCTGGTGGGATTCAGAACCACACTGATCCGACGACCACACACCTCATTTCGATGCTGCTCGCTCAGGAGTGCCGGATTGCCGACCTCGAGGAGCAACTCGAAACCGTGAATGAGCGTCTCAGTAATTCCAGCGAAGACCTCTCCAGAGAGCCCACTGATGGCCAGTAGATATGATCCACACTGCTCGAATGGTCCATCGAATGCCCCTGCAAGGTAATTGCGCGACACGCAGAACACGCGCCGCGCTAGCAAAAAATTGGACTGGCTGATATTGGACGCTACAGCGGCCTGAACTACTGAAAAAACGTAGTGGTCCTCGATAACCGTGATTGTCGGATATGCCTACAAGGGTTTATCAATAAAGCCGCGGCCAGACGTGAGCGTCATGCGACATCCACAAGATGACTTACTGATCGTCCATGCGCTAGCACTGCTTGCATATGAGTACAGAGGGATGGTGAAAGAAGACTGGGCTTTGAACCTTGCAGCCGAGATCGCGGACCAGCACGGACTTACAGTGAGTGACGCAATTTGCCAGCTTGAATAGCTGTGGCTCAGGAAGATTTCTTGAGACAATATAGGATATTTATTGGTGCAGCTGTTTTCGGAAATCTTTATTATTGGAGAGTCTATCACAGGCACATGTCAAGCGAACGTACGGCAATCGGTTTCACTATATCTCAGTTGATCACTAGGGTTATTCCCGGTTCAATTTTATTTTCTTTCATATTTGTTTCAGCATATGTAGTACGTCCTGAAATAGTGTCTGATATGCCAGAAGATACTGTTGTGAACGTAATTACTGAACCATACTCTTGGCTATTTGTACTCGTTATATCCTTAGTAATCGGGGAATCAATCGACATTTCTCGAAGAATATTCGAACCTTTTCCAAATGATTTTCGAATGTACCTATACAACGACGAACCAAACAAAGCATTCTTGACAACCACACAGTATTGGATGATCACTCGAAATGAGGCATATGATTCCTACAAGAAGTCTGGAAATTCTAGTGATCTAAAATATGGACAATGGTTTACAAGGAATCGTTATGCGCAAGCCACTACGATCTGGACGCTAATTTCGCTCATTGTAATATCCAACGCTGGTATAGAACATGCAATTCTTTTCTTTTCTAGTTGTGTTGGATTATCATTTGCCGTCATATTCATAGGCAAGTCAATAAACCCGACTACAGGTTCGAGGATACGTTCAACTGGACGCCCCCAACCAAATGGATACTTCACAAATGGGACTCCAGATGGGTTCATTCAAGAGATCCGTAAGCAATATAATCTGGATGATGAATTCAGTGACCCTAAAGAACTGTTTTTACTTGTGCATCGTCATTTGGAGTCCAACCTAACTCTGAGAACGCAAAAACTACAAACATTACATATATTTTTTAGAAACACTCAAATAGCGGTTGTCTTCGGAGGATTAGGTTTAGCTATCATTATTTGGGTGCAGCTATCTTACGTATTCGCTATTTTGGTTGTTATTTTCGTATTTCCAGTAGTGCTATATATATCTATGGTGTCTGATGGTATGCTAGATATAAGTGACAAATACACACGAGCAATTATACTAGAGTATTTGGCAGACATTGGATATACTCCAATACACAAGGAACGGTAGCTACTCTGTATTCGCACTCAGTAATTGTATTTCACCACGTGGTAGTCGAATAGTCTTATAATTCGACAAGTGTCATTCCTGATGGGGTGATGGTGAAGCGTAACACTATCCAATTTCTGTTTACCTACGCTGCTCCTGGCGGTTGTACGTCGCGAAGATCGGTTTCCCCAATATGAACACGAACCGAGTACCAGCCGTGTTCATATTCGGCCCATAGCCCACGAGATCGCCCCGGGCGTCACGCCGATCACGACGGGTGCCACCCCCTGTTTATAAACTAAGACCGTTTGAGTGAACCGAAAAAACTAGGATAGGCGGGTTGTGTTCACGGCCATGTCTCACTCAGAGACGCCCGGATCGGTTCGCATCCGGACAGACGACGGTAACGAATGGCGATTCGACGCTATCCAGAAAGCTTCCCGGTTCTACGATTGCAACCGGAGCAACGCGGTCGCGTTCGCCTGCGAAGACATCGATCAACTTGTCGCCGCAGCTGCGCGCGTCCTCGAGCGCGACGACCTCACTCGCGAGCAGCGCCGGGAGATCGCCGAGACGCTGAGTACTCGAGCCGTCAGCTTCGAGTTCGAAACCAACGTTTCAGTAACAACAAAAGGAGAGCTGTGAGCGACTGTCTGAGAAAGCTACTCGGAGGAGAACGGTAAGCAGGCCTGCACCGCTTGTCGAATGTGGAAGTCCTTTTTTATCGGGTCGTCCCTCTCTAATGCGTCTTCGAGGTGGCCGATACAGATATCCGAGAGCCCCATTGCTGGCGTCGAATGAGGGTTGGAAAACCTCCGTCCAGAAACGGATTTGGGGTTGATCCGATAGAGTTCGAACGAAAGTTCGTCCATCGTAGTATCCGGAAAAACGTTTAGTGTCGGAACAGTTGCGTTCTCCGCGAGCGCATCCATAGCCTCGGGCATTTCGTCTTCCGGCACACTCTCAAGAGTACCTCTGATGATGACGCTTCTCGTGGGGTTCTCGGAAAAGACAGTGAAAGTTGCAACACCGGTCGTTTCGACGAACGACATCTTGTGGCTGTCCTCCCGGTTAGCGAATTGAAAGTAGATGGTGTCATCATTGTACCCGAACGACTCAGGGATAGCGTAGGTCTCTCTGCCGCTAGTTAGCGACAACACACCCGTATTCTCGCTTCGAAGAAATTCCACGACCTCTTCGTGGGCCATCTTTTCGGCGTTCATCACCCGGTTTCAGTTATCTACCGAAATAATGCTCTGCTCACTTCCAGACATCTGAGAACATCTTGTATGGACTTACAGACTTCCAGAGGGCAAAAATCAAAAGATGCTACTAATCGCGATCTTCGCTTGTTCGGTTCCGCGGTGATCGCCGCCACCATGCCAGCGGAGTAGCGGGAGATCGCTTGAGTGAACCATCTTGTCGTTGACGATCGTGCAACCGCTCCGACCGTGCGGCCGGTAAACGACGAAACAGTACCAGCCGTCCGCTCGCCGGAGCTTTTCGTGGTACTCGCGATAGACCTTGAAATTCCCCGGCTGACCGTTGCTGTGCTCGATCATCGTCGATTTGATCTCGACCGGCGTTCCGTTGCCGAACCTGGCGTCGTGCCACGAGCTGCGCTCGAGCGTGAACCGTCGTTTCTTCGCCATCCGTTTCTCGCAGGCCGTGCCGAAGTGGTTCGCTCGCTTCGATCGGTTCACGCCGATCGACCCCCATCACGCGCGACGCGATTTTTTCGAAATCGACATCTAAAAAATGTCGCATTTATTATGGTATGCGCGCGCTCCACGCGTGGTAATATATATTCCTCCGCTGGTTGCGAGACGCTTCGCCCATCGCTCGCTCCGCTCCCTCCCCGGAGGGAGCGCGGTGGGCTTTGGGCCGGAGCTATTCTAAAGGGGGCTCGGTTGCGGTTTACAGGTTTACACCCCGACGCCGTCATGCGATCACCTGTTCGACTGTGTTAACCCACTCTCGCTTCTCGCCGCCTTCGTCGATGTCGTTCCACCAATTAGAGACGGTAGCGTGGCTGTAGGGCACGAACTCGGCGGTTTCGCGGGCCGACATTCCCTGCTCTCGGCAGGCTTCCATCGTCCAGGCGGCGACCTGTTTCACCTCGTTTTCGGCGATCGCCGGGCCGTCGTCGTCTCCCGCGGGAGCGTTCCACGACCAGTTGGCCTCGTCGTTCGTGTGCGGTTCCCAGTCCGCCGGTGGAATCCCGGTAAACGGCCGCGGATCGACATCCTGTAGCTTCCCGCCGGAGATCCGCTCCGCTT
This sequence comes from Natronorubrum tibetense GA33, assembly GCF_000383975.1. Lineage (NCBI taxonomy): Archaea > Methanobacteriati > Methanobacteriota > Halobacteria > Halobacteriales > Natrialbaceae > Natronorubrum > Natronorubrum tibetense. The sequence goes on along the minus strand of NZ_KB913017.1, from coordinate 3,993,419 downwards.
TGATCGCTTTCCCCTTGTCGTTGCGATCGGGCTTTTTCAGGATCGTTCCGACGCGCCACAGCAGCGGATGGATCGAACTCTCGTCGTGGCCGATGTAGATCAGCGCGCCGTTGTACTTCCGAATCTTGAACACCAGCGGCCCCATCAGCTTCCGCACCTTCTGGCCGTCTTCGCCGGTTCCCGAGGCGTTCGTCGAGAACTCGTCACCGATGAACAGCTTCGGCTGTTGGGGATTCTCGACCGGGTCGCCGTCCTTCTCCACCCACTCCTCGAGGAGCGGGTAGTGCGGAATCCAGCCGTCCTCGACATCGCCGTTGTTGCGTACCCAGTCGTCGTTACGAGGGAGCGTACGAATGTTCGAACCGACCTTGAGATTTCCGTCGACCCACCGATCACGCAGCTGCGCAATCAGGCAGGCGAGGTTCGTTTTGCCAGCTCCCATCTCACCCAGGATCACGATCACCGGCGCGGGTCCGGCGACGATCTCCTGTAGCCGGGTGATCGCTTTGATACCAGATAGGCTCGCCTCCTGCGACGGATCGCCGATGTAGTGTTTCAGCGTCAGCGTGTCGCCGTTGTCGAGCGCGTCACGGGCCGTGTGACTCCCTTCGCCCTGGACGATCCGTCGGTTCTTCCCGACATCCATGTACGTCGCTGCGGCCTTCCCCTGCCAGCGGTCCGGGTCGTGGTGCAACGCGCGCACGGTCATCTGACGGTCGATCTGCTCGTCACGAACGAATCCGGTGTGCTCGAGGACCTTGTCGGGCTCTTTCGCGAGGTTCCCGCGCTGGTATTCGGTGAATCCGCCGACGGTGTAGTTGTCTTGCTCGTCACTCATCGGTCCACCTCCACCGGCGTGCGTCCTGCTCGTGGCCGATTAGCAGCGGTGTGTCGGCCTTCCGAATCTTGTTCAGCAACTTTCCGAAGTCGGGCCGTCCTCGAGCAGACGTAACTGGCTCACTGGCGACGAACGTTTTCGGTGGCTCTACCGTCCGGTTCCGTAGCTTCCCGTCATGGATGTATCTCATCGATCAGTCCCTCCATCGGTTGCTGTGGCTTGCTCTGCGGCCTGTGCGCGAGTCTGCGGTGGTCCGCCGACTGTGTTGATGCCGTGTTCGTCAGAGTAGTCCTCGACGTACTCGGTCACGTCCTTGATCTCGTCTATGTCGGCGTCTTCGGCGTCGCTCTTCGCCGATTCGAAGCGGTCCTTCACTGACGTACGCGGGTTCATCAATCCGCGCTCGTCGGCTTCCGCCTCCTCGTTGATCACGTCGCCCTGGATCTGGAGCCCCATCTTCGAGATCCGGCCGCGGAGTCGGTTGAACTCGAGGAACGCCTCGACGAGATCGCCGTGGATGTCCTCGAGCATGGCCTTGGTCGTGACGAGTTTCGAGTCGGCCATTTGGCTGAAGTAACAGCCCCGAACGACGAGATCGCCGGTGTCCTCGTGGTACGTGAACTCGCGGACTTCGAACGACTCGTCGTCGTTGCAGCGGTACGGAGACGGCCCCTCGACGGTCTTTTCGGCCCAGACTTCCGGCGAGACGTAGTACTTCTTTCTCACGTCGGTCACGCCGTTGATGTGGTAGACCTCCTCCATGCGGCGCTGCCGGAGCTTCCGCGCGCCCGTCACGAACAGCGCGAGCAGCGGTGGCCCCAGGAGTAGCGTCGCGGCGAACATTCCTCGAGCGACCGGCGGCATGCCTGGGATCGACGGGCGGAACCAGATCAGCAGGGCACCGAGCGAGACCGCGAGACCGGCGACGATCAGCTGGCCCTCGGCGAGCAGATAGGTGAGTCGATCGCCCCAGCCGTTGAACGTCGCGCTGGTATCAGACATACTTGAACCCTCGCGTGGTCGGTTCCGCTGGATTCGGTCTCTCGTCCCTCTCAATCCCGTCGAGCCACAGCCGGTTCTCTGAGGTGCCGATAACGTCGCCAGTAGCAACAACTCTCTCGCCGTCCGAGAAGAGCACAGATGCACCCCCTCCGGTCTGTCGGGGTGTTCCGTGGACAACCCAGTACGCTACCTCGTCGTCCTCGAGGTTACAGGCGAGCTTGTGCCGGACGTCTTCGAAGTCGGGAACGTAAATCAGTACGTCTCGGGTCACGCCTCGATCACCCCGCTTTCCTCCTGGCGGATGACGATGAACGCGCCGAGTGCCGCTGCGGTGGTCGCCATTCCCGTTCCGAAGAACAGCCCGCTCTCACCGCCGAACGTGTGGAACGGGTTCTCCTCCTCGGTTTCCGGGTCCTGCATTTCTGTCGAGAGCCTGGCGGTCGTCCCGTCGACCGTCACGCCGACCGTCGACGCGCCGCGGAACTCGCGCACGTCCATCGAGATCGTCGTCTCGCCCTCGCTCAGTTCGTACTCCCGACTGTACGGTTCAACGATGCCGTCCTCACCGATTCCGTCCATCGCGTCTTCTACGTCGACCGTTCGCTGATTCTCGACGATAAACGTGATTCGTGCCTCGCCGTCGTTGAGCTCGTAATCGGTGATCCACGTGCCACCGTCGCCGAACGCAACTTCGTACTCGTCCAGTTCGGCACTCTCGAGTTCGGGGGCGTCCTCGAGCCACGTTTCGACGCGCTCGCGTTCGGAGTCGTTCAGCGCCTCGAGTTGCTCGTCGGTCGCCCAGTTCTGGACGGTCTCGACCTGCAATTCACTCGCGTTCTCGGCATCGGTTCGGTCAAGAATCGAGTGCGTGTCGTCGTCCGGCTCGTCGGCTGCGGCCAGCCCAACGCCCATGCCCATCGCTGCGAGCACTGCTGCTACCGTCAGAAAAACGTAAAATCGTTTCATGGCTCAGTTGTTCAGGATCGGAATGGCGTCGGTCACGATGCTGACGACAGTGAGGACGACCATCACGATCACGGCGAGTCCGACCCAGACCGCGCCGTCTCCGAAGTCATCGAGCGGATTGTCGATCCCGACGCTGACATTCGTGTCGTCGTCTTCCTCCTCGATCTGTTCGATCTTCTCCTCGAGCGAGGTCATCGCCTCGGCAAAATCGGTCGAGTCGAAGGTGTCGTAGTCGGGACTGGAGTAGTCCGTTTCTTCGGTGTGGACGTTCTCGAGTTCGTCCCCGGCGTCGTAGTGCTCGAGGATGTCGATCACGTCGCGGGTGTACCGGATGTCCGACTCGTCGTCGAACTCGTCCATGTCGTCGATGATCGTGTCGATGTCCTCGCCAGTGGCGGTCTCGAGATCGTTGATCGTCTCGTCGTTGACGTGCTCGATCGTGGCTCCGCCAGCGTCGTACATGTCGTGGATCTCGAGCACACCATCGGTGAGGTTTACCTGGCCTTCGGCGTTCTCGTCGTTGATTATCGCCGCAGCAGCCATTCCGTCGACTTGTTCCGACGGGTGCCACATCTGGACGTATCTGGCTCCGTTCAGTGTGGGTGGGTGTTGGTAGGTTTTTGTCGATCGATCGGTGTAGTCGAAGACGACGAACTCGGTTTCTTGGTGTTCGTAGACGATTATTTTGTCCGAAGTGGGTGCTCTCGGCCCCTTCATGAATCCGCCGAAGTCCGGTAAGACATCCTCACTCCATTTTTCGGAACCATCCGACGAATCGTAAGCGTAGATGTCGCCGTTGCCCCCTTCGGTGACAAGCAGGGTTCCGTCCGTTTTTTCGATGATCCCCCGAGGGTGAGAATCGGTAGGGATGTCGGTATCGACCGACCATTTTTCGGAGCCTTCCGAGTCGATTGCGACCAGACGGATCGGGTCGGTGTCGGTGAGAGCGAACAGGTCGCCGTTGACGCCAGCCTCGGAGACAAGAGCGTCGCCAGATAGCGTGTGCGTCCAGTTCTGCGAGCCGTTCGAGGGATCTACCGAATGGACTTCTGGACCGTCGTGGGTGAACACAGTGTCGCCATCAGGTGGTATCGAATGAGATGAACTACCTTCCGTGTATTCCCACAGTTGAGATCCATCGTCCGTGTCGATCCCGTGGGTTTCACTCGTGGTTGAGGCGATTACAGGGCCGTCGGGAACGACCGAGGTTTGTCTTGGTCGGTTGCCGAGGTTTTCAGAATCCCATATCTCAGTGCCGTCTGTGGCATCGAGTGCGACCACACCATCGTCTTGGTGGCCTACGTAGACCGTGCTCCGGTCGGGAGAGACAGCTACACCGCCGTTGAGCGGATCGGTGTATTCGTAAGACCAGTTTTCTTCGTCAGATCCCAAGGTGTGGGCAATGATTCGGTCGTCGTCCGCGTCAGGGACGAAGACCTGCGGGCCGACAGCGTACTCGTTTCCAGATTGGAACCCGTCGTCGGGGAGGTCGCTACCGAATAGAACGCCGTCGTAGGTTTCGTTCTCGACGTACTCAGCCGGGTACGTTCGCCTTCGGTCCCGGTCCGGGTCCGTGTCGGTCTGCATATCCGTCGCGCCAGTCCACGAAACCTCCATGCCGCGGACGAGCGACATATCGGCACGTTCGAAGCCGAATTGTTGCATCCACGCGATCTGGAAGCGTTCGCTCTCTACGTCGTCAGTGCCGCTCAGATAGCGCGCCATTCCCTCGGGGGAACGGACCTGCTCAGGTGTGATGTTCCCGGCGTCCAATTCGTCGTAGATGTCTTCGATGAACGACTGGTCGTAGTTCGAAACTACGTCGTCGCTCATCTCCTCGATGTCGTGGAACAGTTCGAAGAACGCGGGTCCTTCGAACGCGATTTGCTGGCCGAGCGCAGGGTCCTCCTCGTAGTCCCCGACGTTCTGCACCATGAACTCGAGGTCTGTGGTGTAGGTTGTGCCGTCCAGTTCGATTTCGAACTCTTCCCCGTCGGGGTCGTAGGCGTCGATCACGTCGTTCGTGACGATCGGGAACGAGTCGACCGTCTCCTCATCGTCTCCGGTGTCGTCGATGATGTCGACGATCGGCGTGGTCATCGTGCCGTCGTCCGGCTCGATGTGGTCGATCTCGTCGAAGGCGTTTTCGTCGACCTGAGTACCGGCGTGTAGCTCGAGGTCGACGTCTTCGCGTTCGTCCGAGATTCGGAAGATGAACGGGTCGCCGCCGTCGTCTTCGCCGGTAGTCTGAACGTTGTACTGCGGGTCGGTGTCGTAGCCGGAGCCTTGGATGTAGCTCAGTTGCAGCAGCGCCTTGTTTCCGGTGTGTGCGTGATTGAACTCGGGAAGTTCGTAGTACTGGCGGATCATCTGCAACGCGGTGTCGTAGGCGTCAGCAGAACCGTCGCCATCCTCCCACGCGGTCGCCATTCCGTGCCGCGCCTCGAGCGAGGCAATCGGCCGGGTGTCCTCCATGTAGTTCCCGAAGTTCACGAGATGGGCGTTCATCCACTCGATTTCGTTGTGCACGAGTTGATGGAGCGAATGCCGGTCTGCGGACGGCGATTCGCTGACCCCTCCGTAAATCTCCCCGAGAGCGACCGCTCCGACCCACACCGCGAGGCTTTGCGGGCCGCCGATCGCCCCGGCGGTCGCCGCCCCGGTGATGGCTTCTTTCAGCCCGTCGACGATGGTGGAAGCGGCCGATGCCGAGGCCGTCCCCGTCGAGGCCGCCCCGCCCGCCGCGATCGCCGCGGCCGCGGCCGTCCCCTGGAGGAACGTTCGCCGATCGAGCGAGCAGCCTGGCTCGACCTCGTGGGCTGTGGGCTGTGGGCGTGGGCTGAAGTCCTCCGCCGAGTCGGTCGACATCAGAAGACACCCCCGTAAAAGAACAGGAGCATCAGCGCCGCGCACGTCGAGACCGTCAGCAGGCCGACCGCCTCGAGCAGCTCGTGGGTCGTCTCCCGCAGCGGGAGCCGTCGGAGAACCCGCATCAGACCACCCCCGCAGCCATCACTGCCGAGAGGCCGATCGACACGACCGACGCCGTGATGATGTAGCCCGTCATCACCGAACTGTACCACTCCGCCGACTTGCCGCTGAAAACGTTTGAACTCATGTCTGGAACCTCCGAATTACTTGTAGGCGATCACGTAGAACGCCGCGCCGTTCAGGAACACCGTGAACCAGCCGACGTACCACATGCTCTCGAGGGTAACCGTCATCGCGGGAACGAGCGCCCCAAGGATGTTCAGGATCACCGCCAGGAGCACGACGACGGTCTCGACATCGGTCCAGTCCTCCGGCGTGCTTTCGTTGGTCAGCCACCCGATCAGCAGGATCCCGATCGAGAGGATGAACGCATATGTGATCTCCGTCCCGTGGGCCGCGTACAACGCGTCCGTCAGCGAGACGTTCAGCGGTTCGTTGAACTCGAGGGTGCCGACCGCGCCGATCGAGAACGACGCGAGCACGAACAACGGTGCGAGGATGCTGTCTGTTAGGTCGATACCGTCCTCCTGACGAATCGAGTCAGGAACGTACTTCTGCGGTAGGCTTAGTGCCATACGCTCCCGCGTCTCCACCTCGTGCCGAAAAGCTCCGGAATACAGTGTTGATCTATTGGCGGTCTATAGGTTCACCAAATTTTATACCAAGGCGGGTTGCGAGCCGACGTATGGCCTTGAACAAACTGCGACAGCTCGACGGGAATTCTGCCGGTGTCACGATCCCGAAAGACGATCTCCGACTCGAGGGACTAATCAACGAGAACGGGAAAATTGCCGGCGAACATCATATCCATATTCGTCATGTTGATGATGGAGAGTGGACACTCAACTTAGTCGGAGAAATAGACTTTGACTAATAGAAGCACAGATTATCAAGAGTTTTGAAATAAATATAGAACGTAGTTACGAACTCCTATTAGTCGCTAATGTCGTAACTGATGCTACCAACTTCGCCGACCTCATCGCCACCGTCATCATATTCAGTAGCAGTCAGTAGTCCCTCTTCATCTATACCGGGAGTATCAGTATCTAGACTTTCAGTATCTCCTTCATCCACGAGTGTGACACCGTTCCCACTTTCATCCTCAACTTGGACTTCGTGATCTGTCTCTAACTCCTCAACTAAAGTCACTACAACTTCATCGTCTTGTACCTCAAGTTCAACAACATCACTCCAATCCCACTCGAAGCTGGAGACAACTGACTCAGAGTCGCCATCAATGGCAACAATGTTTACATCACCAGTTGTGCTTGTTAATAGCGCTTCAGCACCGCTGGTATCAGTAGTAGAGACAGTTACTGAATCTCCTGTCTGATCGAGATCAAGATCATCTCTCTGAGCGTCACCACGAAGTTCAAAGTATTCAGCGTCACCCATTGAGTCAATGGTAATTGACACTTCCTCATCAGAATTACTGACATCTGTACTTACACCAGCACTCACAGAACCAGAGCCCATATTATCGCCAAGGTCTAGTACGAATGCTGCGATCACGGCTGCGAGAATCACGGTTATCGCAACCATGAGAATCACACCGATAACCGGACTTACTGCTCGCTCTTCTTCGCCACCTACCAGTTTATTACGGACTATTTTCCCATCCATGGACATGTGATATTAGTCCCACTCGTCCCATTCGAAGGACGCAACAACTGATTCGGAGTCGCCATCGATAGCGACAACGTTAACCGAACCAGACGAGCTGTCATCTAAGGTAAAGTCGTTATCTAGATCGTCGTTCCCATCTTCATTCTCATCATGATGGAGGGTGACTGAAGCTCCGGTTTGGCTTAGTTCATCATTTAGATCGTCTTGATCATAGTCTCCGTGAAGATCGCCACGAAGATCAAATTGACTGGCATCGCCCATTGAATCAATAGTGATCGTCACTGTGTGATCTGAATTACTAACATCTGTGCTAACGCCAGCACTCACACTGCCTGAACCCATGTTATCACCGAGATCTAGTACGAAGGCTGCGATCACAGCTGCGAGAATAACGGTTATCGCAACCATGAGAATCACGCCGATAACCGGACTCACTGCCCGTTCGTCTTCGCTTCCGATCAGCTTCTGTCTGTATTTGGTCAAATCCATTGTTGTCACGCACCGCGAGAACGGTCGGAAAGCTTATTCTCGGGGGTGTGATACCACCGTGTGACGCTCAGGGGGATTGGGTTTGCACAACCATCCCGTGCGTCATCCTTCCCTGCCGTTCGATTTTGGTGCTGATAGCAACCAGCCCACTGTACCCATATATACCTAGAGGATAGTGAATCTCTCAGAGACTGATATCGGTTTCATCAATGATAATCAGCGTCCAATAGAAACGCTCCAACGTACCCTTGAAACGCCTAAGGTGGGCGATATCGGGCATCTCAGATATGGGTGATAATGCTTTTGGCTGGGTAGCAACACCACAGCAGTATGACCGAATCGGCACTCGTCTCCGAGCGCGACCTCGCGCGCACCTATGACGGCGGGGCATACAGCGATCCGTGGACTGCCGTTCTGGACTATCAAGCTGTGATGCGATACGCGAGCCAGCACCCGAACAAGGGTTCCGGCGCGATCTCGAGCGCACTGGAAATGCCTCGAGGGCGCATTCGCGGGTGGGTCGACGGCAATGGAAAACCGGACGCTGTTCGCGGGATCGAAGCTGCCCGCGAGTACGGGTGGCTCGATGCAACCTACGGCGATCGGGAGTTCATGGCTCTGAACACGCTCGTCGCAAACGTCTTCTCGGGTGGCTCGATCGCGACGGAGAACTTTGTTCCGTCGTTCGCGCTGAACCACGCCGACCACCGCTCGCACGTGATCGACGCGCTCGAGAGCGCCGGTGTCGAGTTCAACTTTTTCCACAAGGACGACGACTCGAGGGCGACCGAGGTTCGACCGACGAAAGACGCGCCCGTTCTCGGTCGGACGCTGGCCGTTCTCGGTGCGCCGGTCGGACCGAAAGCGGAACTCGAGGACTTCTCGCTCCCGTGGTATCTCGACGACGCGCCGTTCGAAACCCGCGAGATATTCGTGCTCGCGTATCTCGCGAATCGAGCGATCCACCAGCGGACGAAAGACACGGTCCAGATTCAAGAACAGCGATCGAAAGCGTACCGCGACGAGCTGGCCGCGCTGATTGAAGACGTTGCGGACGAACCGGTGACCTCCGGCGATCGAATGGTGACGATCTCGGCCGACGCTGCGCGGTCGCTTCGATTACAGCCACGGTATCGAAAACGGGTCGAGCCGCAGGACTGAATCAGCTTTCGGAAGCTACTCGTCTTTTTCCAGCTCATCCGCGCTGAGTTCGCCCTCGAGGTAGGCGAGCCCACGGTCCGAGATCACGTAGAGTCCTTCGTCGACGCGATCGACGAGATCGGCGTCCCGAAGTTCGCCGAGGCGGGCGCTGATATAGTGACGCGAGTAGTCCGTGTTGGCCGCGAGAACGCGAGGCGAAAGCGTGAGATCGCTATCCGCGAGGGTCTCGAGAATGCGGTCGTCGGCTTGTGTCATCCACGACACCCTCGGTCGTCGCATACTGGTACGTGCCAGAGCGGCATTTTAGCAATACTGGTTGGATTCTCTGAGGATAACATTTGGTATTCTGTAGAATAACGCACGGTCGGTTAAATATAAGTAAGTGGGATGTTTCGGTCTGCCCAACGGAAGCCAGACGGACCCGCCGGTACCCGGTCGGGTCCTCGTCAGAAACGCGGACCCGGTGCTTGGGACACCGGCCCGCCTGGCTTCCGTAATCCAGGTACGGAAGCATGTATTCGCACACCGCTACGGGGCAAAAAGGCCCCGATCGACCGCAGTATACGGGCTGTCGCCCACGGCCCACGCACAAACGGAATAGTTTCGGAACTCGCCGATACTCGCGGATTCGTTCTCGAGAGCACGTTAGTCATCGGTGCTGTACTTATCGGAATATCGGAATTCGCCATCCGACTACTAAGAGGGCGGGGTACAGTCGTTACGAACAGCCGACGGACAGCGACCGCACGCGCCCCCGTGTCCAAGCAGTGGCGCGCGCGGTCAGTCCGCGGTCCCACAACAGTGAGACCATGAGCGAACTAGCACGCATCCACGGTAAGAGTACCGGATACTGTAACTACGGCAACGATCTCGAGGTGGGCCGATGAGTGACGATCGCGACCAGGAGCGACAGGTCGACGCGATCGAACGACAGGCGACGGCCCTCGAGGCGATCGCGACGGAACTGCGCTATCAGAACGCGGCGCTCGTCGAGACGGTCGACGCGATCGACCAGCTGGCAGCGCGCGTCGACGACCACCACGTTTCGGAAACCGAGCCGCGGAACCGCTCGGGCGCTGCGCTTCAGACGGCGATCGCGGATCGGCTGTTCGAACGCGACGACCGCGAGGGCGAGCTGATGAATGGGCTCGACCGAGCAGAGAACTGGGCGGACGGTGATGGCCGATGAGCCTGTACGGTCTCTGCTACGACTGCGGCGCGCAGGCGACGCTTCGGTACAAGCCCGATGTCGCGCTCGACGACCAGCCGCGACCGTCGGTCTGTAACGGCTGTCGGATGCGTCGCGAAGAGCGAATGGTCGAACAGTTTCAGGAGCCACGATGAGCCGGGATCTGTCGCCTCGAGAGGCTCGCGATCGGTTCCTATCCCGTCGAAAGCAGGAGAACACGGAGAAGACCGTTCGGAGCTACAAGAATCGACTGACTCGGTTCGTCCAGTGGGCCGAAGACGAAGGGATCGACTCGATGGCCGACCTGTCCGGCTGGGATCTCGACGAGTACCGTGCAGCGCGCGAGGCCGCAGGCATCGCACCTGCGACGTTAAAGGGACAGTTGACGGCCGTAAAGCAGCTGCTTGACTACTGTGCATCGATCGATGTCGTCGGTGACGATCTCCCGGACAAGGTGAACGTTCCGACGCTCTCGCGTTCGGAGGAGTCCAACGATACGATGCTCGAGGTCGACGACGCCAGCTCGTTGCTGTCGTTTTTCCGATCGTCGACTGACTGGTTTGGTCGGCCCCAGCACGCCTTTCTCGAGGTCGCATGGCACGTCGGCGCGCGAATGAGCGGCATTCGCGCCCTGGATCTCCGCGACTTTGATCCGGATCGACAGACGCTCGAGTTCCGTCACCGCCCGCCGACGCTGCTGAAGAACAAGGAGGAGGGTGAGCGTGTCGTCGGTATCTCGGAACCGGTTGTGAAAGCGCTCCGGACGTACATCGCCCGCGAGCGATTCGAGAAGCGCGACGAGAAGGGGCGTCAGCCGTTGTTCTGCGGTCGGCAGGGGAGACCGTCCGATACGACGTTTCGCGCCTGGTCCTACGTCGGGACGCATCCGTGTCTCGTCATACAGTGTCCGCACGGTAATCGGCGGCAGACGTGTGATTTCACTCGTCGAAATCACGCGAGTAAGTGCCCGTCCTCGAGGAGCCCACATGCTATCCGAACAGGGTCGATTACGTGGCAACTGCTCCGCGGGCTCGCTATCGAGACCGTCGCGAAGCGGGTGAACGCCCGTCCTGAGACGATTCGGAGACACTACTACAAAGCGACCGAGCGGGAGGAATTCGAAGAACTGCGTGCTGAGACAACTCTGAAACTAGACATTGAAGACAATGATGAGTAACGATACTGCCCGAAATTTGGAGCGTACAGACCTGAGAATGTGGCGGGATACACTAGCGTCCATCCCTCCGGCCCCATTTTTTCACCGCGAACAACACCGTAAGCGGTGCGTATTCGAAGCAATTCGATTTGAACTCAGGAGTTGCTTCCTGCGACCGTGCGCTACTGTTCCACTAGCAGAATCTCACCCTCGAGTCTCGAGCGGTACCGTCAACAGGTTCACTCCCTCTGGTGGCACGGTTTCGTAGGCGGTCGGTCGATACTGTTGTCGCGGGCGGTTCCCGGGCCACAGGGAGTCCCTCCCCCAGGAGCAATCTTGCTTCTCAAGAGCGGAGGGGGACATCGAACGGCGATGAGACGCGAAGTAACGGTAACGAACGCATCGGGTGAGAACCACAGTACCGTCCAGCTACAGCTTGTCGGCGATGCGCTCGACGGCCACGACCAGTCGGTAGAGCAGATAGAGCCCGTAGGCGAACGCGACAAGGCCGACGAGGCTGAGGACGGTGAGTGTCTCCGGTCCGGCGATGGAATGTACCACGATGGGACCGGCGAGGAGAAGACCAACAATCAGGCCTAGTCGTTCGCGCTCGGACCAGTCGCGACTCGTGGCAGCCATACATCATCCACTCGGAGTTCGGAAATAAACGTTCTGGTGACAGGTGTTCCAAGCGGTGTGCACCCACTGTGGCGTACAGGTCTCGAGTCGGTAAGCCAGTGCGTGCAGTGCAAAACTCGAACCGACCGCTCTAAGACGACGATTACGGACAGCTCACGCGACAATCACTCTCGGCAATAGCGAGTGAAAAATATGCACAGACGGCGAGCGAACCAGTGTGCGTGACGACGAGAGCTGCGACCGGTCGGGGCCGACCGAGAGAGCGATCTGGGGTTCAGTTGGCGGCTTCGGTTTTGACGATCGCGAACCAGAACTCCTCGACCTCCTGGACGAACTCGATGAACTCGTCGGTCTCTACCGGTTTCTGGATGTAGGCGTCCGCCTCGAGGTCGTGAGATTTGACGATCGATTCACCCGTCTCCGAACTCGTGAGCACGATTACGGGGGCCTCACGGAGTGCGGATTCGTCGTTCAGTTCTGCGAGGACCTCCATGGCGCTCTGGCCGGGAAGCTGTGGCTCGAGCAGGATCAGATCTGGTCGCGGGGCGTCCGCGTACTCGCCGCGTTGGTGGACGAACTCGAGTGCCGCCTCGCCGTCGGTGACGGCGTGGACGGCGTTCATGAGTTTCGCGTCTTTGAAATTCTCCTCGAAGAGACGCGTATCGCCCGGATTCGGCTCGATCAGTAAGATGTCGATCGTCTCCCCGATTTCGCCATCGCTCTCGTCGTCTCCTGTTGCCATATCCGTGCATGATGCTGCAAGCGTATAAGCGCAACTCAAATATATCAGACACTGTCAGTCCAGCTGGTTAGTTTGAGCTACTGATGGCCCTACAGTAGGGAGTGGCTCGTTGGTGGAAGCGCTTGTACTTTGCCGCCGGTCGACGACGCCGATTCCTGGCTGTTCGAGTCGCTTTCGACGCGGATTCGAAACTGTCAGAGTTGCCCGGTACGACACTCGAGTGGCAGTCGAGCGCACGGTGGGACCGACGACTCGCCATCAGGTGCAGTAACGGGACGTGGTGTGTCGGTCGACACCTCGAGTTGTCTCCGTTGATCGAACAGTGATCGTCGTCCCACACTCGGGGCAGTCGTATCTGTCCCCGTCGGTCGTCTGCCGTACCTTCCAGTCACCATCGGACGAACTCTCGTGTCCACAGTCGAAACAGTAGAGAACGGTCTTGCTGGAGGGCGGACGATCGGTTGTGGATGCGGGGGTCGTCATACGCAATCCTAGGGATCGAACGCGAAAAACGGTGTCGGGCAGATCGAGAGTGAAACGGGATTCGATCGGTTCGGGGACCGGTGGGGGAGCGTCGTCAGTCGCTGTCGACCGGATTTCGAACGATCGCGAACCAGAACTCCTCGAGCGACTGCACGAAATCCACGAACTCCTCCGGAGCGACCGGTTTTCGGATGTAGCAGTCGCCCTCGAGATCGTGGTCTTTGACGATATCCTCGCCCGCTTTCGAACTCGTAAGGATGACGACGGGGATCTCACGGAGCACCGAGTCGCAGTTCAGCTCCGCGAGAACGTCCATACCGCTGGTTCCGGGAAGTTGTGGCTCGAGCAAGATGATGTCCGGTACCGGGACGTCCGCGTACTCGCCGCGCTGGCGGACGAACTCGAGTGCGGATTCGCCGTCGGAGACGGAGTGGATCGTGTTGAGCAGTTTCGCGTCCCTGAAGTTCTCGGTAAAGAGCCGCGTATCGCCTGGGTTCGGCTCGACTAACAGGATGTCGACCACTCCGTCCATCTGCGTGTCCCCCGAAGCCATAGCCATTAATCTGTCTGAGAGAATAAAACTGCGAGGGTCCGATGCCGACACTCCTCTCCGACGAAGTGTGTCTGGCTACCCACTGTGCTCTTGACGGAACCCGTGTCGCGAGCGGAGCCGTTGAGAACGGGCGACGGAATCCGACACGCCGACACAGCTGCTGGCGGCACAATGCTTGGTCCACATTTAGCACCGCTGGGTGCGTACGGATGGTATGAGCGAGATACGCGCGACGACCGATCGATCGGCGATCCCGGTTCGGACGGCCGCGTTCGCCGCCGCGCTCGGTGCCTGGATCCTCTGGTCGGGAGTCATCCTGACGGGCTCCGGCCTGATCATTATGAACAACTTCCTTGCTGGCGCAGCGATCGCCGCGTTCGCGGCGTACACCGCCGGCTGGCCGGACGGCGGTCCGCTGCCGAGCGTCGCCGCACCGGCCCTTGCCGCACTCCTCGGGCTGTGGGTGCTCGCCGCCCCGTTCGTCCTCGAGGTAACCGCAGACCGACTCCTCTGGAGTAACGTGATCGCCGGCGCGCTCGTAGCAATCCTGGCCGGCGGGAGCATCTACGGGAGCTGGCAGCTGACGCAGGCGAGAGCGAGCGGTGCCTGACAGCGTCCGCATCGACTCCCGGCCCAGGTCCGGCGTTCGTCCGAGACGGGGCGATTTTTCGACGATGCTAGCGCTTCACTCGACCACGAGACACATATATGTTTTTCCGCGGTCTACACTGTTCGATGACGCCTCGAATACCCGTACGGACGAACGACCGTGGATACGACTACCGTCACGGGCGAACGTCCCCTGCCGACCCGACGCCACGCCTCGAGCGGACGGTCTCCGAGCTACGGGACGTAACCGCACGCTTGGAGCGGATCGAAACGCGGCTTCCGTTGCTGGAGAACACGCTCCGCGCGGTTGCCAGAGAGGCCGGCGTTTCGATCGGCTGCCCCTGTGACCGCTGCGAACGGAGCTATCTCCTGATCGCTAACGGCATGATGACGTGTCCGACGTGTGGCTACCAGCAGTCGATCTGACGCCATCTCGGCTGGTCGTGTCGGGACCGAGAACGCGGACAGTTCGCGACTCGAGTCGGTAGAGTGCGCTCGCTCCGGCGTAGATCCGCTACAGGCGTTCCGCCCCATTCAATCTGTCGGGAGGTTTATCCGACTCTAGAGCGACGACAGCACGTATGAGCAACCGAGCGGACGCCACGGGACTGACGTTCTGGGGAGACGTCGACGACGACGTGGCGCTGCAGCGCTACCGGACGCTCGTCGATACGATCGACGACAGCGTGTATCAGCTCGACGCCGACGGCCACTTCGTCGCGGTCAACGAGACGATCGTCGACACGACGGGGTATTCCCGCGACGAACTCATCGGCGAGCACGTCTCGCTCGTCGTCGACGAGGCGGATGTCGAACGCATCAACGGCGAGATTCGTGCCCAACTCGAGGGCGGGGAAGAACTGACGCCGTTCGAACTCTCGATTCACACTGCGAACGGCTCCCGAATCCCCTGCGAGCTCCGTATCAACGTGTTGCTAGACGACGGCGAGTTCGCCGGGACGATCGGCGTCGCACGCGACATTTCTGACCGAAAACGACAACGGGAGACGCTCGAGTCGGCGCAAGCGTCCTACGATTCGATCACGAGTGTCGTCGACGAGGCCGATATCGGCGTCTTCATCCTCGACGAGTCGTTCGACGTGATGTGGGTGGACCAATCGATCGAGGAGTATCTGGGACTCGACCGCGAGTCGATCATTGGGCGAGACAAACGAACGGTGATCGAGGAGTCCGTCGCCGAGAAGTTCGCCGATCCCCACGCGTTCGCCCGGAATGTGCTGGCCACGTACGATGACAACAGCTACGTCGAACGTTTCGAGTGTCGAGTCACCGCAGATCCAGCGACCGGGCGCGAGGAACGCTGGCTCGAGCACCGGAGCAAACCGATCCGCTCGGGACAGTACGCGGGCGGCCGCGTCGAACTCTACTACGACATCACCGATCGGAAGCGTTCCGAGGGAGCGCTCAAGGAGAGCGAGGAGCGGTTTCGCTCGCTGGTCAACGCGGTCGAGGAGTACGCCATCTTCCGACTCGATTCGGACGGCTGCGTCGCCAGCTGGAACGAGGGGGCGCGACAGATCAAGGGGTACGAACGCGGGGAGATACTCGGTTCACACGTCTCCACGTTCTACACTGATGACGACTGCAGGACGAACGTTCCCGCAGAAACCCTCGAGCGAGCGCGGTCCGCGGGCTCGATCGAGACGGAAGGCTGGCGCGTACGAAAGGACGGCAGCCGGTTTTGGGCGAACGTGACGATCACGTCGGTCGTCGACGATACCGGCACGCACCGCGGCTACGTGAAGGTCACCCGCGACATGACCGATCAGCGCGAACGGGAGCAACAGCTCCAGCGCGAACGCGACCTTATCGATCGCGTCTTCGAGACCAGCCCCGTCGGGATCGTGGCGTTCGACGAGGACGGGGCAGTTACCCGAGTCAACGAGCGCTACCTGGATATCCTCGGCCTCTCGGAGTCGGGGCTCGAAACGTACACGAAGGCGGGCGGGACGATTTGCGACGCGAACGGCGAGCCGGTTTCGCAGGCGGGCCATCCCTTCACACGGGCGCTTCGGACCGGCGAGCCGGTGTTCGATCGGGTGCTCCAGCTCGAGACACCGGGTGCGGACGACCGACGATGGTTCGTGACGAACGCCGCTCCGATTCTCGACGACGACGGGACCGTCAATCGCGTCGTGGCCACCGCGGAGGACGTGACCGCGCTCAAAGAGCGCGAACGCGAACTCGAGAGCGAACTCGAGGCGATCCTCAGCCGGATCACCGACGCCTTCTACGCGCTCGACGACGACTGGACATTCACCTACGTCAACGATCGAGCGGCGGAGTTGATCGACGTCGAGGATCGCGGCTTGCACGGACGAAACCTCTGGGAAGTCTTCGAGTGGGCGGCCGACTCGAAACTTCGCGAGGAGTACGAGCAGGCGATGGCAACGCAGGAACCGACCTCGTTCGAACTTTACTACCCCGCCCCGCTCGAGACCTGGTTCGAGATTCACGCTTACCCCTCCGAGACGGGGCTCTCGGTCTACTTCCGGGACATCACCGACCGGAAGGAGCGAGAGCGAAAACTCACGGAGTCGGAGCGGCGCTACCGCACCCTCGTCGAGTACTTCCCCAACGGAATCGTCACCCTGTTCGACCACGACCGCCGGTACACGTTGGCGGCGGGGAGAGGGTTCGATCGGGTTCCGGTCGAGCCATCGGACCTCGAGGGAAGCCACTTCCGCGACGCGTGGAACGAAGCGGCCGCCGACGCGCTCGAACCGATCTTCGAGGCCGTCCTCGAGGAGGGCGAGGAACGATCGATCGAACTCACGTATGCCGGCCGGGAGTGGGTGGTTCGGGCCGTCCCGATCACCGACGAGCGCGGCGACGTCTTTGCGGGAATGACGATGGCCCAGGACGTCACCGAGCGAAACCAGCGCGAACGAGCGCTCCGGGAGGAACGAAACCTCGTCGAGCGGATCGTCGACACCAGCCCCGTCGGAATCGTCACCCTCGACGGGAACGGCGACTTCGACCGCGTCAATCGCCGCGCGCGGGAGATTCTGGGCTATCCCGAGGGCGAGTTCGAGGACGCCGTCGCCGACCTCGAGGGGTTAGACCCGGTCGAACCGGACGGTGATCCCCTCTCGACGACGGCGATTCCTCCCTACCGCGTCTTCCGTGAAGGGGAGACGATTCACGACTTCGAGATGGGGGTCCGCCGGGCCGACGGCCAGCGGATCTGGGTTTCGGTCAGCGGCACCCCGCTGTACGACGACGGCGAGATCACCGGGGCCGTGATCACGTTCGCCGACATCTCCGAACGTAAGGAGTACCAGCGGCGACTCGAGGCGTCGAACGAACGGTTAGAGCAGTTCGCCTACGCCGCCAGCCACGATCTGCAGGAGCCGCTCCGGATGGTCTCGAGCTACCTCCAGCTGATCGAGCGACGCTACGCCGACGAGTTCGACGAGGAGGGCGAGGAGTTCCTCGCGTATGCCGTCGACGGCGCTGATCGAATGCGTGACATGATCGAGGGGCTGCTCGAGTACTCGCGCGTCGAGACGAAGGGGGACCCGCTCGAGCCGATCGATCTCGAAGACGTGATCGACGACGTGCTCGGGAATCTGCGCCTGCAGATCGAGGAGACCGACGCCGAGATTTCGGTCGGCGACCTGCCGCGGGTCAGCGGCGACGGCGACCAGCTCCGACAGGTGTTCCAGAACCTGCTGTCGAACGCAATCGAGTACAGCGGCGACGAACCGCCCATGATCGACATCGACGCCGAACGAGCGGGGTCGCGGTGGCGGATCGACATCGAGGACGAGGGCATCGGCATTGATCCGGACGAGACGGAACGGATTTTCGAGGTATTCCAGCGGCTGCACAGCCGCGAGGAGCATCCGGGCACGGGGATCGGGTTGGCGCTCTGTCAGCGGATCGCCGAACGCCACGGCGGCGAGATTCGGGTCGACTCCGATCCCGGCGAGGGCTCGACGTTCTCGGTGGTGCTACCGGCGGCGGACGAGCAGGGTCGCCGACAGTGAAGTCACGGCGAGCGAACGGCGCTGTTCGAGGCGGTCGACCTGCCGGACACCGAAATCGCCGACGACGGCGAGCTCGTCTCGGACGCCGGCGTCGTCACCTGTCGTAGCGACGACCTCGAGGCGTTCGCTGAGGCGTTCGTCGACGCCATCGCCGAGCACCGACACTGGGGGCGGAGCCCGGAGGAAGTTCCCGCATAGGCCGGTGAGCGACGCGGCTCCATCCGGGACCCGCATGCCGGAGACCGCGACGAGTAGCGTGGCTACGACGTGGAGACGAGAAAACGCGAAACCACCGATCTGCATTCCCTGTAACCAAGTTTCCACACTCGGTTGAACGAATATTTCCCACACTCCTACTATAACTTTTCTGGTGGCTGCAACGCGTGAGAGCTCCCACAAAATCGACACGGTCGGCTAGTATCGGTGAACTATTCATCGCCCGAAACACTCCGCTACCAACGAGAGTCACGGCAATTGGGTGGCGGGAAAGGCTACCGGAAACCCAACGCGTCTATACGTCTCTGTGGTGGGTTTCGAGCATGACGACAGTCGTCGAACTCGAGATTCCGGCCGATCGATTCGGGATCGCCCGGACGTTCGATCGGGTGCCGACGTTCGAGTGCCAGATCGGTGGGATGATCGGGGATTCGCCGCCGCTGGTCTGGGTTATCGGTCCGGATCGACGGACCGTCCACGACGCGCTCGAGGCGGACCCATCGGTCGACGTGATCGCGAGTTTGACAGGCGGTGAACGGAGCCGCCAAACTGGGGACGAATCCGACGGCAGCGAGCGCTGGTTGTTCCGACTCGAATTCGGAGACAGCGTCAAACTGTTCGAACAGATCGTCGCGGAGAACGGCGGCGCAATTCTGGCGGCCTGCGGCCAGAACGGAACGTGGTCGGTGAAACTGCTCTTCCACGATCGGGGGTCGCTCTCGGAGTGTTACGCGCTGTTCGAACAGTACGATTACGGCGTCGAAGTGACGCGACTAACCGGTATGGACGACTTCGAGAGCGCCCAGACGCCGCTGACACAGACTCAATACGAGACGATCTGTAAGGCTCACGAACTCGGCTACTTCGACATTCCACGCCAGATAACGCTCAAGGAACTCGCTGCCGAACTCGACGTCTCCCACCAGGCCCTTTCCGAACGCCTGCGGCGCTGTCACTCCACGCTCGTCAGCGCCGAATTGACGGACGGAATGCAGCCGACGGCGATCGATCCCTGACGGCGACCGAGGGATCGGTTTTCCACCCAATGGATCACTACGTCCGGCCCTACGGATCAATTTGATTCGTCCGACGAATCGACTCGGCGGCCCACTCGGATCGCGGATCGATCGACCGTGTACTACCTCTCGACGAGACGTCGTACCGAGTCGCTGCCACCGGCGGCTGGGTCTCACAAACCGGTAATTTACGAATCTCGTGAGGCGAATTATAGGCCAACTCGGAATATATACTCGCAAATTTGTACGAATGAGGTCATATTGGCCCAATATAGTCGAATCTACCGCAACAAACAACTTTATTATTGGACGGAAGCAAACATCTGCTGTCGGCGAGACGCCGACTCCGCGACACTACCGAGTGCTACGAAGCGCCGGTGGATCACTCGTGCTCAATCACGGCGGCCACTCGTGGCTGTGTGGCTGCCGGTCTTAGATCCCACGGGCCGCTCCACTGCATACTATTCGGCCCACCCTTTTTCGCTCGCACGCTCGAGACCGAGAGAGCCGTCCCTCGAGACGGGGAAGATACTTATCTACTCTCTGTGGTGCTAGCGTATCGACAATGCCGTCACCTGCGTCTTCACCACGATCCGTCGGCGAAGGCCCGTCTCGAGCGTCCACATCGGACGACGATTCGTCGCTCGACCCTGACGACATCTATCACATCCTACAGACGCGTCGGCGGCGTGATGTACTCCGCTACCTTCGGACCACCGACGATCCGGTTCTGTTGAGCGACCTCGCCGAACAGGTTGCCGCCTGGGAGCACGAAACGACGGTCGAGAACCTGCACTCGGACCAGCGCCAGCGCGTCTACATCTCGCTGTACCAATCCCACCTCCCGAAACTCGACACCCGCGGGATCATCGACTACGACAAGGATCGCGGGACCATCACGTCGACCGATCTGACGCCGCAGTTCGATCCCTATCTGGCGGGTGTCGAGGAGTCTGATTCGGACGATCCGTGGCCCTACCGGTACGCGGGGACCGTCGGCTGTTCCGGACTGCTTCTCGCCGTGACCGCGAGCGGCCTCGTATCGGTTCCGTGGCTCGCCGTCTCTATTCTCACCGTCCTGGCGTTTGCCGTCGTCACGGCTGTACACGTCTACTCGGCGTCCGTAGAAACGTAATCGTTCGTCGCTCGATAACAGACTCGAGCGAGCGGCCCGCGAGCACACGGCGACGAAGCGACGACCGTCAATCGGCGCAGGAAGCTGGTGCCGTGTTCGGTTCGCGAGCGGACTCGAGGGCGCGATGGGCGTAGAAGGCGACCGAGAAGTCCTGCGGGCTGGGGATCGAACAGGCCAGCCAGCCGATTCCGATCGCCGTCACGACCGGCGAGTCGACCGGCACGCCACGTATCCCGAGTGCGAAGACGGGCGCGGCCAGTAGGAACGGGGAGAGCGCCGCAACCCGAAGCTGCCAGGTGGGTTCGCGACCGGTCGGATGCGGCCGGACGGCCGCCCACGGACAGCTCGCCAGCAGACCGACGACCCCGTCGGTCCGGTCCGGAAAGTAGGTCACCGTGTACTCGATTCGAGCGAGTCGAAGGGTCAGTGCGTGCAGCCACTCGTGGGCCACCAGTCCGGTGGCTACCGCGAGGACGAGCGCACCGCCAGCAACCGCCACCTCCGTTTCGATCATGGGGATACGTGAGATCGACACCTCCGTTCGACTCGCTCGAGTCGAGTTCCGTTCAGCGACGGACAGCGATCCGTATCGTTATCTCACGTACTCGGTGGGAGGGACCTGCCGCGAAAGGCTCTCCGGATTCACCTGTTGGTTCATTAAGTCCGATCTGCGGGGCGCGGACGCGTCGCTGCGCGACTGTCGTGCGCTCAGATCACTACGGACACCATCTCTGCGGTGGAGACGATCTGTGACACCCTCGGTATCGACGGCTCGTCCCATCCGGCCAAGGGTTAAGTATTGTAAGATGGTAGCTAGTACCATGGCATCCAGTGAACCCCTCGAGTTCGGCCACGACGACCGGAAACGGATCTACGAGCACGTCGAGCGCCACGGGGCCGTCGATCCCGACGACGTACAGGGGGTCCTCGGAATTGACCCCAGCGGGTTCCGACACCACGTCGCGATCCTCAAACGCGACGGCAAACTCGAGGAATCGGACGGCAAACTCCGAGTTACGATCGCCGCCGGAGCCGAGGAGGAGTACGTTTCCGAGGATCTCGAGTTCCACATCCGGCCGGCCAGACAGGAGGACCTCACGGGGATCGTCGGCGCGATCCGACAGGTCGCCGAGGAGAAGACGTATATCGAAGCCGAGAGCGTCGCCGACGAGATCGATCATCAGGACGCCTTGTTGCGGCACAACGAAATCGAGTCTCGAATGTTCTTCGTCGCGACGGTCGAGGACGAGGTCGTCGGCTGGGTCCACCTCCACGCGCCGGAACTGGAGAAACTCTCCCACACCGCCGAACTCACCGTCGGCGTTCTGGAGGAGTACCGCGGCCATGGTATCGGCTCGCACCTCCTCTCGCGTGGTCTCGAGTGGGCCGGCGCGAACGGCTACGAACGCGTCTACCAGAGCGTCCCCTCGAGCAACGAAGACGCCATCGCGTTCCTCGAGGGCCACGACTGGGAGACCGAGGCCGTCCGCGAGGACCACTACAAGTTAAACGGTCACTACGTCGACGAAGTGATGATGGCGCTCGTGCTGTAGACGGTTTGGTCGCTCTCTCGGAGCGTCATTCCTCGCGACGTTGGGCTGGTGTTCACCGTTCGCTCGCTTCGGCTCAGTGCGTGCCACCGATGCACCAGTCGGGAACGGTTCCGACTCGAGAAACGAAGACTGAGCCGATACGATACTTTATCTGCTCCTCTGGAAGGGATGAGTATGCGCCTTTTCACCCCCTGAGTTTGAGTTGGAGGGGTGGGGGGAGCCGAGCGCCGCGATCGTCGCGATGGGCCTCGCCCTCGCGACCGTCGGAATCGTCCAGACGATCACGTCGCCGGCCACATAGCCGGTCGTCGCGCTCGAGTTGTCGTCTCGTTGCTGGTCCCGACGGGCCTCGCCACCGGCGGCTACTGGCTGGCCAGACGAAACGTCGCGCCGGACGTCCGCTCTCGAGTCGCGATCTGGGTCTCGATCGGCATCGTCACCGCCTGCGGACTCGGCGACTGGCTGTTGCTCTACATCTTCCTCGAGGGCGGGACCAACGTCGAACCGCTATCTTTCGTGACGACGCTCGCGGCGGTCGGCGTCGCGACGGGATTCGTCGCCGCCGTTCGCGTGACGCCTCGAGAAATCGGCCGATCTCTTCGGGGGAGCTGTGCGCCGAGATTTTCGGACTCACCGGGATGGATCCGCTCGGAGAGCGTCGTCAGTGTGGAACGGGAGAGACTCAGTACGCCTCTCGGGAGTCGTGCTGTGCTGGTTTGAATCTCACCGACAACGGCATGATACTACAGATTCGTTCGTCTACGCGCATCACTGGTGGCTGCAGTCGAAAGCGCTGGGACAACGGCGGGACCGCGTCTTTCACCACCGACACCAGTAACGGGAATCGAAAGACAGTTTGAGGGGACGATGCTACGGAGAGGCATGCTTTCGATCGCGCTTGCCGGGAAACCGAACGCCGGCAAGTCCACGTTCTACACCGCGGCGACGATGGCGGAGGTCGACGTTGCTAACTACCCCTTTACCACCATCGACGCCAACCGCGGGGTCAGCTACGTCCGGACGGAGTGTCCCTGCCTCGAGCGCGAGGAGCGCTGTAACGCCGACAACTGCGAGGACGGCAAACGCTACGTCCCGATCGAACTGCTCGACGTGGCGGGCCTGGTACCTGGCGCTCACGAGGGGAAGGGGCTCGGAAATCAGTTCCTCGACGAACTCACGAACGCGGACGTGATCGTCAACGTCATCGACGCCTCCGGCGGGACCAACGCGAAGGGCGAACCCGTTGATATCGGAGAACACGACCCGCTCGAGGATATCGACTTCGTCGAGGAGGAGATGGATCTCTGGCTCGCTGGGATCGTCGAGGACAACTGGGAGTCGGTCGAGCGCAAGTCACGCTCGCCGGATTTCGACATCGACGAAGTGCTCGCCGACATGCTCTCGGGGTTCGGTGCCTCACCGACGCAGATCGCGAAGGTGCTTCGGGAACTCGAGTATCCCGACGACCCCATCCAGTGGGAGGACGACCACCGCGAGGAACTCGCTCGACTGGTCCGCGAACGGACCAAGCCGATCGTCGTCGCCGCGAACAAGATCGACGTCGCACCCCAGGAGAACGTCGAGAAATTGCTCGAGTTAGATAAGCCGGTCATCCCGACCACCGCGGAGGGCGAACTCGCCCTTCGCCGCGCCGCGGAGAACGGACTCGTCGACTACGACCCCGGCGACGAGACCCTCGAGATCGGCGATGGTGTCAACGACGCCCAGCGCGAGGCGCTCGAGGGACTCGCTCAAACGATGGACGAGTGGGACGGCACCGGCGTGCAGTCCGCGCTGAACTACGCAGTCTACGAGTTGCTCGAGTACCTCACGGCTTACCCGGTCGAGGACGCGGCGAAGTGGTCCGACGGCAGCGGTAACGTCCTGCCCGACGCTTTCCTCTTGCCCGACGGCTCGACGCCCGTCGACCTCGCCTACGCCGTCCACTCCGACATCGGCGACGGCTACCTGCACGCCGTCAACGCGAAGTCGAGTCGGGAGGTTAGTGATGGGTACGAACTCGAGGAGGGTGACGTGATCAAGATCGTATCTACTAACTGACTATATTGTAACAAATAAGACTCTGCGTTTTAGGCGGGCGCGGTGATCAGTACAGGTAAAGGCGTTACCGGAGCAGCCGCCTATTTCTCGGATAGGTGTCAGAAACGACCTGCTGAATATAGAGCATGTATCTTGCAGGAGCAGCGGTCAATACGGATGAAGTTATTAATAAATGTTGATCAGCGGAACTATTTTGTCGAATGAGAGGAATTATCTACTATACTCTTATGACTCACCAATCGCCCGTCGCTCTTTTTCAACGTTGGCAGTCTTCGATTGATGATATTCGGTTGGTGGGGGCTACACTCCTTGGTGCCATTAGCATCGTTGTCGGTATTTACCTTCCGTGGCTCCAATCGAATCCCGCGCGTGAGGTGATCCGCCATGTATACCTGCCGGGAATGTCATCGGGACTTGAATTTGACGTGACGCTTGCTCTTCTCCTGCTCATCGCCGTCTCGGTGGCTATGAGTATCCTTGTCGGATACTCACAGTTCACAGCAATGATTTTTGTTCTCACAGGATTGAGTTCGATAGCGCTCCCTTCGTACCTTCTACTCGACATTTATGCCGTGTATGGAGGCGATTTTATTCCCCAGATTGGCAGTCTGTTGACTATCCTCGGGGGAACCGTTGTTCTCGTTACTGGTATAGCCGTGTTTATCAACAAGTTATAGTGGGAGTTTCTTCGTCCGAGTTACCAGTACCAACGGTCAAACGAGTTGTCCTTTATCTGTTCAATCTAATCTAGCGAAATTGGATGCAACATTCGCGCCCTGTATTCAGCACGGTTCGACGAACATAGTCTGTGTTTGATACATAACTCACCGTTCAGTCTGCACCTGTAGTGACCGCGAAGGTCAAAGCAAATCAAGATCGAGTTTATACGTTGTGTACACTGTGTGCACTCAGATATGGTAATCAAGATCGTGAGTACTAACTGATAAAACCGAGTCGTAGCGCGTTACTCGTTTTCGAGCGCGTCGTAGATATCTCGGTTCGCGTCCCGGTCAGCCGCTGCCACCCGCTGGACGAGTTCTCGTCGGATGTCGTCCATTACTTCATCAAGTGGGGAACCGGACTCTGAACCTTCCTCGGTCGCCATGGTTGGAGTATCGTCCTGACTGCGGTTAATCGTTCGGGTTAGACGAGTCGCCGGTTAGTTCGTCCAGTCCGTACCGGATGAGATCATCGCGCCACTGTTCGATCTCGCCTGCGAGGTCGATTTCTTCGGTGTGTGATCGAAGGTATTCGAGGGTTTCCGTCTCGTTGACGGTTGCCTGATCCGTGCCAAACTGCTTGAGGATCGTCCTGATTTCGCCGTCGTACGTGAACCGATACCCGTTGAGGAAATAGAATACGACCGTCGTGTTGAGCGCGGTGCGTTTGTTTGCGTCGACGAACGGGTGGTTCGCCACCAACAGTCGGATGAGGTGAAACGTTTTCTCGTGAATCGTCTCGGGTGCCGTTCCGAAACTCCCACTCTCGATGTAGTTCAGGACAAACTCGATATCCCCACGATTTTGGATACCAGCGTGCGTGTCAGAATACTCTGATACGATGTCGTCGTGGATGGCGAGAACGTCGCCTACTGACGGATACCAGAGCGAGTCTGCCATTCGTTCGTTCAATCAGACTGCACCCGAAGTAACCCTTGCTATTGTAGCTCACTGAACTTGAGTGGATTTATCCGCTGTGTACGTTGTGTGTACTCAGAAGTACTGATCAAGATCGTGAGTACGAATTGATAACATTGGCGACGACACACTCGTAGTGGTTACTCCGACTCACTCCAACGGCTGTGCGTAGTCGACTTGCTTCGGTCGAAAATTCGTGTTGCGGTAGAACCTGCGTGCGCCCTCGTTCTGCCACTCACAGGAGACTTTGAGATGGTCACATCCTCTCTCGCGAGCCAGTTCTTTCACGCGTTCGACGACGGCTGTGCCGTGGCCTCGACTTCGGTAGTCCTCGTCGATAGCGAGATTCACGATGCGGAGATACTGCGAGTACTGCCGAGACGGGTGACGGCCCTGACGGAGCGTGACGAAGCCGATCGTCTCGCCCTCGTGAACGATACGGTAGTCGGTGACGTCTTCGTCCTCGAGGTGCGCGCGGAAGCCGTCTTCGATGGTTCCCTCGATTGCGTCCGCGTCGAGTTCGTTCAGTTCTGAGTACGTCTCCATCGCTTTCGCGAGGGAGTACCAGCGGTCAGCGAGCGCATCGAGATCAGCTGCGGTGGCTTCTACAAGTTCCATACGTGGATTCCTCAACGCTCGCTCTTCAGGCTTCGGCCGGTGTGTTGGCCTCCCACATCGGACCCGGCCTCTGATAAATTACCCGAGGCTGCAAGCCGGATGTATTACCGTTTCGGCAGACCCCGAAAGCGCAAAATTCGTTAGGTATACGGCTTATTCCGGACGTTCCCGCATATCCGGTCCATGGTGGAGAAGACGCGATCCGCGGACGAACTCAGTCGTGACGAAGCCGCCGAACACCTTCGAGCGCTGGCCGACGAACTCGAGGACGGCGATCAGGCGACGATCCGAACCGGGAACAAGGCGGTTGACCTCCGACCGCCGGAGTCGATCGCCTACGAGGTCGGCATCATCGAGCGCTCGTCGCTGCTGCGCGGCCAGCGCGAAACGGTGACCCTCAAGATGGGGTGGAAGCCGCCGAGCGTGTCCGAAGAAGCTGAATAGCGCTATCGTCGGTCGACGTTCGACTCGAGACCGTCTCACTGATAGCTCAACGGGTACGTTTCGAGTCGCGTTCGAACCGATCATCAGCGTGCAATGCTCTCGAGGACCGCCTCAGACGAATACGCTCCCGATTAGCAGTCGGAGTCCGAGTCCGACGAGGATCAGTCCCGAGAGCCAGCGCACGCCGCCGGCGACTCGCGGCCGCGCGAACAGCAGCCGACGGACGGCGCTCGAGCCGACTGCTACCGTCGCGAGGTAGCCCATGGTTACGACGGCGTAGAGCGCGCCGAGGATCGACAGCTGCGTCGGGACGTGACCGGCTCGATCGACGAACTGCGGGAGGAAGGCGAGGAAGAACAGCGCCACCTGCGGGTTCAGGATATTGACCAGCACGGCCTCCCGAAACGGGCTCGCCGTCGAGGGGTCGTCATCTTCCAGCAGGAGTCCATCGTCTCGGATCGTCCGAACGCCCAGGAAGACGAGGTAGCCCGCGCCGACGATCGTCACGGCGGCGAAAGCGAGTTCGGACGCCCGAAAGACGGCGGAGAGCCCGACGACCGCCGCGAGGGTGTGGACGAGCACGCCGACGCTGATCCCCGCGGCGGAGGCGATGCCGGCGTCGCGACCGTCGCCGACGCTCCTCGTGAGTACGTAGAGCGTGTCCGGACCGGGCGAGAGGATCATCGCACCCGCCGCGACGAGGTAGACCGCAAGGAGCGTCGGTTCGATCAGCGCGGGTGCGATACGCTCGAGCATCGACGATTACCCCTCGAGCGGGCTGTCGCGTAGGTCGGACGGCCCGCCATCGCCGCTGAGAACGAGGGGGCACGCGAGGCGATACCGGTGGGCGATTCGCTGTCGGATCACTGCCGATCAGTTTCTCAGTCGGCGACAAAAGCGATGCGACTCTTCGGGAGTGGATCTCGAGGATGGATGCGGTTCCCTCGCTCTCGAGTGGGCGTGTGACTCCCTGCGGCGTGACGAGAGTGTCCCTGCGACGCGTCGAGAGTGTGACCGATCTCCACGGGGCGATGACTGACCTGATACGTTAATACTCTCGAGGGCTTACACGGAGTCGACACGATGAGCGAATCACGACCAACGCTGATGGAGGACCTCGAACGGGCGGGCCGGGAGAGCATGCCGCATCTGTTGGGTGCGATCGTCTCGGCGGTCGTCTCGCTGCTGGTCCCGCTCGCGGGGATCGTCGCGGCCTACAGCGGCTACCGGCTGACGACGGTCATGGAGCGGTCGTGGTTCGGCCTGCTGTTCGCCGTCTTCGGCGTCGTGAGCCTCGTTTCGTGGCTGGTGTTGATCTGGGGTCCACACCTGTTCTGATCTTCCTGATCGTACACCGGCGTTGCGAGCGACGGCTTCCGACGCTTCGAGTACCGACGTGTTCGTGTCGTCAACCGATCGCCGCTAGCGGCTCGAACCAGACCGCGGCGACCAGCACAGCTAGGAAGACGTACGATCCGCGGACGAGCAACATGGTCGCGAGATCCGGCCCGGTCCGGTAGGCGATGGCGGCGACGACGGCGAACGCGAGTGCTGCGAGGATCGCCGTCGGTGGAAACACGCGAGCGACGGCAAAGCCGAGCACGACGAGGAGTGCGGTCACCATCAGGCCGTACGCGACGGCGTGCGCTCGTTGCGGGCCGACCGTAACCGCGACGGTCCGCTTTTCGATCGATCGATCGTAGTCGTAGTCCTGTGCGTCGTCGACGACCTTGATGCCCGACAGCAAGACGAGGAAGACGACCGCGAACCCGAGCGGGACGGCAGTTATCGTTCCGGCTTGCACGTAAAACCCGCCGAGCAGCGAGAGCGCGATCCCGAGCGGATAGCCGGTCGTCGCCGTAACGGGGTTCGTGTCGAGTTGTGGGGCGTGGTGATAGGCGATCACCCACGTCGGCAGCGTCAGCGCGACCGCGATCCAGCCGACGGAGAGCCAGAGGAGGAGACAGCACACGCCGAACGTCGCCGTCGAGAGGACGAGACCGACGCGACAGCCGCGTTCCGTTAGCGGGTGGTCGTCGTCCTCACCGCGGACGTAGAAGTCGACGTAGCCGTCCTTGAGGTGAGCGGTGTAGACCGCCGCGAAGATCGCGACGACGTGGATCGCCGCGAGCGTCGGCTCGAGCGCGCCGGCGAGGACCACACCGAACAGCGACGCTGCGAGCGGGGGCAGCATGAACACTGGATGGACCTGCGACCAGAAGGCCCGTGCCGTCCCGCTCACGCCGTGCTCCGCTCTTGAGAGGGCCATGACTGGGGTGACCACGAACTGACGTAAAATACCGCGGGTGGCTCCTGCGCTCGAGCGGGCCTATCGCGGGAGGTACGCGATGCCGTCCGGGTGCAGTTCCGTCTCGTACCGTTCGACGGCCTCCCACGTCGTACAGTCGATCACGGAGACGTCGTTCGTCTTGTTGTTTGCGACGAAGGCTCGCTCGCCGTCGGGATCGAAGACGGTCCCGCCGGGCCAGATTCCGACGGGAATCCGGGCGATCTCCCACGGCCGTTGCTCGCCGTCGCGGACGTGTTCGGTGTCGATCAGCGACACGTCGTTCGACTCCCGGTTGGGTACGAGCACGTGTCTCCCGTCCGGCGACGACACGACGCGGATCGGCGTCTCGCCGAGCAACGCGCGGTTCGTCTGCGCTAACGT
Organism: Natronorubrum tibetense GA33; assembly: GCF_000383975.1. NCBI lineage: Archaea > Methanobacteriati > Methanobacteriota > Halobacteria > Halobacteriales > Natrialbaceae > Natronorubrum > Natronorubrum tibetense. Next base: position 3,963,611 of record NZ_KB913017.1, on the reverse strand, counting down.
GTCGGGGTCGAGCACGGAGAGCATTCCGTCCTCCTGGTTTGCCACGAGCAGGCCCGCCTCGGGGTGGACTTCGATCCCCTCCGGCTCCTCGCCGACCCGCGGGTCGGCGATGATCCGTCGCTCCTCGGCGTCGATCGCGGTCACGTTTTCGCTGCCGATGTTGGCGACGAACGCCCGCCCCTCGTCCGGCGTGAACGTAACCATGTGTGATTTGTCCTGATACGTCGGGAATTGGTCGACGATCTCGTCGGTCTCGATATCGATCACGTAGATGCGACTGCTGTAGGTCGAAGCGAGCCACAGCTCGTTTGCGCGCTCGCGGATCGCGAGTCCGTGCGGGAAGTCGAACCCCTCGTCCTCGATCGTCGCCGTTCGCTCCCACGTCTCAGTGTCGAAGGCGAGCAGCGCGTTCCCCAGCGAACACGTGACGTAGGCCGTCTCGCCGTCCGGTGTAACGGCGATTTCGTGGGGATTGAACGCCGTCTCCACGACGGTCTCGGTCGCGCCGGTATCGGCGTCGATGACCGACATCGTGTCGGAGTCCTTGTTGAGAACCAGCAACTGATCGTTCATGGACGAGCGAAGTGAGTCTCATCTCCTAAAGGTCTCGAAATCACCTCGTCGTGAACGGGTCGCTGGAACACACAGATTCATGTGGTCGCACGGGACACGATATCCCATGACTGACGGATACACTGGTGCGGATCTCTTCACGGACGCGCTCGAGTCCTACGGCGTCGACTACCTCTTCGGGAATCCGGGTACGACGGAGCTTCCGATCGTGGACGCGATCGGGCAGAGCGACCTCGAGTACGTGCTTGGCCTCCACGAGGACATCGCCGTGGGTATGGCTTCGGGCTACGCCCAGACGCGACGGTACCACTCCCATCACGACGAGTCCATCACACCCGTTGGCGTGGCGAACCTCCACATCGCGCCGGGGCTGGCCCACGGGCTGGGGAACCTCTACGCGGCCAAGATCACCGGCGCGCCGGTGGTCGTCACCGCCGGAAATCACAGCACCGACTTCCGCCACGAGGAGCCGATCCTCTCGGGCGGGCTGGTCGAGATGGCCGAGCAGTTCTGCAAGTGGTCCGACGAGGTGTTAGACGTCGAGGCGCTGCCGACGATGCTCCGGCGCGCGTTCCGCGTCGCGATGACGCCGCCGACCGGTCCCGTCTTCCTCGGCCTCCCGCTGGACGTCATGCTCGCCGAAACCGACGCCGAACCCGAACGCCTCGGCGCGATTCCGAACGCGGGCAGCGGCGATCCGGCACAACTCGAGCACGCCGCCGACCTGCTCGTCGAGGCCGACAACCCGGTGCTGGTCGTCGGCGACCACGTCGCGCGCTCCGGCGCGGACGCCGTCGCCGCGGCGGTCGAACTCGCGGAGGCGACCGGGGCTCGCGTCCACGGCGAGATCCTCTCTTCGGAGGTCGACTTCCCGACCGACCACGACCAGTGGGTCTCCTACATCCCGCCGAACGAGGACCTCGCGTCCATGCTGATGGATACGGATACGGTCGCCTTTATCGGCTGTTCGACCAACACGACGCTGACTCGTCACGAGGAGGCGCTGGTCGATCCGGACACGACGTGTATCCACGTTAGCGACGACGACTGGCAGGTCGGCAAGAACCAGCCCGCCGACGCGGCCGTCATCGGCGATCCCGGGCTGATCCTGCAGGGGCTCATCGAGCGCGTGCAGGGTCGCCTCTCCGAGGAGACCGTCCAGGAACGACTCGAGAACGTCGCTGCGATCAAGGAGATGGTCGAGGCGAAGATGGCGGGCATGGGCGAGGGCGACGCCGAAGATGACCCGCGGGCCTCGAAGGCCGAACTCGTCGACGCGATGGAACGGGTGGCCGGAGACGCCGCGATCGTCGACGAGGGCGTGACCTCGAAGTACGCCATGCTGACCCGCTGGAACTTAGCGCCCGAGCAGTACATCTCGAACAAGGGCGGCGGGCTCGGCTACGGGCTCCCCGCCTCCGTGGGCGCGGCCATCGCCGAGGGCCAGCGCGACGACCCGCGGGACGTCATCGGCTTCATCGGCGACGGCTCCTACCTCTACTACCCCCACTCCATCTACAGCGCGGCCCGCCACGACGTCGACCTCACGGTCGTCATCTCGGACAACCGCAACTACCGCATCCTGAAGGACAACACGCTCAAGCTGATGGGCGGCGAGGAGGCCGACTACGAGTTCACCGCCATGGACTTCGATCCGGCCGTCGACCTCGTGAAGAACGCAGAAAGCCACGGCGCGCGGGCCGAACAGGTCGAAACGCCGGACGGAATCGAAGGGGCGCTCGAGGAGGCCCTCTCAAACGACGGCGTGGACGTGCTCGACGTGTTAGTGCACGACTGATACGGTTTGCTGTAACGATTTACCGGTGGGACCGCGATCCGTCCTGCGGTCCCACCGCCACTGACTTACAGCAGACAATATGAGGCGGGGTCGCTCGAGGTGGTTCAGGGCCGGCAGCCGTCGAATCCCAGTTAGCACTCGATGTTTCCCTTGCTCGATTCTAGGAACACGAACGAATCGTCACCGGTGACGAGCGCGGTCGCAGCCACCGGATCGGACCGAATGGTCGTCATGTCCATCTCGTGCCACCCTGCGCCGTTCAGTTGGAATTCGAAGGTGAACGCGCCCTCGGTCGGTTCCACGTCGGCCGCTTCGACCGTTAGCCACTCGTGTGGCTCGAGGGCTGCTTCCTCGTCGTACAGTCGGTCGTCACCCTCGCGAAGCCGCAGTCGAACGTGGTGCGTCTCGGTCTCGTCGTCGTTGAAAACCATCGCCTGACACAGTCGGACGGAGTCCGCCGTCTTGTCGTCCGTTTCGCGAACTCGATCGAGACAGCCGCTCATTGGTAGGAGTACGCCACCGGAGAGTACCTGGAGGGTAGTTCGGCGAGTGAGACGACGCACTACTGTACGGAATGTCACTCGAGGTGAACAAATTTGTTATTCTACGATCAATCTCGCCCCAAACGACGGACGGAACAGACGAGCGCCGTTCAATACTGGTCCCGAACGTTGTCGATCTGACACTGCACACAGAGATCGTCGGCGAAACACGAGATGTCGTCGTAGGGGCAATCGTACGCCTCGACGTGGACGGAGAGGCTGCGCTTTTCCCGCTGCCAGACGCTCTCCCAGTCGTCGATGTCCATCTCCGCGGAGGTGAAGACGACGGCCCCGTCTCGATCCACGATCTTCGCCACCGTGACCGAGTGCTGTCGCTCCCTGACGAGTTCGATCGCTCGCTCGTACGACGCACAGTCGATCTCCTCCGTTTCCGCGTCGTCGTCAAGGAGCCGGACCGTGATCGACCCGTCGTACTCCTCCGTCGGTTCCAACCCGTGAGTCACGATAGCTACTGACTCAAGGGTCGTAAAAAAGGTGGGGTTCGAGGAGCGACGTGTTCGGATCACCCTCGAATGGGGTTCTCGTTACGCCGCTTCCTCTAAGCTCACTCCCCTTCGTCTGGGAAGATCTTCCCCGGATTCAGCGTCCCCGTCGGATCCAGCGCCCGCTTGATCCGTCGCATCGCGTCAACCGCACCGGCACCGTGTTCGGGCTCGAGGTACTCCTGCTTTCCCTGTCCGATTCCGTGCTCGCCCGTCGAGGTGCCGCCGATCGCTATCGCCTGTTCGACGATCTCCTTGTACAACTGCTCGCCGCGCTCGAGTTGCTCGGGATCGTCCGGATCGACGAGCACGCTGTAGTGGAGGTTGCCGTCGCCCGCGTGGCCGAAGCAGGGGACGAGCAGTCCGTACTCCTCCTCTAACCGTTTGGCCTCGTGGACGATCTCCGGATAGGCGCTGATCGGGACCGTCACGTCGCCGGGGTGTAACGGCCGTAGATCGGGATCATAGCTCTGCACGGCGTAGGCTAACTCCCGCCGGGCCCGCCAGAGCGATTCCATCTCCGCGTCGTCGTCGCTCATCTCGAAGCGGGCCACGTCGTGGTCCTCGAAGATGGTCCGACAGAGGTCGATCTCCTCCTCGACGCCGTGGTTGGCGTGGAACTCGAGGAAAACCATCGGCGCGTCCGGCAGGCCGGAGTCGAGGTATTCGTTGGCCATCCGGGCACTCAGCCCGTCGACGAGTTCGATTCGGGCGACGTCAACATCGGTTCGCACGGCGTCGAAAACTGCTGCCGTCGCGTCGTCGAGCGTCTCGAAGATTGCCCGCCCGCCGCGGATTTGCTGGGGACGGCCGGCCAGCCGGAGGGTGGCCTCGGTGACGACGGCCAGCGTCCCCTCGCTGCCGACGAGCAGTTCGGTCAGGTTGTAGCCGCTCGAGGTCTTGATCGCTCGCGACCCCGTCCGGACGACCGTTCCGTCGGCCAACACGGCCTCGAGGCCGAGCACCCAGTCGGCGACCTCGCCGTACTTGACGGTCTGCATGCCGCTGGCGTCGGTCGCGATCATCCCGCCAATCGTCGAGATGTCGCCCGAGGAGGGAAGCGGCGGGAAGAACAGGCCGTCCCCGGCGACGTACTCGTCGACCGCCGAGCCGATGATTCCGGGCCCGACGTCGATCTGAAAGTCGTCCGGCCGGTAGTCGACGATGTCGTCTATTCGGGTCAGGTCCATGCTGATCCCGCCCTGGGCCGGAACGGCGTTCCCCTCGAGTCCCGTTCCCGCCGCGTAGGGCGTGACGGGCACGTCGCGTTCGGTCGCGGCGGCGAGAACCGCCGAGACGTCCTCCGTCGTCTCCGGCCAGACGACGGCGTCCGGAAGCACGCCGCGTCCGTCCTGCTCCGCCCCCCAGTCGGCGGCGTGTGTTTCCCGGCGTCCCTCCGCGAACGATAGCTGGTCGTCCGCGAGGTCGAGATCCTCGAGGAACGAACAGTCGTGTGTCATACGTGGTCGTTGTTCACATCCCGTATCAACGTTTCCCAAGTAGCTCCCTTGGGTTCCCGTTGACCGATGTCGAGGGTCGCCCCGTCCGTTTCTTCGAGCAAACGTCACGGGTCTCGAGTCCGTAGTTCCAATCGTGACTGACGATTCGCACCCAATTCGCACAGCTGATGGGGCCGAGGACTCGCTCGAGGAGCGAACCCGACGGCTTTACCGCTCCCTCGAGCACACCGCCGAGTTACCGATCGACCGACAGGCGAACCGCTGGCTCGGCGAAGCTGAAGCCGTCGCCCGTGACGTGGCGACGAACGACCTCGACGACGGCGTCGTTGTCGAGCGCGTCGAGAAGATTCAGCACCTGCTCTCGGAGGTGGACGAGACCGGCCACGACGAGGCGGACGATCATCTCGAGGCGGCGACGAAGTGCTGTGCGACGATTCTCGAGGAAACGGAGCGCAACTAACTCCATCGACAGACCGGACGTACCGAGATGCGAATACCGGGGTACGACGCGTCCGCCGCATTCCTTCACGACGGAAGACATATTTCACTCGTCTCTGTTATCGACTGTATGCCAGGTGCTCGAATCTCCCGCGGTACTCGCGTGACGCTCCGGACGGTCGAGGACGACGATCTCCCGTTCCTCCAGCGAGCGTACGCTAATCCCGAACTTCGGTATCCGCTCGGAGCCCCCCTGTTGAACCAAGAGGAACTCGAGGAGTGGCTCACCGACGAAAACGCGGATCGGTTCCTCGTCTGTCTCGACGGAGACCGTGCGGGTCCCGGTCGACCCGACGATGCTGACGACGTACATCCGATCGGCCTCGTGACGATCGAAGACGCCGACTGGCGGCGTCCGGAACTCGTCTACTGGCTCGTCCCGGAGGTCCACGGCGACGGCTACGGTCGCGAGGCCGTTTCTCTGGTGATCGACTACATCTTCGGCACGTACGAGACGCCCGCCGCTGGGGCGACGGTGTACGAGTTCAACGACGCTTCCCGCGGCCTGTTGGAGTCGCTCGGATTCGACGAGGAAGGGCGCATCCGAAAGGATCGGTTCGTCGACGGAGAGTGCGTCGACTCGATCGTGTACGGCTTGCTTCGTGAGAACTGGACCGTCCGTCCGCGCGAGTAGACGGAAACGCTACAATTTTATGTGAATAGGTGACGCGGTAGGGGACGATGGCAGACAGCCGAGCGATCCGACCGATGCGGAGGGGAGAACCGTGAACGCCGATCTCGACCTGCTGGTGCAGCTCAACGACTACGAGCGACCGCAGGATGTCGCCCAGCGGGCCGTCCAAGCCGAAGAGCTGGGCTTCGACCGGATCACGGTCGGCGAGACGACGGGCTGGAACATCGTCCCGGTGCTCACGCTCGCCGCCGACCGCACCGACGAACTGGGGATCACGAACGACGTCATCTCGCCGTTCGGCCGCTCGCCCGCGATGCTCGCCCAGACTGCACTCACGCTGCACGAGGCCTCCGAGGGCCGGTTCCGACTCGGTCTCGGTCCCAGTTCCCCCGCGATCACCGAGCGCTGGCACGGCCTCGAGTTCGACCGCCCGCTCCGCCGCACACGAGAGGCGATCGAGGTCATTCGGTCGGTCTACGAGGACGGCAATCCCGCCTACGAGGGCGAGATCTTCGACATCGCCGGGCTCAACTACGAGCGCGAGGTTCCCGAGAACCCGCCGCCGATCGATCTCGGGACGCTCGGCCCGAAGGCCACCGAGATGGCCGGCCGGTTCGGCGACGGTTGGGCGCCACAGATGTTCACGAAGGAGGGTCTCGAGGAGCGTCTCGAAGACCTTTCCCGCGGTGCCGAACTCGCCGACAAGAGCGTTGACGACCTTCGCGTCGCGCCGATCGTCCGCGGTATCGCAAGCGAGGACCGCGAACTGGCACGGCGAAAGGCCCGCGGCACGATCGCGTTCATGCTGGGTGCCTACGGCCCCTACTACGGCGACTCGGTCGCCGACCAGGGCTATCCCGACATCGTCGAGAACATCCGTGCGGCGTGGCAGGACCGCGATACGGAACGAATGGCCGCCGAGTTGCCCGAGGACCTGCTCGACGAACTCGCACCCGCGGGAACGCCCGACGAGGTCCGTGAGTGGGTCGAATCGTACAGCGAGATCGACGGCGTCGATGCCGTCCGCGTCGGCTTCGTCAACGAGATGACCGAAGACGAGAAGGAGATGATGATGGAAGCGGTCGCCGATCTGGTATAGGGTCGGCTAACCACCGCTCGAGTCGTCCGTCGAAAACGGGTTCCGCTTCGGGACCAGTGCCGCGATCCCCGGACCGCCGATCGTCCGACCGCCGACCGATCCGTTATCCTTCGCCTTCGGACTGGTACGGTTCGCCGACGGCGTGTCGAGGGAGGAGGTTGAATACCTCCGTCTCGAGGTCGTCCATCGACGCGAACCGCTCGCCGTTCGAGTCGGCGACGATCTCGCCGAGGTTCTCCTCTCCGTCGGCGAGGATCAGCGTCACGTCGTCGCACTGCTCGACGGCTTCGTCCTGCGAAATCGGATACTCGAGATCGTCGAGGACGTTCACGAGTCCGTTGAGCTTGACATCCTGTGTCATAGTATCGAACACGGCTCCCGTCGGCATAGCCGTATGGATGTCTCGGATCGCTGGACAGTCGTAGTCGGCCGAGCGACGACCAGAAGAATCCGTTTCTGGGAACTGATCTCGAACGGGCGACCGAACTCGAGTCGTCGATCGCGAGTCGGAACCGTTCGGTTATGGCTCGATGACCAGCTTTCCGAGGAAGCTCTCGTTCATGACGTCTTCCTGCGCCTGTGATGCCTCGTCGAGGTCGTAGCTCCGTGCGATCTCGATCTCGAGGGCGTCGGTCGCCATGAGGTGCGCCACGCCCCGGAGCGGCACGCGCAGGTCGGGCGTGTTGAACATGCTCATGAACTGGTAGTTGACGTCCTTCGAGCGGGCCGCGCCGTCGTTCGTGAAGGCCGGATCGGGGCTGTTCTCCCCGATTCCGACGACGCGACAGCCGGTCGCGGCGACGTCCGCGTCGAACTGGAGGTAGTCGTCCAGCCGATGGTCGAGGATCGCGTCGACGCCGCGGTCGCTGGCCTCGAGAACCGCATCGGCCAGATCGTCGCGCGCGTAGTCGAGGACCGTCTCGGCACCGAGAGCTTCGAGGTCGTCGTGGTACCCCTCCGATGCGGTGGTGACGACGCGAGCGCTGACTGCCGCAGCGATCTGGACGGCCGCGTGACCCACGCCGCCGGAGCCGCCGTGGACGAGGCAGTGCTCGGCGGGATCGAGGTCGGCGTGGTCGATTAACGCGCGCCAGGCCGTGACGGCGGCGACGCCGGCAGCCCCCGCTTCGGTTAGATCCGCCCCGTCAGGGAGGTGGACGACGCGATCGGTAGGCACCGTCGCGTACTCGGCGTAGGACCCCTGAAAGCCGCCGTTTCCGATCCCGGTCCCGAAGACGCGGTCGCCCTCGGCGAAGCCCTCGACGGCCGCGCCGGTCTCCGCGACGACGCCGGCGAGGTCGACGCCGGGCGTGAACGGCACGCCGACCGGCTCGTAGGAGCCGTCTCGGAAGTACGTATCGACGGGATTGATCCCCGCGGCGGCCACCTCGACGAGCAACTCGTCGTCGGCTGGCTCGGGTCGGTCGACGTCATCTACCTGCAGTACGTCCGCATCACCGTGCTCGTGTAGGCGTACAGCGCGCATGTCGTTCGTCAACACGCCGTAGCGCCGTAAAAGGGTACAGTTCCCGGCTGCTCGGGAGCGGGTGTGATCTCGAGCCCTTTTGTGAGACGATCCTCGAGGCGTTCTCGAGCTAAAAACAGCGATCCGAAACTCCCGATCGACTTAGTTGTCTGCCGGGAGCGGTCCCATGAACGCGAAGCCGTGGTCCTCGCCGACGGCGAACAGCGCCTCGAGGTCGGCGTCGGTCACCTCACGAGGTTCCGGTAGCGTCCGCATTTCGGTCGGCTCGCCGACCGCGCGGAAGAAGTCCTCGGTACCGGCGGGCGTGAGCGCCATGAGCACGCGAACCGGTTCGTCTCCCTCGACGCGGAACCCGTGCGGGCGGCCTCCGGCGACGTGGCCGGTCGTTCCGGGCTCGAGGGTGTGGTTCTCGCCGTCGATGTGGAGGGTCATCGATCCCTCGAGGACGTGAAACACCTCGCTCGGGGCGTGCGTGTGAAGTCCGTTTTCGAACCCCGGCGGCGCGAGCATGTCGACCACGGTAAACTCGCCGTCCGTGTCGTCACCGTCGGCCGTGATGGTCATCGTCGAGCCGAGAACGTGGAGGTGTTCGCCGTCCGATCGCGGTGTGAGTTGTTTTCCTGCCATTGCTATCACCGACCGAATAGACGCTCTGATCGGAGATAAAGCAGTTCTAGCGATTCCGGAGACGATTCCGACGACTGCCGTATTAGCGCCTCGGCAGTTCGACTGACGTCTCGGGTGCTTCGACGGGTGTCCAGCCGCTATCGTACCGCCCGCGTCGCGTCGTCGATGATCTCGAGGGCCTCCTTCAACTCCTCCATCGCCGTCGCGTACGAGAGCCGCGCGTAGCCCTCGCCGTTCGCGCCGAAGGCGTCGCCGGGGACGACGATCACGCCGCGGTCGAGCACTTCATCACACCAGCCCTCTGGCACCTTCGGCATGACGTAGAACGCCCCCTCGGGTTTGGGGACCTCGAGACCGGCGTCCGCGAGTCCGTCGAAAACGACGTCGCGGCGTTCCTCGAACGCTTCGACCATCTCCGCGACCGGTTCCTGTGGACCCGTCAGCGCGGCCTCGGCGGCGTACTGTGCGGGCGCGGAGGCACAGGCCTGGCCGTACTGGTGGACGCGGAGCATTCGCTCGATGCGGCGATTGGAGCCCGTGACCCAGCCGAGTCGCCAGCCGGTCATCGAATAGGTCTTCGAGCAGGCGCTGACGACGACCACGTTGTCGGTCTCGGCGAACTCGAGCGGCGACCGGTGTGCGCCCTCGAAGACGATGTGTTCGTACACCTCGTCGGAGAGACAGAGGACGTCGTGTTCGTCGGCGATGCGGGCGAACTCGCGCATGTCGGCCTCGCTCTGGACGGCGCCCGTCGGGTTGGCCGGGCTGTTGACGACGAAGACGGCCGTCTCGTCGGTGATGGCTTCCTCGACGGTCGCCGGATCGAGCGTGAGATCGTCGCGGAGGCCGACGGGTTTCGGCGTGCCGTCCGCGATGTGGGTCAGCGCGTCGTAGGAGACGAAGCCGGGATCGGGGAAGATCACTTCCTCGCCCGGATCGACGTGGGCCTGCAAGACGAGGTGGAGCGCCTCGCTGCCGCCGGACGTGGCGATAACGTGCTCGGGGTCGATCTCGAGTCCGTAGTCGCGGTCGTACTTCGCCGAAATCGCCTCACGAAGCGTCAGCGTTCCCTTATTCGACGTGTAGGCGTCGGTCTTTCCGGCCTCGATCGCCTCGATCGCGCCCTGGCGGGCGTGGGCGGGCGTCGGAAAGTCCGGCTGGCCGATCCCGAGGTTGATCGCGTCGTCACCTGCGGCCTCGAACACTTCGCGAATGCCGCTGATCGACACCTGCTCGACTCGTCGTGCGAACTCGGTCATGTCTAGAGACTGGTGCGGATCCCGATAACTCTTGATGTGTGCGAGGGAATCCGCTGCAGCGATCGATTCGACAGTCGCGATCTCACGATATTCTTGTCTACATGATAAACTGTTCCATAACTAATATACGGTTTCTACCGAATAGACCCCTAATGACCTACTCTCGACGTGCCATTCTCGCAACAGGAGCGACCGGAACGCTCGCACTGACGGCCGGCTGTATCGACTTCGTCCTCGGAGACGGGCCGATGGAGCTCACGGCCGAACGCGTCGCACCCACCGATACAGCCCTCGAAGAAGCCGGCTACGCCGAGTACGAGATCGAAGAACGATCTATCGAGGAGACGATCGAGGTCGGCGTCGAGCGCGACGTCGAGGCCAGGGTCTGGTCGTCGATCTACTCGAAAGACGTCGAGCACCGCGGTATCGAACACGAGGGCGCGTTCTTCGTCGCCGTCTCGATTCCCGACTTCTCGGTTCTCGGACGGTCGTTCAACCCGATTTCGGATATGACGAACGAAGAACTGCTCGAGGAGTTCATGTCCGAAATCGACAGCGAACACACCGACGTTGACGACATTTCGAAGGTCGACTCGTTCACGCTCGATATTCTCGGCGACGATCGAACCGTCGACGTCTTCGAGGGCGAATCCAAGTTCGAGGGCGAACCGATCGACATCGAAATTCCGGTAGCCTCGTTCGATCACGAGGACGACCTGCTCGTCCTCCTCGGGAGCTACCCCGCACCGCTGGCTGAAGAGTCAGCGAACGCCGAAGTGCTGATGGAATCCGTCGAGCACCCGGTCTAATCGCTCGCGAACTCGAGAGGTGGTGTATCTGGGTCGCTATTTTCGAAGCGTAACCGACAGACCCAGAGCGAGCGCTTCGCACCGAGGGAGCGAGGCCGAAGCATCACAGTTACTCGAGCGCCGTCTTGAGCGCGGTTGTAGACACGGCACTCTCTCGACGGTGACAACAGTGGCCGGTGATCGGTGCTGAGAAAACGAATCCTGCCGAGTCGCGTCGAGAGCGTCGGTCGTCAGTAGAACTCGCGGACGAGATCCATCGCGTCGTCGGGTGCGCCGTCGGGAATCTCGGACATATCCTCGGTGACGCCGTGTTGCTCGTGGTACGGGACGGAGTTTTCGTCCTGGTACATGACGCCCTGGTATTCCTTTTCGCCGTCGAGGATGACATCCTTGGCGTTCTCGTAGTCGTTCGGATCGTGGCCTTCCTCTTTGAGGTCGACGAGGCTCTCGCGGAAGTAGTCGTAGGTGTCGACGTCGTTGAACGTGACACACGGGCTGAAGACGTTGACGAAGCCGAAGCCGTCGTGCTCGATCGCCTGCTCGATGATCTCCTGGTGGCGCAACGCGTCGGAGGCGAAAGATTGGGCGATGAACGTCGCGCCCGATGCGAGCGCGAGTGCGAGCGGGTTGACGGGTGGCTGCTGGGGGCCTTCTGGGGTGGTGGAGGTCTCGAAGTCCGATCGCGAGGTCGGCGAGGCCTGACCTTTGGTCAGGCCGTAAATACGGTTGTCCATGACGACGTAGGACATGTCGACGTTTCGGCGGACGGCGTGGACGAAGTGACCGGCACCGATCGAGTAGCCGTCACCGTCGCCGCCGGAGACCATCACTTCGATGTCGGGGCGGGCCATTTTGACGCCGGTCCCGACGGGAAGTGCACGGCCGTGAACCCCGTGAAGGGCGTAGCTGTGCATGTAGGTCCCGATCTTGCCGGAACAGCCGATCCCGGCGATTATGAAGGTGTTGTCGGGGTCGTTTCCGGTTTCGGCCAGGGCTTTCATCATGCCGTTCATCGTCCCGAAGTCGCCGCATCCGGGACACCACGTTGGCTGCTTGTCGGATTTAAAGTCGGTGAATCGTACGTCGGAGCTCATTGTGCTGGCACCTCCTCGGAGAGTTTGTCGGTGATCTGTTCGGCGAGTTCGTCCGCCTTGAAGCGGACGCCGGTGTACTTGTTAATGCGCTTGACGCGGGTAAGTGCGTCGTGTTCGATGAGGTCGGCGAACTGGCCGGTCGCGTTACACTCGACGACGATCGTCTGTTCGGCCGCCTCGATCTCGTCGGTGAGGTCCGGCCGCGGGAAGATGTACGGCACCGAGATCACGCGAACGTCGACGTCCTCGTCCTCGAGGTAGCCGAGCGCTTCGACCAGTGCACCCTCGTTCGATCCCCACGAGAGGATGAGGTTGTCCGCGTCCTCGTCGCCGAACTCGCGGCACTCCCAGTCTTCTTGCTCCTGTGCGGTCTCGACCTTGCGGTACCGTTTGTCGACCTGCTGGACACGCTCGTCCTGTTCCTCGGTTCGGCGGCCGAGTTCGTCGTGCTCGAGGCCGGTGCTCATGTGTGCGCCGTCGATCGTGCCGGGGATGGCACGGGGGCTGACACCGTCGTCGGTGTCGGCGTGGGCGCGGAACCGTCCCTGCTCGTCGAGCCACTCATCGACCTCTTCGTCGTCGACGAGTTTGCCGCGGTCGATCTCGACTTCGTCCATGTCGAATGCTTCCGGCGGGAACGTCTGTTCGGTGACCGACATCGCCAGATCGGAGACGAGGAACACCGGCGTGTTGTACTTCTCGGCGAGGTTGAACGCCTCGACGGTCTTCCAGAAACACTCGGTGATCGATGTCGGGGCGACGACGAAGCGCGGGACCTCGCCGTGGCCGCCGTACAGGGCCATGTTGAGGTCGCCCTGCTCCTGTTTCGTCGGCATCCCCGTCGAGGGGCCGGATCGCTGGACGTCACAGATGACGAGCGGCGTCTCGCTGGTCGCGACCAGTCCGAACGTCTCCGTCATGAGGTCGATTCCGGCTCCCGACGTCGCCGTCATGGCTCGAGCGCCGGCGCGTGCGCCGCCGAGTGCCATGTTGATCGCCGAGAGTTCGTCCTCGGCCTGGACGACGTGTCCGCCGTAGTCCTCGATACGGCCCGTCAGGTACTCCATGATGGACGTCGCGGGCGTGATCGGGTAGCCGGCGTAGAAGCGACAGCCGGCGGCGATCGCACCCATGCCGATCGCTTCGTTACCGTTCAGGAGGACGTAGTCGTTGTCGGTTACGTCGACGTTGTAACCGAGGTGGTCGAGATCGTAGTTCGCTTCGACGTACTCCTGGCCGAGGCGGGCGGCTTCCTTGTTGTTCTCGACGATCTTCGAACCCTTGCCGCCGAAGCGCTTCTCGAGTGCCTCGTCCAAGTACTCGACGTCGAAGCCGGTGATCTTACACGCGGCACCGAGCGCGACGATGTTGCGCATGATCGCGCCGCCGGCGTCCTCGGCGAGCGATTTCAGGGGGACGTCGACTGCGGTGATCTCGTCGGGAATCTCGGCCTCCCAGGAGCGTTCACCGTCGTAGATGACGGCACTGCCCTCGTGGAGTTCGTCGAGGTTTTCGTCGATGGTGCGCTGTGTCAGGGCGACCAGGATATCGAGTCGGTCCACGACGCTCTGGACCTGCTCGACCGACGTCCGAATCTTGTAGGCCGTGTAGCCGCCGCGGATTCGGGACGCGAAGTCTTTCGACGTGAATACGTGCCGTCCGGCTCGGGAAAGTGCCTGAGCGAAGATTTTCCCGGTGGAGTCGATACCGTCCCCGGCCTCGCCTCCGACCGCCCAGTTGAGATCCTCAGCCATGTTATGCTGAGCCTTGCCCCCAGTAAATGAAAAGGCTTCTGAAAACCCAACCGGACCACCGCAACAGCGCGTGATATGTCCGCTCTCGATCGCCGCGTTCGTTACTCGAATCAGAATAAATCACCGGTGAAATTACGCTCTCAGGCAGCTGTGAGAACGCCGGTTGGTACTGTCTCGAACCGCGGATGTATCGAACCGCGAGCGTAACGACGACGCGGAACGGAACGCCTTTTCCAGCGGCCCCCGAACGGATTCGACATGACAATCGAAGGAACACCAGTCACTGTCGAATCGGTCCGCGAAGTCGGTCCGGGTACCGTCGCACTCGAACTCGAGACGCCCGAGGGGTTCGATGCCCTTCCCGGCCAGTTCGTCCTGCTTCGGGCCGTCCCCGGGGCCGAGAACCAGACGAGCGGCGATCACGACGAGGACGACATCGTCATGCGCCACTACACGCTCTCCTCGCCCGCGGTCGGCGAGACGTTCGAGATCACAGTCGGGATCGACCCCGACGGCGACCTCTCTCCGTGGCTCGCCGATCTCGAGGGCGGTGAAACCGTTCATATCGAAGGCCCGTTCGGGACGATTACCTACGAGGGTGACGAAGATGTCGTCGCCGTCGCGGGCGGTCCCGGGGTCGGTCCAGCCGTCTCGATTGCCCAAGCGGCCCACGAATCTGGCCACGACGCCGTCGTCGTCTATCAGGACGACGAGCCCGCACACGTCGATCGACTCGAGGCGCTCGAAGACGCAGGCGCGGACGTCGTCATCCTCGAGGCGGACGATAGCGACGGACTGGCGGAGGCGATCGAGTCCCACCGCACGGACGGCCAGCTTTACGCCTTCGGCTTCGAGGACTTCGTACGGTTCGTCGCCGACACGATCGACGAGGACGGCGGCGATTCCGACGAGGCGCTGATCGAGAACTTCGGCTGAGAGATCGTTCGAACGCGGAATCACTGCTTTTCTGTGGCGTGCCGACGAAACCGGTCCGTCCCGACTCGGTCGATTGTTCACCCAACTGGGCCGAACTTTCGGTCACCCGGTCGAACGGTCGGCCAAGACGCGCTGCTGATCCGGATCGGTCACGCGCCGCACCTCGCAAGCACAGTCACTACGCGTATTGGATTCCTAGCGAGGCCTATGGTTGACGACGACCTCGAACTCGAGCGAGACATCGGTCACGCGACGATCGTCTACGAGGAACCGGACGAGGACACCGTCAGGAAGACGGTGCCGAACGAACACATCGCCTACTTTCAGGACCACTGGATCATCAAGACCGACGAAGACGAGGAGGGCCACGACATCGTTCGACGGATTCCCGCCCAGCGTGTCCACTACGTCGAGCGCTCCGTCGAGCAGTTCGAAGAGGAGGTAAAGACGCTGGTCGATCAGGTCCAGTCGTTCGCCGCCGACCTCCGAACCAAGCTGCCGGTCGGGGGCAGCCGCGACAGCGGCGGCGAGCGCCCCGAACCACACCGCATCGACATCGACCAGGGCGAGTTCGACGAGAACGACAATCGAATGGAATGAGTCGGTCGCCCGACTCGAGCGGCGGCGACGTCTGATTCAGTGCTCGACGAGTTCGACGAGAATGCCGCCGGTGTCTTTGGGATGCAAGAAGGCGACTGAATGCCCCCACGCGCCGGGCCGTGGCTCCTCGTCGATCAACTGGACGTCGTGGTCGCGGACCGTCTCGAGGGCACCCTCGATATCGTCCGTCGCGAGCGCGAGGTGGTGAATCCCCGCGCCGTTTGACTCGAGATACTGCGCGATAGTCCCGTCCTCGAGCGGCTCGAGCAGTTCGAAGTAGCCGTTTCCGCAGTCGAGAAAGACGACGCGCATACCGTCGAACTCCTCCTCGTGGGCGACCTCGAGACCGAAGAGGTCCGCGTACAGGGCTCCGAGTTCGGCTGCGTCCTCGGTCGCGATTCCCGCGTGATCGAAGTGCATGGTTCGCCGTTCGGGATCGAACACAAATATTGATGCGGTTTGTCGATCCCGGACTTGCATTTCGAGCCTCGCTGACGGCGTCTCGTATCGGTCCGAGACCGAACTATTCAACTTGGTGTCGTTTTCGACGAGTATTTGATCCGGGTCTGTGAAGTCGAGACTATGCAGATCGCAAACACCGAAACCGTCCCGAACGGTGACATTGTTGAAACGATCGGAGTCGCCCGCGGCAACACCGTCGAAGCCAGAAACGCCGGCCGCGACATCACCCAGGGGATCCGGAACGTCTTCGGCGGGGAACTCAAGGCCTACTCGGAACTCCTCTCGAAGGCTCGAGACGAGGCCATCTCCCGCATGGAGGCCGACGCCGAACGGATGGGTGCGGACGCCGTGGTCAACGTCCGCCTCGAGACTTCCCAGATCACCGACGGCGGCTCGGAAGTGATGGCCTACGGGACGGCCGTTCGACTCGAGTAGGCCGAACAACCCCGCTGAATCGGCTGTCAACGCAATCCGATTGTTTCAACCAACTGATTCCAGACCCCGTCACCGACGTCTGCGACGGCCGCCAGCTCGTCGTTGGAAAGTTCGAAGTCGAAGACGTCGGCGTTCGCCTCGATGTGTCGACGACTCGCGGCCTTCGGAATCGCTGCGACGGTCGGCTGCTGGAGCAGCCAGCGCAGCGCGACCTGGGCGGCGGACTTCTCGTATGGTTCGCCGATCTCGGCGAGTCGGTCGTCGCCGGGCACGGCTCCCTCTGCGAGCGGGCTGTACGCCGTCAGGCAGACGTCGTTCGCGACGCAGTACTCGAGCAGGTCGTCCTGATGATGATACGGGTGATACTTCACCTGGTTCGCGACGATGGGCGTCTCCGATAGCTCGCGCGCGGACTCGAGCTGATCGATTCCGAAGTTGCTGACGCCGACGTGCTCGACTTTCCCTTCGTCCTGTAGCTCGTTCATCGCCGCCAGCGTTTCCTCGAGCGGTGCTCGGCTGCTGGGCGCGTGCAACAGGAGGAGATCGACCGTCGAGAGACCGAGTCGCTCGAGGCTCCGTCGAGTGGACTCGAGGACGTCGTCGAACGCGGCGTTCTTTCGGTGGACCTTGGTAACGACGAAGACCTCCTCGCGGTCGACATCGCTCGAAGCGATTGCGTTGCCGACGGCGCGCTCGTTGTCGTACATCTGAGCGGTGTCGACGTGGCGGTAGCCAACTTCGAGGGCAGTTTCGACCGCTCTCCGACAGTCTTTGCCGGTCATCCGTGCGGTGCCGAAGCCGAGGGCCGGAATCTCGGCGCCGCTAGCTGTCACGGTCGCGGTCGAGATATCTGAAGCCATACTCCAAGCGTTACCGAGACACATAATCAAACCCGGGCCCGGGAAATCGCGTCTTGGTGCCCGCAGATCAAGTCAGTTCAGACTGCACTGCCAGGCTGATACTCGCCGAACTCGTCGCGCAGAACGTTACAGATCTCCCCGACTGTCGCGTACACCTTCACGGCCTCGATGATGTACGGCATGAGGTTCTCCTCGCCCCGTGCGGCCTCGCGCAGGGCCTCGAGCGTGTCCTCGACAGCCTCGTCGTCTCGCTCCTCACGAACCGACTCGAGGCTGTCGATCTGGCGTTGCTGGTCCTCCGGCGTGACTTCCTCGACGTCCATCTCGGGATCCTCGTCGACCTCGAACTCGTTGACGCCGACGATAATGCGTTCTTTCTCCTCGATCTCTCGCTGGCGATCGAAGGCGGTATCCTGAATCTGGCGCTGGACCCACTGCTGTTCGATCGCCTCGCGCATGCCGCCACGCTCGTCGACCTCCTCGAGAATCTCGTAGGCCTCTTCCTCGACCTCGTCGGTCAGCGATTCGACGTAGTAGCTGCCCGCGAGGGGATCGATGGTATCGGCGGCACCGGACTCGTGGGCCAGGATCTGCTGGGTGCGCAAGGCGGTGCGGACCGACTGCTCTGTCGGCAGTGCGAGCGCCTCGTCCTTGCCGTTGGTGTGGAGACTCTGGGTACCGCCGAGCACCGCGGCGAGGGCCTGGTAGGCCACCCGAACCACGTTGTTTTCGATCTGCTGGGCGGTGAGCATCGAGCCCGCGGTCTGGGTGTGGAACTTGAGCTGTTTGGACTTGGGATCGTCCGCGTCGAAGCGCTCGTCGATGATGTCGTGCCACATCCGGCGGGCGGCGCGGAACTTCGCGACCTCCTCGAAGATGTTGTTGTGGCCGTTGAAGAAAAAGGAGAGCTGTGGGGCGAACTCGTCGACGTCCAGTCCGGCCTCGATCGCCGTCTCGACGTACTCGATGCCGTCGCCGAGCGTGAAAGCGAGCTCTTGGGCGGCCGTCGAGCCGGCCTCGCGGATGTGGTAGCCCGAGATCGAGATGGTGTTGAACTTCGGCGTCTCCGACGCGCAGAACTCGAAGATGTCGGTGATAATCCGCATCGACTGTTCGGGAGGGTAGATGTACGTGTTGCGGGCGATATACTCCTTCAGGATGTCGTTCTGGATCGTCCCCCGAAGCTCCTCGCGGTCGACGCCCTGCTGGTCGCCCACGGCGATGTACATCGCGAGCAGGACGGATGCGGGCGCGTTGATCGTCATTGACGTCGAGACCTCGTCCAACGGAATGCCGTCGAAGACGGTCTCCATGTCGTCTAACGAGTCGATGGCGACTCCTGCTTTCCCGATCTCGCCGGCGGCCATGCTGGCGTCGGAGTCATAACCCATCTGTGTCGGCAGGTCGAACGCCATCGACAGCCCGGTCTGGCCCTGATCCATCAGGTAATGGTAGCGCTCGTTGGTGTCTTCGGGCGTCGAAAAGCCCGCGTACTGGCGCATCGTCCACAGTCGGCCGCGGTAGCCGGTTGAGTAGACGCCGCGCGTGTACGGCGGCTCGCCCGGATAGCCGATGTCCTCCCGATAGTCCAGATCGTCGACATCGTCGGGCGTGTAGAGTCGGTCGACGTCCTGCCCCCCCGTATCCGTCGTGAACGTCTCTTTCCGTTCGCCGAACCGTTCGACCACCGGCTCGACTTCTTCCTCGTGCCACTCCTCCCGGCCGGCACGGATCTCCTCGAGATCGTCGGAATCGAACATTATCGTTTATCTAGGTTGGGGTGGGGCTTGAAGCTTGATGAAGGCGGCCAGTATCGTCTCGAGTTGCGATCGGTACCAGTGGGTCGCTAATCGGTCGACGAGTGGAACCGGTACGAATCCGCGAGAGTCACTCGAGTCGGGACGGCCGCTTTTCACTCGAGCCGTGGTGGAGCCGAAATGGAGCAGCCGGTACCGAGCGACGACGCGGCGTGCGACCGGCGGCGAACGGCTCGAGCTAGCGACCCGTATCGTACTTGTACGTCGCCGACTCGGGGTCGATCCCGAAGTCCTCGGGAGAATCGTCGTCCGAGTCCTCGTCGCGATCGTCGGGCGCCCGTTTGAACGCCTCGCGGAGTCGCTCGGGCAGTTGAAACTCGTCGACGTCAATCTCGAGGGGAACGGCGTCGGGATCGACGCCGTCGCGTTTGTCCTCGAGTCGATTCTGTAACGGCACCGGCAGCGCCGACTCCTCGATTCGTCGAAAGCCGAACTGGGCGAGATAACTTCCTTCGCCCGTCAGGGCGTAGACGGTCTCGAACCCCTGATCGCCGGCGTACTCGACCAGTCGTTCGACGACGTGTGCGCCGACGCCCTGGCCGCGCCAACTCTCGAGGACGCCGATGCTGGTCAGTTCGCAGACGTCGTCTGTGCGCCCGGAGTCGGCGTCAGCCGACCCAGCGTCGTCGCGTTTGTGAACGCGAATACGACCGAACCCGGCCTTCTCGCCTGACGTTTCGTCGACGGCGACGACGTAATCGCGCGAGCGGAACGCCGTCTCGTCGAGTTCCATCGCCTCGATGGCGTCGAGCAGCCAGACCTCCTCTCTGTTTTTCGCGTCCCGCACGTACATGATTCGAAGTAGGGGGTGTATCTCCAAAAGCGTTTGCGGCGGTGACGAACTCGAGGGAGCGTTCGTCTGCACCACGGTCCGTCTTCCGTCAGCGTGCCGTCGTCCCCTCGGGTTCCGTTATCGCGACCGTCACACCAGTGGGAGTTGTCGGTGCGACGATCGTCCGTTCAGTGCTCGAGTCGCCGTTATCATCCGGACTCGTGATCGCCGCGACCGATTTGCCAGCCGATCAGTCGCCGACTGCGACGCTTCGCCGCTGCCCAGAACGCGCCCGTCGGCGAGATCCACGGAACGAGGATGACGGCCGCGAGGAACAGCGCGGACCAGACCACGATGAACGCCCGGTTGCCGATTCCCAGATCGGTGACGAACCACGTCCCGACGACGATGGCGACGCCGACGAGTGGAGCCACCGTCTCCCAGACGGTTTCTCGAATCAGACTCGCGATCGCCGGTGCGTACTGCCAGGCGAGCAGCGCACCGATACCCCCGCCGAAGGCGATGTGCGAGTTACGGCTCCCAACGTAGGTCACCGCGACCAGCGCGAAGACGAAGCCGACGGCAAAGGCGGCCGTCGTCTCGCCGTACGACGTTCGCCGGGGGACATACCGCCGACCCAGGTAGTAGACGGCGAGGAAGCCAAGCGCATAGGCGATGCCGCCGGCAACGTCTCCAGGGAAGTGGACGGCGAGTCCGACTCGAGTGAAGCCGACCCAGCCGATCACCGCGAGACCGGTCACGGCTCGTTTCCAGAACGTGCCTACCGGCAGGTCGACGACGAGCATGCCAACGATGATCGTCGCCGCCATCGCGTGGCCGCTCGGGAAGCTCGTCGTGGAGATATGCGCGGCGTGTTCGTACCAGGGGACGAACCAGCCGGGGAAGATGCTCCCATCGACGGGCGGGCCGATGATCGGACGACTCGCGGTGTGATACGATTTCGTGATCGACATCAGGCCGTAACAGCCGATGATACCCCCGAGCCACGGCGCGACGAGGTCGCGGTTGGCCCAGTAGGCGGCGATCATGGAGGGGGCGATCAGGTAGATGCTCCCGAGATACGAGAGGACGACCATGACGACGCCGAGCCACGTCGGAACGGCGTCACGGACGGCTTCGACGACAGCGGGGTCAAACCACATCGACAGAAACTTCAAACGAATAATAAGTATTTCTTACGATTGCGATCAAACGCTATCGAAAGTGTGGAACCGGCGCTGCTTGCGCCAAACGATCGACGGAAACCCATCGACGTGAGACACGTTTCCGAAAACCGATGTCGTCGCTCACACTCACTCAGTTTGCTGTCAGCGCCTCTTCGAGTCGATCCTCGATCGCCTCGAGTTCGTCCTCTAGCGCCTCGCCGTCGGCGTTCTCGAGATCCTCGATCCGATCGGCGAGCCCCTGCAGCCGCGAGTACTTTTCGTCCTCGTCGACGGCGGTTTTCTGGACGTAGACGTCCTCGCTGGTGTCGTAAACGTCGTCGTCGGCGAGATCGGTGACGGAGAGGACGACGTCCAGTTTGTCTCGGTCGACCCCGAGCACCCACTCGCGGGGGATGCCGTGCTCGTCGAGCGCGGCGAGGACGGTCTCGTCGTCCTTCGGCCGGCGACGCTCGCGGGTCGTTCGGCGGACCGTCCCGAAGCGACCGTGAAGTTCCTGATCGGGTCCGAGGCGCTCGAGCAGTTCGTCTCGCGCCGCCGACCGCACCCCGTCGGCGCCGCGCTGGACGTCCGAAGCGAGGACGTAGTAGTCGGTTAGCGAGTCGGTGTCCATTGAATCGAGTGACGCGAGGTCGTCGATCTCGAGTCGCTCGACGAGGTGGGCCAGCAGGATGGCGTCGTCGTGGACGCGCTCGGGTGGCGTCCGCGCCTCGGCCGCTGAGACCAGGAAGGGACTCTCTCCGCCGGTGGCGTCGTCGGGCGCGGTGACGATCGACTCGTCGTCGACGGTGTACGATTCGGAGAGCGAGATCACCGCGGCGTAGGGTTCGACGCCCGGCTGAAGGTCGTCGATGGCCATTGCGCCGCCCTCGAGTTGCTCGTCGAATACGCCGAACTGCTCGCGCCAGAGGGGGCGTTCTTCGGTGCTGTCGGCGAACCGGACGAGGATTCGATCGTCCGCGGTCGCCTCGATTCCGAACGGGCGCTCAGAGAGCGGTGTCAGCAGTTGTGCGCCGGTGGAAACGCGTTCACACTGCGATCGAAGTTCGGCCCAGTTCTCGTCGTTCATACGGTCCACTCCCACTGTCTCCTGCAAAAATCGACGGCTGGAATCTGCCCGGTCGTCCCCGTTATCGAAACATTCGGGGCGCGTAACACCCGCGAGGGGGGTCCCCACCGCTCTCCCGTTCAGTTCGCCGAGACGCTCGGTCGGACGGGGGCCGGATCACTCGAGGAGCGCCGGCAACGCTGCGAGCGAGGAACTGTGGTACGTGGGCGTCACGTCGAGGGCGTCGTCGGCAGACTCGTCGCTCGAGGCCGAACGCGAGAGCAACACCGAGTCGATGCCCGCGTTGTCGGCGGCCCGTACGTCGACTGACCGATCGCCGACGTAGAGCGCCGACTCGGCCTCGAGGGTGTCCATCGCGGCCTCGATGTTCGTCGGATCGGGTTTGCGACGAGCGAGCCCGTCCGGCGTCAGCGCGCAGCCGTAGACGGTCTCGAAGAGCGATCGAAGGCCGAACCGGTCGAGCACGTTCGTGACGACGGTCGGATGGTTGTCGCTGACGATGCCGAGCGGCAACTCGAGCGAGCGGACAACGCTCACGTCGTCGTAAACCGATCGCAGTCCGCGCTCGATTTCGGCGAGTTGGGTGCGGATCAGTTCGCGGGCGGCCCGCGTACAGAAGACGTCGGTGTCGATGTCGAGCGTTCGACACCGGTCGGCGATCGACTCGAAGTCGCCGCATGTGAGTTCCTGAAGCGTCTCGGCCGCCGGTCCCGAGCGATCGAACTGCTCGTACGTGCGGCTGAGTGCGTCGGACAGTCGCCGGCTGGAGGGGGTTTCGACGACGACGCCGTCGAAGTCGAGCAGAACCGCGTCGTACTGCATCACTGAATGAGTCTCTATTCGGGGACAATAATTCTACTGAGACGCCGCGCTCGCTGCTGTTTGCGTGTTCCATCTTGGCATATCACTAAGACCCTCAGAGTACAAGCCCATGATATGCTCCACGCCACAGGACCATTGCTCACCGTCGATGTCGGTGAGCGAACTGCAGACGAAACGGTGATAGACGAGGTGCTCGAGGCGACGGTCGGCGGTCGAGCCACTGCGACCGCCCTCGCCCACGAGCGGATCCCCTTCGACGCGGACCCGTTCGGAGCCGAGAACCGGGCGTACCTCTCGACGGGACCGCTCCAGCAGTCCCAGATGTCCTTTACCGGCCGGATGAACATGACTGGGCTCTCACCGCTGACCGACGGCCTGGTTTCGACCAACGCCGGCGGCTACCTCTCGCGAAACTTCGTCGCGACGGGCTACAGCGTCCTCGAGATCGCGGGCGAGAGCGAGGAACTGCTCGCCGTCCACGTCACGGATGACGGCGTCGAGTTCGAGGAAGTGCCGGAACTCGAGGGCGCGACGGTGCCTGAGACCTCCGACTACGTCGAGAACCAGCAGGGTCTGGGTCCCGAACACTGCATTGCGATCGGTCCCGCGGGCGAGAACCGCGTTCGGTTCGCGTCGGTGATGACGTTCGACTCGCGAGCCTTCGGCCGCGGCGGTCTCGGAGCCGTGCTGGGCTCGAAGAACGTCAAGTGCGTCACGTTCGACGGGAACGTCGAGCCGCCGCTCGAGATTCCGAACCCGCCGGAGTCGGAGATCCATCGGGAGGCTGCCACCTCGGACGACCGGATGCGCACTCAGGGTACTACGGGCGGGACGGAGTTCATCAACGACAACTTCTCGCTTCCTACCAGATATTTCCGAGAGTACGAGTTCGAGGGCGCGGCCGACATCGGCGGCAACGCCGTCGAGGAAAAGAAGTACAAGAAGGGAGCCTGCTCAGCCTGCGCCTACGCCTGTAAGCTCCCGACGCGGGACGAGGAGACTGGCGTCGAGACCGAGGGGCCGGAGTTCGAGACCGTCTACGCCTTCGGCTCCCAGCAGGGCGTGGACGATATCGTCGACGTGATGCAGGCCAACGAACTCTGTGACACGCTGGGGATGGATACGATCTCGGCTGGGGTGACGGTCGCGGCCTACCTCGACAGCGTTGACGAGTTCGGCAACGCGGAGCTCGCCCAAGAGCTCACCGAGAAGATCGCTCGTCGCGAGGGAATCGGGGACACGCTCGCGGAGGGCGTCGCCCGCTGTCACGAGGAACTGGGTGTCGAGAACTACACGGTCAAAGGGATGGAGTTTGCGGCCCACGACGGCCGCGTCCTCCACGGACAGGGGCTCTCCTACGCCGTCGCGAACCGCGGTGCCGACCACATGTACGCGAGCATGCTGAGCCTCGAGTACGCCGGCCAACTCGATCCCGACGGCACCCTCGGCAAAGCCGAGACGCTCGTCGACCGGGAGAACCACAACGCGTTCCGCGACACCGGAATCGTCTGCGCCTTCGGCGACGACTACGTCACCGAAGAGCGCCTCGAGACGCTGTTCGATGCCAACTACGAGGAACTCGCGCTCGTCGGTGCCCGGACCGTCGAACTCGAGCGCCACTTCAACAACCAGCGGGGCTTCGACCGGGACGACGACGGCGTCCCCTACGACCTGCCGGACATCGAGGACGCGATCGTGGAGTACTACGACGCCCGCGGCTGGTCGGACGACGGAACCGTCTCCGATGCGAGACTCGAGCCCGTGGCCGGGGCCGCGCTCTCCGACGATTAGGGACCGATCAATTCCTCGTTTGCTACTTCTCGAACTATTAAGTCAGTTCGTTGAAACGGTGCAACAATGAGCGACTCAGACGAATCCGTACTCGAGGAACTCGCGGGGCTGCCGACGATCGCCCATCCGACCGTCTCGCCGTCCGGCGACGAGGTCGCGTGCTACTACGATGTCACCGGCCGAAACGAACTCCACGTCGTCGACGTCGAGAGCGGCGATCTCGAGCGCTGGTCCGACGGCGAGGTACCGCGCAACGCTCGCTGGTACGTCGCCTGGGGTGCCGACGGCGACCGCGTCTTCTTTCACCTCGACGACGCGGGCGACGAACAGAACGACATCTACGCGCTCTCCCGCGACGGATCGACTGAGGCGGTCGTCGAGATGGACGGACAAGTCGTCCTGCAGGACGTCGGCGAGGACGGCGAAACGCTCCTCGTCGGCTCGAATCGGGACGGTCAACTGAACGTCTACCGGCACGATCTCTCGAGCGGCGAGACGACCAAGATCACCGATTACGAGCGAGCGGTCTGGGAGGCGCACCTCTCGCCGGACAGCGACCGGATCGCGTACGCGACCAACGAGACCGACGACTTCGACAACCGGGACGTCTACGTCGCGAACGCGGACGGCTCCGACCCTCGAAACCTCGAGATCGGCGAAATCGGTGCCGAAGCCACGCCTGCAGACTGGGGGCCCGACGGCGAGTGGCTGCTCGTCGGCGACAACACGACCGACCTCGGCCGCGTCGGCGTCTACGACCTCGAGGCCGAGGATCTGACCTGGTACGGCGACGGCGAGTACGACGAGCAGCCGATCGCGGTGCTCTCCGGCGGCGACCGACTCCTCGCCACCCGCAGTCGGAACGCGGACACCGTTCCCGTCGTCTACGACCGAGAGACGGGTGCCGGCCGGGAACTCGACCTTCCCGAGGGCGTCACCTCGTTCGGGATGGGGCCGACCGGAATCAGCATCGACGAGGATCGGATCCTTCTCGAGCACACCAGTCCGACGCGGCGTCCGGAGCTGCTGGTTTACGATCTCGAGAGCGACGAGTACGAGACGCTGCTCGAGGCCGAGTACGGCCCGTTCGATCCCGACGACTTCGCCGACGCCGAATACCTGACGTTCCACTCGGACGGCGTCCCCGAGACGCCGGCTCGAGCGGTTGATCACGAGCCGTACGATGAGTTCGAGATCGGCGCGCTTTTCTACGACTCCGGTGAGCGGCCTTCGCCGCTGATCGTCACCCCCCACGGCGGCCCGCGAAGTCGCGACGACACGTCCTTTGACCTCTACGCGCAGACGCTGGTCTCGCAGGGCTTTTCGGTGCTGCAAGTCAACTACCGGGGATCGACCGGCCGCGGCCGCGAGTTCGTCGAGGAACTGCTCGACGACTGGGGTGGCGCCGAACAGGGCGACGTCGCGACGGCCGTCGAGTACGCCCTCGAGCGCTACGACTGGCTCGACGAGGACCGCGTCGTGGTCTTCGGGGGCTCCTACGGCGGCTACTCGGCGTACTGGCAGCTGGTCCAGTACCCCGACCTCTACGACGCCGGCATCGCGTGGATCGGCCTCACGGATCTCGAGGAGATGTACGAGACCACGATGGACCACTACCGTATCGAACTGATGGAAAAGTACCTCGGCACCCCCGAGGGGAATCCGGACCTCTACGAGGACCGCTCACCCCTTACGCACGTCGAGAATCTCGACGCACCCATCTGTGTCGTTCATGGCGTCAACGACCGACGCGTTCCCGTCTCACAGGCGCGGCTGTTCCGCGAGGCGCTCGAGGCCCGCGGACTCGAAGTGGGCGAGACCGGCGCGTTCGAGTACCACGAACTCGGCGAGGAGGGCCACGCCTCCTCGGATCAGACCCAGAAGCTTCGGCTCTTTCGGCTGTTGACGGATTTCCTCGAGCGGCGCGCCGACGGAGAACAAGCGGGCGCCTGACCGACGAGTGAAACGCAAAACCGGGCCACGCGGGTACTGTCGGCGTGCAGTGCGTGGCCCGTTATCGTGCTTGGACACGACGCGACCAGCCAACCGTCGGACTTGCTATCTCTCAACAGCGAGAGAATCCCGTCCTGAGGCCGAAGGCCGAAGGGCGGGCGAGAATCGCGTACGCTCCGTTCCGCAACCTCCGTCGATGGCCGGCCGGATATTCACTTTCACCGTGCACGGCCAACCTATAAGTCCACGCAGTGACATAGGCTATGTATGGCGAAAAGGTCCGTCACCCGGACCCACGTTGCGTCCATACGCAACCAGCAACAGGTCCGCGACGGTCTCGATTCGCTCGGATTCGCCGCCTCGAAACTCTGGAATGTTGCCCGGTGGACCATCGGGCGTATTTGGGACGAAACGGGGACAATTCCCGGCGAAGGCGCGCTCAAGTCGTACCTAAAAAACCACGAACGCTACGCTGACCTCAACGCACAGTCAAGTCAGGCAGTTCTCGAAGAATTGTCTGAGGCGTTCAAATCATGGTACGGTCACCGCCGAAACGGGAACAAGAACGCGAATCCGCCCGGCTACCGAAAACACGGCGACGACCACCCCCGTTCGACCGTCACGTTCAAAGAAGACGGCTTCAAGCACGACTCGAAGAACGGACGTATCCGTCTCTCGAAAGGGCGGAACCTCAAAGCGCATTGGTCGGACTTTCTTCTGTGCGAATATGAAACCCGACCGGACGCCGAAATCGAGAACGTCCAACTGGTTCGTGCGGTCTACGAACACGGAGAGTGGCGGTTGCATATCGTCTGCCGGCATGAGGTCGAATTCCGTTCATCGGGCGACCGAACCGCCGGTATCGACCTCGGGATATGCAACTTCGCTACCGTCTCGTATGGAGACGAAGCTACGTTGTATCCCGGTGGCGCGCTTAAGGAGGATATCTACTACTTCGCCAAAGAACGGGCGAAGTGCGCCCATTCAGCCTCACGGGAAGCGCGCCGGCTCGACCGGAAACAGACCGAGCGCCGAACCCACTTCTTGCATGCGCTCTCGAAGCACATCGTTTCGGCGTGCAAGCAACGTAGCGTCGGGACCATCGTGGTTGGCGACCTTGGCGGTATCCGCGACGACGAGAACGGAGACGCCCGCAACTGGGGCGACCACGGCAACCTCGACCTTCACGGGTGGGCGTTCGACCGCTTCACGTCGATGCTCGAATACAAGGCTGAGGACGAAGGTATCGAGGTCGTTCGGAAGTCCGAGCGTGATACCTCGAAAACGTGTTCGTCGTGTGGAACGAAAGACGGGAACCAGCGTATCGAGCGCGGGTTGTACGTCTGTGACGACTGTGGAACGGTCGCCAACGCCGACGTTAACGGAGCCGAGAATATCCGACGAAAGGTACTCCCGAATCTCGCCACAGACGGTGGCCGGGATAGGGATAACGGCTGGATGGCACAGCCAGCGGTTCACTTGTTCGACCGTAGCGAGGGCAGTTTCGCCCCGCGAGAATAAGGGTCGAACCGCGAACCCCAATATCCCAACGCGGTACGGGAAACCCCGGCGTCGTCGGGCGTAGCCCGACTGCTTGAGGGAGCGAAGCTCCCTCTCTGTTCACGCCGGGGAGGATGTCATCGCCCGACCGCACGACAGCATCGTCCCCTCAGTCACATAAATTCATGCCAGTCAACCTCATGCAAGGTGTGGTGGGGGCTGGATTGACCTCGAGTTGCCGGAACCACGCGCAGAACCATACTGGATGATTTTCGGAACAGTCGAGCGAACAGATCGGCCGGTCAATCAGTCACGCCGCTTCGTCATCGCGAGGTAACCGGCTAGCAGGAGTCCGAGCGCCGGGAAGAGGGCGAGGACGAGAAACAGGAGAGAGGTCCCTCCGTAGGTGAGGGCGACGCCGGCGACGGACGCCCCCGCGGCGCCGATACCGAAGACGCCGAGATACGTGATACCGAACGATAGCCCGTGGGCGTCCGCAGTGGCGTACTTCCCGATCAGAGCCTGATGAATCGGTGCTTCCACGTAGACGAAAAAACCGAGCGCCGCACAAATCAGCAGCGTCGCGACGAGACCGGCGTTCGTCGCGAGGGGAAAGAGCAACGAGACGGCGACCAAGGCGGCGAACGCGCCGACGATGGCCCACTCGGGCGAGCGGTAATCGCTCACCCGTCCACCGACGTACTGCCCGACAGCGCCGATCAACAGCAGACCGGCGTAGACGTACTGGCTCGGTTCGAACGTCTCCCCGGCGACGATGACGGGATCGAAGACGGGGAGCGCCGCGAGGACGTCCGGGAGGAACGTAAAGACCCCACGATAGTACGTCCCAGCGAGCATGGCGATGACGAACACGACGACGAAGCTGCCGGCGAAAAGCAGTTTCGTCCGTTTGAGTAGCGTCACGAACCCGTTTCTCGAGTCGGTAGTCGAAGCGGTTTCGGCGTCGACGCCCGCCCGCTCGTCGAAGCGGAAGATCGAGGCCGCAAGGACGGCGACGAGCGCCGGGACGGCGAACAGCGCGGCGACGAGCCGCCAGTCCAGCAGGGTTAGTGCGATCGCCGCCACGAGGGGACCGACCGCCGTCCCGACGTTGCCCGCGACGCCGTGGTAGGCGAGGACGGTTCCCTGCTGGTCCGAGCCGCGGGTGATCAGCGAGAGTCCCGCGGGGTGGTAGAGGCTCGCCGCGGCGCCCCAGAGAACGAGTGCGACGCCGAGCAGCCAGACGGTCGGTGCAAGGCTGACGAGCACGAAGCCGCCACCCATGCCGACCATCGAGAGGACGACCAGCCGTCTCGAGCCGTATCTGTCGGCGAGTGCGCCACTCGGCAGCGCGCCGAGCCCGATGAGCCCGTAGCCGACCGCGACGACCGTGCCAAGGACGGCCGGCGAAACATCGAACGCGTCCAGCCAGACGACGACGAACAGCGGGATCGTGAGTTCGTACAGGTGGAACGTCGCATGCCCGAGCATGGTGAATCGAGCGATCGCGCGATCGTTCCGGTCCATGGCATGGTTTGTCAGGTGGACTGGTTAGTCGTTCCGATCGGAACGAGGTGGCAGGTGCTCGAGGATGAGTACACACTCGTCGACCGATTTGGCGCACCGGTACGGATTCGACCCGACGCGCGGTTTATCTACCGAGTCAGCCGCCGTACACCGACGGTACCAGCCGAACCACGTCGGTCTCTTCGAGTCCCGTCTCGAGACCGTCGATGTGGGTCACGTCTCGTTTGTTCTTCGTGACGACCGTTTTCCCCGCGAAGCCATCCCCACTGTTAGCCACGAGTTGCCCCTCGAGGTCGGGATAGGTCGACTCGAGGTCGAGGAGGAGCTCCCCCACGCTTTCTGCGTCCGTCTCGTAGCGGACGGTCTTCTCGCCGACGGCATCGCGAAACGGGCCGAAGAAGACGCACTCGAGTTGCACGGCACGATATTCGGCGTCGCTCCTCTTGAAATCGACGGTGTCGGCTTCGGCGGGGGGACGATCGGCGGAGCCGGCGGACGAGACGAACGGGAGTTAGTCGTCGCTCGGGCCGACCGCTGGATCAGGATCGGTGGAATTCTCCGCGGGGATGTCGAACAGCGGACTCTGCTCGCCGGGGACGAACGTGTTGAGCAGCAGGGCCGACAGCGCGGTCATGATGACGGGTTCGCCGAAGAACGTCTCGGCCGCGGTCGGCAGGCCGGAGAGCGCCTCGGGGGTCGTCGCGACGCCGAGTCCGAGACCCAGCGAGACAGCGACGATAACCATATTGCGGCGGTCGAGGTCGGTGTGCAGGACAATCAGTCTGACGCCGCTGGCGGCGACCATGCCGACCATGAGCAAGACTGCGCCCCCGAAGACCGCGCTGGGAATCGTCGTGACGGCGGCCCCGACTTTCGGGCTGAGTCCGAGAATCGCGAGAATCACGCCGCTGATGCCGACGACGTGACGGCTCATCACACCGGTGAAGTTAACGATGCCGACGTTCTGGGAGAACGACGTGATCGGAAACGCGGCGAAGACGGCGCCGACCGAACTCAGGAGACCGTCGTTGAACAGCCCGCCGCGGAACTCCTTATCCGTCGGATTTCGCCCTTCCGCGGCCGTAACGCCGGACATATCGCCGACGGTCTCCATCGCGGAGACGAGAAAGAGGAAGGCGAAAACGACGATGGCGATCGGTTCGAACTCGAAGCCGAACCGGGTCGGCGAGGGGACGGCGACCCAGGCCGCCTCGCCGATCGGCGAGAAGTCGACCAGCCCGAACGCGACGGCGACGACGTAGCCGATGGCGATTCCGGCGAGGATGCTCAGCAGTCGCGCGATGCCTCGAGTGAACAGGTTGAGGCCGACGGCGATGGCCAGGACGAGTGCGGCCAGACCGATGTTGTGAAGCGCGCCGTAGTCGTCTGCTCCGACGCCGCCGGCGGCGTAGTCCATGCCGACGGGGATGAGATAGAGGCCGATGATGACGACGACGAGTCCGGTGACGAGCGGCGGGAAGAAGGGTTTGATCCGTTTGAACTGCCAGCCGATGAGTCCCTCGACCGCGAATCCGGTGACGAGAATGGCCCCGAAGACGGCGGCCATACCGTAGTCGATTCCGATCGTCACCGCCGCGCCGACGAACGTGAAACTCGACCCCATCACGATTGGGAGGCGCGCGCCGACGGGACCGACGGTGTACGCCTGGACGACCGTTGCCAGTCCCGAAAACAGGAGGACCATCTGTACGATGTAGGCCGTATCGGCGCCGCTGAGGCCGACGTCGCCGGCGACGATGAACGCCACCGCCGTCGCCGGGACGATCATGACCGCGACGTGTTGTAAGCCGAGGAGGACCGACTTCGGCCACGGTGGCTTGTCGTCGAGTCCGTACTCCAGTTGAATACTCCCGTCCGTTTCGTTCGACATGCTATGGCCGCCACGTTGCGGATCACCCATCAAAAAGATTCGTATATGAGCGTATATCGGTGCTCCGAACGGCTCCGGTTACCCATGAATGTGTATAGGTGAACGCACCGTGGCGACACGAGACAGGCGCTCGCCGTCGTCCGTTCTCCCGGGAACAGTCAGTGAACAGTCACTTCACCGTCCTCGACGGTGATGTCGATGAGGCTCGTCGCCTCGAACGCCGTCTCGTCGAGCGCGGACGGCCCCACCTTCCGCATGACAACGACGATATCCTCGATCTCAGCGCCGATGTCGTCCAGTGCAGTACAGATAGACGCCAGCGTGCCGCCCGTCGAAAGCATGTCGTCGACGATGAGGACGCGGTCCCCCGCTTCGACGTCGTTGATGTACATTTCTGACTCCGAGTAGCCGGTCTGCTGGTGCAACGAGACTTCGCCCTCGAGCCCGTACGGTCGCTTGCGGATCACGACCAGGGGGATGTCGGTCTGGAGCGAGAGCGCGGTCGCGAGGTGAATGCCCATCGCCTCCGGAGCGACGATCTTGTCGACGTCCAGATCGGCCGTTTGCATGACCTCGATAACGACCTCCCGCAGGAGGGCCGGGTCGAGCATCGGCACGCCGTTACTGATCGGGTGAACGAGGTACTCGTAGCCGTCTTTGTCGATGATCGGCGCGTCGTCCAGCGAGGCGAGGAGTTTCTCCATGCTGCTGATTGGGCGAATCGCGGCAAAAACGGTTCGTTCTCGCGTCTGTTCCGAACCGATTCACCTCCCGCGTCCTCGAGACCGAGTCGTCCGTCCGCGGCCGGTCACTCGAGGGAAACGTCGCGTAGTTCGATTCGGTTCGCCTCCGGCACCGACTCGCTCGAGAGTCCGTACTCGCCGCGCTCGACCGTCGTCTCGTCCTCGTCGCCGGTGAGAACGATCACGCCGTCGGCGAGCATCGGTGCGAGAACGCCCGCGATCACGGCTCGAGGATCCGCGAGGGAGTCGCGAACGACGACGCGGTCGCCGGCCTCGAGTCCGTGTGCCTCGACGATTTCGCTGGCCGCCTCGAGCGCATCTCCGTGACTCACGTTCCGTTCGCCGTCAGTCAGAAGGACCGTCTCGAGATCGACATCCAGCGGCGGGAAGGCGGGGTTCTCGCTCCAGACGCCGGCGTCGAAGTGGTGAATGTCGGGTTCGTCGGGTTTCTGCCCGTAGCCGACCCGCTGGGCCCCCCGCGGGAGGGTGTACTCGTCGGACTCGAGAGTAGCAACGGGAGCGACGAGCGCGCGGAAGTCCTCCGCCTCAGCGAGATCCATCGGCGGCTCGAACCGCGTCGTCCCCTCGAGGAGCGTCGTGCCGAAAAAGGCGAGCAGGGGGAGCGGTCCCTCGCCGACGATGCCGACGGTGACATCCGTGCGGACGCCCGCGTGCCGAAGGAAGTTCCCGGCCTTCCAGGAGGTCGTACATAGCCAGTGATTGTCGAACTCCCGGCCCGTCGCGTCCACGAGCGCCGTGCGGTCGTCCCGGAGTTCCCGCGTGAGTAGATCGTCCACTGTCTCGGCGGTCATGTGCGTAACTCGAGGCCGGGTCGAAAAAAGGTCGCCGACTCGAGGCGACGCGATCGCGGTCAGTGGCCGCCATACGTCGGGACTCTCTCCCCGATAGCCGTCTCAGTCGTCCGCCGCCGCGGGCGCGGCGTCCTGGTGGTCGATCTCGGTCCCGAGGCAGTCGAGGAACTCGGCGAGCCACTCGGGGTGGTCGGGCCAGGCCTGTCCAGTCACGAGGTTCCCCTCGCGCGTGACGCCGTCCGTCCAGTCGCCGCCCGCGATTCGGACGTCGGCCTCGAGCGCGGGATAGCCGGTACAGGTCCGTCCCTCGAGGACGTCCGCGGCGGCGAGAATCTGAACGCCGTGACACAGCGCGGCGACGGGTTTGTCTTCCTCGAAGAAGTGACGCGTGATATCGAGCACCTCGTCGTACGTCCGGAGGTACTCGGGCGCGCGGCCGCCGGGAACCACGAGCGCGTCGTAGTCGGCGGGGTCGACCGCGTCGAAGTCGTGATTCAGTTCGAAGTTGTGCCCCGGCTTCTCGGTGTAAGTCTGGTCGCCCTCGAAGTCGTGGATCGCGGTCGGGCAGGTGTCGCCTTCGCCCTTTTCGGGACAGACGGCGTGGACCTCGTGGCCGACCATCTCGAGCGCTTGGAACGGAACCATCACTTCGTAGTCCTCGACGTAATCGCCGGCGAGGAGCAGGATTTGGTGTGACATTGGAATTCCCACATATCGATTCGACGACAGCCGTCATAGGTTGTGTTGGATGACACCATGACACTCACGATGTCGAATACGATCGATCTCCCTGCATTCTATTCGCCGAAGGGGCGGTCGAAGTCGGGGATGCTCGAGGATTACTCCGTTCGGGACGCTCGATAGCCATCGATAGATTCGGTGAGAAGGTAGGCGACGAGCGTGAGGCCGATGATCGCGGTTCCGATCGACTCGATTTCGACGGTGGCGACGGTTCGGTCGCCCCAGTAGGTAATCACCGCCCCCGTGGTGAAGAGCACCGCGAGCAACGTCACGTACCGCCACCGTGACGCGACCGGCACCATCCCGTCTTCGCCGCGGACGGCGAGATAGAAGTGTGCCCCGCCGAGTACGACTCCGTAGAACAGCAGAAACGCCGGGACCGACGGGACTGGACCGTCGGTGGCGGCATCGACTGCGAGCAGACTACCGAACGCCAACCCGACGGCGACGAGGTGGACGGCCGTCTCGCGGGATATCATACTCAAACAGTACCGACGGACAGAATAACTCTTGTGAAATGCTCAGGACAGTATCAGTTTCTCGCCTCGAGCCGCGGTACGAGGTTACAGAGGTGGGATCCGGCGACCCCACGAACTCACGGCCTAAAACGCCCGCTTGATCTTCTCGAAGAAGCCTTCTTTGACCTCGATCTCGTCGCCGCCGGCTTCGGCGAACGCCTCGAGCGCGTCGCGCTGGTCCTCGTTCAGGCTGTCTGGAGTGACGATCTGGACCTGCACGAAGAGGTCGCCGTGCCCGCGACGACGGAGGCGGGGCATCCCCTTGCCCTCGAGGCGGAACGTCTCGCCGCTCTGGGTCCCCTTCGGAATCTCGAACTCGGCAGCGCCGTCGAGGGTGGGCACTTCGACGGTGTCGCCGAACGTCGCCTGCGGGAACGAGATGGGGAGTCGATACTGGAGGTCGTCGCCCTCGCGTTCGAACTCCTCGTGCTCGCGGATCGAGACGTCGATGAGCAGGTCGCCGTGACGACCGCCTTCGGGACTGGGTGCGCCCTCGCCTTCCATTCGGAGCGTCTGGCCCTCCTGAATGCCCTCCGGGACGTCGACGGTCAACGAGGCCTCGTTCCGGACGTAGCCCTCGCCGCGACAGTCGTCGCAGCTCTCGGAGTACAGCGTCCCGTCGCCCTCACAGCGGGGACAGGCCGTCGTCTGCTGGACGCGACCCAGCGGCGTCTGCTGGACCTGGGTCACCTGGCCGCGACCCTGACACTCAGGGCAGGTCTCCGAATCCGCGTCGTGCGGATGTCCCTCGCCCTCGCAGGTGTCACACTCCTCGGGTCGTTCGACGGTGAATTGCTTTTCGACGCCGTCGTAGGCCTCCTCGAGGTCGATCCGGAGCTCGGTTCGCAGATCCCGTCCCTTTCGCGGCCGACGACGACCGCGGCCGCCGCCACCGCCGCCGAAGACCTGTTCGAAGATGTCGCCAAGGCCGCCGCCCATGCCACCACCGCCGCCGCCCATACCACCGAACGGTCCGCCGCCCATCCCGCCGGCGCCGCCCGCCTCGCCGGCGTCGAAGCCGTGTTTTTCGGCCTGTTCGTAGCGGTCGTGGCCCATCCGGTCGTACGCCTTGCGCTTTTCCTCGTCCGTGAGGACCTGCTTTGCCTTCTGGATCCGCTTGAACTTTTCTTCGGCATCGGGGTCGTCGCTGACGTCCGGATGGTACTCCGTGGCCTTCTTCCGGTACGCCTGTTTGATGTCCTCGGTCGACGCATCAGGGCTCACGCCGAGTGCGTCGTAGAAGTCCTCGCTCATTCGTTGTCAAACCGATACTCGGTTGAGGCACTTGAAACGAACGTTCCGAACGTACCTTTTTCCGCCTCGGGATTCCTCGCTTCGCGAGGAACCACTCGGCGCAAAAATCTACGCTAAAAAGGCCGCTCGCTCCCGTTGGTCGCTCGCGGTTGCAGTGCTTGTGTCTCACCCGCAGCGGTAATACCACCGCAGACACTGTTCGTCCATCGAGTGATGGGACGAACCGAAGGAGACGACTTACTCGTCGTCTTCTTCGTCCTCGACTTCGTCAGCGATATCTTCGAAGTCAGCGTCAACGTACTCCTCGCCGTCGTCGCCGCCGGCCGCAGCGCCGTCTGGGCCTGGGTTCGGTCCGCCACCCATGCCACCGGGGCCTGCGCCAGCCGCACCGCCGGCCGCGCCGCCTGCGGCACCGCCAGCGCCCGCCGCGCCGGCCTCCTGGTAGATCTGCTTGCCGATCTCCTGGAGCTCCTTGCTCAGGTTCTCGGTCGCGGCTTCGATATCGTCGGCGTCCGCGTCGGTGTCGTCGATGGTCTCCTCGAGATCTTCGACGGCGGCCTCGATGTCGCCGCGGAGGTCGTCGTCGACATCCTCGTTCTCTTCGAGCAGGGTTTCGGCGCGCTGGATCGTGGCTTCGGCCGTGTTGCGGGCCTCGATGCGCTCGCGCTTTTCCTTGTCCTCTTCGGCGTGTTTCTCGGCTTCGGCCTGCATCTTCTCGATCTCGGTGTCGGAGAGTCCGGCACCGCCCTCGATAGTGATCTCCTCGCTTTCGCCGGTCCCTTTGTCCTCGGCGCTCACGTTGACGATCCCGTTCTCGTCGATGGAGAACGTGACCTCGATCTGTGGCGTGCCCGCGGGGGCCGGCGGGATGCCGGTCAGGTGGAACTCGCCGAGCATTTCGTTTTTCTCGGCCAGTTCGCGCTCGCCCTGGAAGACCCGAACCTGCACGGAGGTCTGGTTGTCCGCCGCCGTGGTGAAGATTTTCGACTCTTCGGTCGGAATCGTCGTGTTCTTCTCGATGAGTCGCTCGAAGAGGCCGCCCTTGACCTCGATACCGAGCGAGAGCGGCGTGACGTCGAGCAGCACGATGTCGTCGACCTCGCCGCCGAGGACGCCGCCCTGAATCGCCGCGCCCAGCGAGACGGCCTCGTCGGGGTTGACGTTCTTCTGGGGTTCCTTGCCAGTCAGATCCTCGACTTTCTCTGCGACCTGGGGCATTCGGGTCGAGCCACCGACGAGGAGGACTTCGTCGATATCTTCTTTCTCGTAGCCCGCGTCCTCGAGCGCCTGCTCGGTCGGCTCGACGGTGCGATCGATCAGATCGCTGGTGAGCGACTCGAACTTGGCTCGCGTCATCGATTCCTCAAGGTGGATCGGGCCGTCGTCGGTCGCCGTGATGAACGGCAGGTTGATCTCGGTCTCTTTCCGACTCGAGAGTTCGATCTTGGCCTCCTCGGCGGCGTCTTTGAGCCGCTGGAGGGCCTGTCGGTCGTCGCGGAGGTCGATGCCGTGTTCTGCCTCGAACTCGTCGGCGAGCCAGTCGATGATTGCTCCGTCCCAGTCGTCGCCACCGAGGTCGTTGTCACCGTTCGTTGCGACGACTTCGTAGACGCCGCCGCCGAGATCGAGAATAGAAACGTCGAACGTACCGCCACCGAGGTCGTAGACGAGCACGGTCTGGTCGGAATCGTCGTCAAGCCCGTAGGCCATCGACGCGGCCGTCGGCTCGTTGATGATGCGCTCGACCTCGAAGCCGGCAATCTCGCCGGCGTCTTTGGTCGCCTGGCGCTGTCGGTCCGAGAAGTACGCAGGGACCGTGATGACGGCCTTTTCGACCTCGTCGCCGAGGTAGTCTTCGGCGTCGCGTTTGATCTTCTGGAGGATCATCGCCGAGATCTGTTCCGGCGTGTACTCCTCGTCGTCTACCTCGACGGTATAGTCTTCCTCGCCGATGTGGCGTTTGATCGAGGCGATCGTCTTTTCGGGGTTCTGAATCGCCTGATTCTTCGCCGGTTTGCCGACGAGTCGCTCGTCGTCGTCGGTAAAGGCGACGACGGAGGGTGTCGTCCGTTCGCCTTCGGCGTTGACGATGATCTCCGGATCGCCACCTTCCATCACCGCGAACGCGCTGTTCGTCGTCCCAAGGTCGATTCCGAGAATTTTGTTGCTGGCCATCGTGGCAGGCTATTGTGCGCACTTTGTTTTAAAGGTTACTAGGCAGTATCGTGAGGCGAATAAAATCCACTCAAACGCCCGTGAATGGCGGGAGCAGCGGCTGCAACGACTCGAGTATATTCGACTTTGGCCACGATAATATGATGTCGGTCGTCGAGAATGATCCGGCGATAAGCGGCCGACTGCTCTTTCAGTTGGCAGTTTCGTCGGAGTCGGTGGAGCTGTCCCCTTCGGCGTCCGCGGACTCGTCGCTCGCGATGTCGCCACCGAGTTCGATCGCTGGCTCCTCGTCCTCCCCATCAGCCGATTTCTCGGCGTCGTCGGCAGCCACACCGTCATCGTTCGAGTCCACATCCGCGTCTGACGTTTCGGACGCTTCCTCGGTCTCCTCGCCGCCGTTCTCGCCATCGTCGCCGCTCTCGTTCGGCGTCGTCTCTTCTTCGGCCTCGAGTTCGCCGTTCGAGACCGTCACCTGCGCGTTCTGGATGACCTTGTCGCCCATCTCGTAGCCGGGCGTGTAGACGTCGGCGACGGTCCCCTCCGGTTGGGCGCTGTCGACCTGCATCATGACCTCGTGGCGCTGTGGGTCGGTCGCCGTGCCGGGGTCGGGATCGATCTCCGAGACGTTCTCGTCCTCCAAGATGCGGTCGAACTCCCGTTTCGTCATCTCGACGCCCTGCCGGAGGCTCTCCGCGTCGTCGCTGTCCTCCTCGAGCGCGCGTTTCAGGTTGTCTCGAACGCCGAGCAGTCGTTCGACGAGATCCTCGGTCGCTCGGTCTTTGATCTGCTGTTGGCGCTTTTTGGCTCGCTTCTTGTAGTTCTGGAAGTCGGCCTGCTTGCGCTTGAGGCGACTTTTCAAATCCTCGACCGTCTCCTCGTGTTCCTCGACCTGTTCCTCTCGAGTTTCGAGTTCGTCCTGTAGCTCGCCGATGGTCTCAGCCTGTTCCTCGACGCGCTCGGAGAGATCCTCGAGTTCCTCGCGCTGGTGGGCGACGGTGCCGTTCAGGTCGCGAGCCTCGTCGACGATGGCGCTGACCTGGTGGGCGAGTTCGTCGTCGTACTCGGTCACGTCGTCGAGCAGTTCCTGAATGTCCTCGCTCGTCTGGGGCGGCGCGGACGGTTCGCTGTCGGATTCCTCGACGGTGTCTGCCGCACCGACGCTCGAGTCGTCTCCGTCAGATTCGGCGTCGCCAGCAGGGGCGGATTCGGCGTCCGACCCGTCCGCGTCCACCGAGGCGGAGTCGCCGTCGATCATCTCGCCGTCGTCGGATTGCTCCTCGGACGGGACACTCTGGGCTGAAGAGTTCGTGCCCTCGTCTTCGCTCATGTGCCAGTCAAGGAACACCGGTAATAAAAGGGTTGAGGTAGGGGTCCGACGGCCCCCGATTTTTGCCCTCGGCCGTCGATGCCCTCCGACCGTATTCGCGGACTCGTTTCGACTGCGTTCGTCGTCCCAACTGCCGCCATCGCTATCCCGACAGTATTTGTTCGCCCCGCTCGGATCGGTCACCGTGACGCGGCCACGCGACGAGCGGACGGATCCGGAATCGATCGCGCTCCGCTACGAGGACGGCACCGTCAGAATCGACGGACTCGGGGAGGCGTCCGTCTCCCCATCCTTCCTCCGGGAGTCGGTTCTCGACCTCGAGCGCGACCCGCGGACCGACGGCTGGCGCGTGCCGGGGTTTCGGTACGCGGCGCTTCGAGCAGCGCTGCTGGACGCTGTGAGCGTCTCTGATCGAATCGACGACCGCGTGCTCGCCCTCGACTCGCTCCCGCCGCTCCGGTCGGCGTACGAACTTCGCGCGTATCAACAGGAGGCACTCGAGACGTGGCTCGAGACGGATCGGTGGGGAGCGAACGCGGCGGACGACGACCCGATTACTACCGCGCCCGCGGGGGTCCTCGAACTCCCGACGGGGAGCGGAAAGACCGTTATCGCCCTGAAGGCGATCGAACGGCTCTCGGTCCCGACACTCGTCGTCGTCCCGACGATCGACCTGTTAGAGCAGTGGCAGCGTGAACTGGACCGTGAGTTCGAATGCGATATCGGCCGCTTCGGCGGCGGCGAACAACGCCTCGAGTCGATCACGGTCTCGACGTACGACTCGGCGTACCTGAAAGCCGATTCGGTGGGCGACCGCTTCGGCCTCGTCGTCTTCGACGAGGTCCACCACCTCGGCGGGGAGGGCTACCGCGAGATCGCTCGCCTGCTCGCCGCGCCCGCACGACTTGGGCTCACGGCGACGTTCGAGCGTCCGGACGACGCCCACGAGATCATCGAAGAGATCGCCGGCCCGCTGATCCACCGCGTCGACGTCGACGAGTTGGCGGGCGACCACCTCGCGAATTACGACCTGAAGCGACTCGAAGTGGCCCTCACGTCCGACGAACGCGAGGCGTACGAGCGAGCCCAGGAGACGTTTACAAACTATCTGGCACGCTCGGGGATCAACATGCAAAGCGGTTCGGACTACCAGGAACTCGTCAAACGCTCCGGCAGCGACCCCGAGGCGCGCGAGGCGTTGCTCGCCCGCCAGCGCGCTCGCGAGA
Organism: Natronorubrum tibetense GA33; assembly: GCF_000383975.1. Lineage (NCBI taxonomy): Archaea > Methanobacteriati > Methanobacteriota > Halobacteria > Halobacteriales > Natrialbaceae > Natronorubrum > Natronorubrum tibetense. The sequence goes on along the minus strand of NZ_KB913017.1, from coordinate 3,923,060 downwards.
TCATGTACGGCAGCGAGGCCAAACTCGAGGCGCTCGCGGACGTTCTGGACGACCACCGCGAGGAGCGGACGATCGTCTTTACGGCCCACAACGACCTCGCGTACGACGTCAGCGAGCGGTTTTTGATCCCGACGATCACCCACCAGACGGGAGTCGCGGAGCGTCGAGAGGTCCTCGAGCGGTTTCGCGACGGGACGTATACCCGAATCGCGACCTCGAACGTGTTGGACGAGGGCGTCGATGTCCCCGACGCCTCGGTCGCGGTCGTCCTCTCGGGCAGCGGGAGCGAACGGGAGTTCGTCCAGCGGTTGGGGCGAATTCTGCGCCCGAAGGCCGACGGGAGCCGGGCGGTTCTGTACGAGGTCGTTTCGGCGGACACGAGCGAGGAAGGCGTCTCGAGTCGTCGACGAGACGGAACGTAGCTCCGTGAGTAGCCCCGTAGAGTACACTCGTCGTTCGATTCGCGGGACGTGAAAGCTCCGCTAACGAGGGGAAGAGCCAACAGAACGCCCTGTTTCGATCGGGATCGGCTCCATCCAAATCGGTGTGTCGGTCCGTTCACACCGCCTCGGCTACTCGCTACTGAGCAGCCGCCGGATGGCGATTGCCGCATCTTCGAACGCGTTGACGTCCATGCTATCGGCCGTCAGGATCACTCCCGCGTCGTCTTGCAGGACTCTGATGACGAACCCGTCGTCGTGGAACCGGATGGTGAACTCATAGGGACCGATACTCAAGCCATCCCCGCGCTCGGCGGTTGTCGTTCGAACGGGGACTTCCGCGAAACCGACTCGTTCGAGTTCGACCAATTGCTTCTTATCCGGCCGTGCCGCGTCGGGGGAATCGTAGAGGCCCTGACGGAGATAGATGATGTCGAACGACGACGGTGTAAAGTAGATGATGCTTCGGAGCGTGTCACCGAGGCTAGTACGTGCGACGCTCGCGAGTTCAGTCGCGGTGTCGGTACTGATGTCCGTGCGATACGTTTCGTTTATCATCGAGTCCTAGAGGCGTCGTACGATATCAAGCGTTTCGCTCACAGATGTCACAGCGGCCAGCGCACAGGACGAGTCGTCTCGAGCGATTCGGGTCGCTGTCGCTGCCGACCGACGAGGGCCGGGTCGCGTTCGGGAGACAATTGATATAGCTCGGTGGTGTGAGACGAGTGTGACCGATCACGATCATCCGCCTCGAGAGTCGGACGCGTGGAACAACCCGGACTTCTGCCCGTTTTGTGGTCACGGGCTCTCGGACGGCGGTCCAGGGTTCATTGACCACGTCGAGAACGACGAGAACGAGGCCTGTCGAGACCGCTTCGAGCAGTGGCGAGAGAACGTCGCTGACGACATTGGTGGGGAATGGGGCGGGTAGCGAAACGTCCGCGGTCGCCCCGCCGAGACCGAGAGCACTCGAGACGGTACGGTTGGCTCACTCGAACTCGGGTAGTACCTCTTCTCCGAACGCCTCGATGAACGTCTCCTGATTCGTATTGACGTTATGGACGAACACCCGCTCCACGTCGAGTTTGAAATCGGTCTCGAGCCACGCAACGTGCTCCTCGAGGTCCGACGAAACGCGGACGTTCTCCGCGACCTGTTCCTCGTCGACGGTCTCCGAGAGGTCGTCGAACTGCTCGGGTGTCCGGAGCTCCTGGGTTACCGGGCCCGGCACGCAGTTGGTGTGCCACTGCTCGTAGGCGCCCTCGAGTGCGGCGTCGTCGCTGTCGTCGTAGGAGTGCTGGGCCTTGAGGAAGACCGGTTTATCGGGCGCCTTTTCTTTGAACGCCTCGACGCGAGCCGCGTCGTCCTCGTGATCCGGCGTCGCGATCGTGATCATCCCGTCGGCCCACCCGGCGAGCCACGCCGCGGTCTCCTCCGACAGTGCGGCGCCGATCAGCGGCGGGGCTGTCTCGGGTCGCGAGTAGAGTTGGGCCTGTTCGACGTCGACCCGGCCGTGGTGGGTCACCTCCTCGCCGTCCCAGAGTCGGCGCATGACGTCCGCACACTCCTCGAGGCGGGCGTTCCGCTCGCGCTTGACGGGCCAATCGGTGCCTGTGATCCCCTCGTTGAGCAACTGCCCGCTGCCGACGGCCAGCCAGAACCGCTCGGGGTACATCTCGCGCAGCGTCGCCGCGCTCTGGGCGATGATCGCGGGATGGTAGCGGTAGCCGGGCGCGTTGACCGTTCCGAAGGTCATCTCGGTCGCCTCGAGCGCTGACCCGAGCCACGACCAGACGAACCCCGACTCGCCCTGGCGCTCGCTCCAGGGGTGGAAGTGATCCGACGCGAGGGCGTGGTCGAACCCCCGCTCGTCCGCGAGCGTGGTGTACTCGAGGAGGTCACTCGGCGCGAACTGTTCGTGCGAAGCGTGGTAGCCGATCTTGGTCATGATCTGTCTCCCTCGTCTGCAGTACGAGTCTCATCGCGACCGTGCGTGATCGTCGTCGCGACTTCGGCTGCTCGGGTGCGTTTCGTGAGTACGCCTTCCCGGTTGCAGCCCGTCTTATCCGTAGGCGAACCCGCCGTCTGCGGGTTCGTCGCCTGCACGGTCGGTACCTCCACAAAACGCTACTTAGTTCCACGGCGTGGTGCTGCTTGACTCGCGGTCGACGTTCCGCCACAACTGGCCGATTCGATAGTGTAGCGGTCGATGTCGGTGGAACGAGCGGGCTCAGGTCTGGTGCCGTCGGAACAGCGGCGTCGCCGCACTGCTCTCGCGTTCCTCGGGCGTAGCGTCCTCAATATCGCTCGCACTCGCGAGGTAGATCGCGCTGTTGAGCAGGCCGATGTGGCTGAACGCCTGCGGGAAGTTCCCGAGGAAGGTTCCGTCTTCGTCGTGGATCATCTCCGAGAGGAGGCCGAGCGAGGAGGTGTGCTCGAGGAGCTGTTCGAAGATCTCGTTGGCCTCCTCGAGTCGCCCGGAGAGGACGAGCGCGTCGACGAGCCAGCACGAGCAGATAACGAATCCGCCGGGTTCTCTCGGCCGCGCGGGGCTGTCGGCGAATCGGTAGACGAGTCCGTCGTCGGTCGTCAACTCCTCGAGGATCGTATCGATCGTGTTCTGGACGCGCTCGTCGTCGGCCGGCAGGAAGTCATAGATTGGGAGCAGCAGCGCGGTCGCGTCCAGCGCGTCGTCGGCGTCGAAGAACTGGACGAAACTGCCGCGCTCCTCGTCGTACCCGCGCTCCTCGATCGCCGTCCGAATCGCCTCGCGTTCCCGCTCCCAGCGCTCGATCGGGCCGTCGCGGTCGTACTCCTCGGCCAGCCGGAGCGCGCGGTCGAGGGCGACCCAGCACAGCAGCTTCGAGTGGACGAAGTGTGCCTCGAGGTCGCGAAACTCCCAGAGGCTCTTGTCCTGTTCCTCCCAGTGCTCGCAGACGTAGCCGGCGAGGGCGCGAATCGACTCCCAGTCGTACTCCGAGAGCCCGTTCTCGTAGCGGATCGTCTCGTAGATCCCCTGGATGATCGTGCCGTAGATGTCCAGTTGCACCTGGGTCGCCGCGGCGTTGCCGATTCGTACCGGCGTCGACTCCCGATAGCCCGAGAGGTGGTCGAGACACTCCTCCTCGAGGTTCGATTCGCCGTGGAGACCGTACAGCGGCTGGATTTCTTCGGGCGTTTCGTGGCCGATCTCTCGGAACCACTCGAAGTAGCGGTGGGCCTCCGTGGACTGGCCGGCGTTCTGGAGCGCCTGAATCGTGAACTTCGCGTCCCGGATCCAGTTGTACCGGTAATCCCAGTTGAGTTCGCCGCCGATCTCCTCGGGAAGCGACGTCGTCGGGGCGGCGACGATCGAGCCGGTCTCGTCGTGGATCAACAGTTTGAGAACCAGCGCGGATCGAACGAGGGCGTCTCGCCACTCCTCCTCGAACTCGAAGATGTCCGTCGCCGACTCCTCGCAGCCGTCGAGCCACGTCCGCCAGTAGTCGATCGTTCCCTGGAGGTGTCCCTCGTACTCCTCGACGGATCGCCGGTTCGGGTCTCCGTACTGGAGAGAGAGCCACCGGGTCTCGCCCGCCTCGAGCGCCACCGTGGCCGTCGCGGTCGAGTCGACCGGGTCGATCTCGAGGTCGATATCGCCGTGAAGGTAGAGTGCTCCGTCCTCGTGGTCGTGCAGTCGATCGTCCTCGGGAGCCGGCTCCTGGCGGTCGGCGTTCGCCGAGTCGGCTTCGTCCTCGCCCGCTTCGGTCGCGACGATATCGCCGCGTTCAGTCCGCTCGAGGGCTGTCGGAACCCGCGCGTAGCCGAACCGAGGCTCGAAGACGACCTCCATCTCGACGGTTCCCGACACGGCCTCGATTTTGCGGTAGATGGCCCGTTGTAGTCGTTCGTCGGTCTCGCCGTCTTCATTTTCTGGTTCGTCGCCGTCGTCTTCGTTTTCCCCGTCGCGAACCGCGTCAGGCCCCGGTACGGGCATGAAATCTGTCACCGTCGCCGTTCCGCCGTCGGTTTCGAACGTCGTCTCGAGGACGTTCGTTCGCTCGACGTACTGGTGGCTCGCCTCGTACTCAGCGGCGGGTCGAACGGCAAACCGGCCGCCGTCCTCGCTGTCGAGAATCGAGGCGAACACGCTGGGCGACTCGATGTGGGGGACGCAGTACCAGTCGATCGAGCCGTTTCGACCGACGAGCGCGCACCGATCGTCGTTACCGATAACACCGTAGTCGTCGATCGGGAGAAATTCGTCGTCCATGTGTCGAAGAGCGTATTGTAATCCGATTTGCTACTGGTCGACTCCGTTCGGTCGGACGATACGACCGATTCGACGCGGACCGGCAAAAGTGTGATTTACGACGGGCGGACAGTCCCGTCGCGAACACTGTCTCGGATCCGATTCGCCCGCGTCGGTCGACCGTCAATCGGGCTGCCGTTTCGCCGTCAGCGATCGCGTCGCTCGTGTCACCGTAATATCGCTGCCTGAACGGTGGCGGTTCTGTGTCCAGTTCGGCCCATCGACCGAGCGGGGTGCTTTTGAGCGCCCCGCGCCGATACCGAGACGGATGCTGACGAAGGACCTGTTGCGCGTCTCGCGGGCCGGTGGCGGCTACCACCCCCAGTTCGCCGACCGAGAGCATCGACCGCTGGCCGCCCGCGTCATCGGAACCTATCAGGGCCACGTCGGCGAACCTCGCTCGGCGCTCGAGGACGCAATAACTGACCTCGAGCGCGACGCCGAGGACTTCAAACTCGTCCGCGGCTTTTCCGCCCTGCTCGAGCGCGAGGCCACCTTCGAGACAGACGCCGCCCTCGAACCCGAACGTGCCCGAAAAGCGGCGTTCGAGGCCGCCGAGGCCGTCGGCGTCGTCACCGAAGACGAGCGAGCGATGGCGCTCGTTCGCGCCGGCGAGTCGCTCGGCGTCTCGGCGGACGACCTCGAGCGCGCGCTCTATGCCGACCTCGAGGAACGACAGCTGCTGACAGCACTCGACTCACCGTGGGATCCCGACGGCCTCGTCGCACAGTACAACCTCTCGCTGGCCCAGACGGCGCTGTTCGACGCGACGGAGATTCGCGTGCGCTCGAGCGACCCCAAAGCGTTGATTTCGGCGATCAAACGGCTGCGACTGATGTACGAAATTCGCCGACTCGAGGGCGAAGGGACGAATCACCCGGAACGCGACGGGATCGTCGAACGCGAAATCATCGTCACCGGGCCTACGCGGCTCTTTCGGGCGACTCGCCGGTACGGCACTCGCTTCGCGCGGCTCCTGCGCACCGTCGTAAAAGCCGACGAGTGGCACCTCGAGGCGACCGTCGACGACCGCGGGACCGAGCGTACGCTCATGCTCTCTCACGAGGATCCCGTCAGCGTTCCCGACGCGGACCCGGTTGCCGAGGTCTCCTTCGACAGCGGCGTCGAAGCCGATTTCGCCGGACGGTTCTCGAATCTGGGACTCGAGTGGGACCTCGTACGGGAGCCGGAGCCGCTTGCGACCGGAACGCGCGTGATGATCCCGGATTTCGCGTTCGATTACGAACACGCCGATTTCCGGGTCTACTTCGAAATCATGGGCTTCTGGACGCCGGAGTACGTCGCAAAGAAGCTCGGACAGCTCGAGGGACTCGAGGACGTCGAACTGATCGTGGCCGTCGACGAGTCGCTGGGCGTCGGCGAAGAGATCGCCGCTCGAGACTTCCGGGCGATTCCCTACACCGACACCGTCCGCGTCAAGGACGTCGCCGATGTCCTCCGGGAGTACGAACGTCAACTCGTCGCCGAAAGCGCCGCGTCGCTGCCCGACGAACTGCGGCCCGACGCGGCTGTCGTCTCGCTCGAGACCCTCGCCGCCCGCCACGGCGTGAGCGAGGACGCACTCGCTGATATCTCGACACCCGACCACGAGCGGGTCGGCCGAACGCTCGTCAGGCCGGCGGTACTCGACTCGCTCAGCGACGATCTCGAGGCCGGGATGAACCTCGCGGCGGCCGAAAGCACACTTGAGAACGTCGGAATTTCCGACTCGAGTGCCCTCCTCTCGGCGCTCGGTTACCGCGTCGAGTGGGAGGGACTGGCAGGCGGAACGCTAGTCGAGCGCTAACGAGAGTCGGCGAGGCGTCGATCAGCTGTCGCACTGGTGGATCGATCGACGAGACTTGCTCTCCAGCTTTCTGTCGATTAAACGAAAATATTGTTGATCGCGTTCAGACCGTCTTCGGTCCGGCTCGACCGTTCGCTCGAGTGAGACGGTATGCACCAGGATCCCAGCCGAACGGCTCGTGGGAAGAAACTTGTCAGGATACCGTGCGACTGCCGGTTCCCGATCGCGAACATGGACTCCGTTCCAACGATATTAGTAGGTATCCTTAAGCCGTTGAGATGTCAGTGTCCATATGTGCACGACTCGTGAAGGATTCTCGCTCTACTGAACCCATGCAGATCTTGCTCGTCGAGGACAATCCCGGCGACGTTCGCCTGATAGAGGAGGCGTTCCGGGAGGCGAACGTCGAGACGACGTTCCACACGGTCCACGACGGCGATGCGGCCCTCGAGTTGCTTCGCGAGCGACAGCGAGCCGGTTCGACCACCGAACTCGATCTTGCGCTACTAGATCTCAATCTCCCACGGATTAGCGGGTTCGAGGTCTTAGAGGAGATCAAGAACGACGACGAACTGACCGCGCCGCCGGTGCTCGTCCTGACGAGTTCGAAGGCCGAAGAAGATGTCGCCCGGAGCTACGAACTGTATGCGAACGCGTATCTCACCAAGCCGAGCAACCCCGACGAGTTCACAAAACTGGGAAAAGCGGTCGAAGCGTTCTGGTTCGAGGAGGCGACGCTGCCGCCAGCCCCGGCGTGATCTGTCGATTCTTGACCTGACACAGCTCCGGTGCCACCCCGATCCGTTCGAGTTCTCATCCCACCGGCCCCACCATTATCCCCGCAGACGGTGTAGAAACGAGTATGCCCGCCGACACGCCCGGCATCCACCACGTCACTGCGATCGCGAGCGATCCGCGAGAAAATCACGAGTTCTACACGGAGACGCTCGGTCTGCGACTCGTCAAGCAAAGCGTCAACCAGGACGACGTCTCGGTCTATCACCTGTTCTACGCGGATCACGAGGGGGCGCCGGGAACGAGTATGACCTTTTTCCCCTACACTGACGCTCGGCCCGGACAGGTCGGGGCGGGCCAGGCCAGCGCCGTCTCGTTTCTCGTCCCCGCCGGATCGATCGACTACTGGCGCAAGCGACTCGAAGACGCCGGTGTCGACCTCGAGAAGCCCCGCGAACGGTTCGGCGACACCGTGCTCTCCTTTGTCGATCCCGACGGACTCCCGCTGGAACTGGTCGCCCGCGAGGACGCACCGTCGCCGAATCTACCCGAGAGCCCGGTTCCCCACGCCCACGCGATTCGCGGTTTCTTCGGCGTCACGCTCTCGTTGACGAGCGGCGACGCCACCGGCGAGCTACTGAAAGAGATGGGGTACCGACAGACCGACCGCGACGGGAGCCGATACCGGTACGAAGCGGACGGCGACCTGGGATACGTCGTCGACGTGCGCGAGGATCCGCAGGCCCCCCGCGGGATTCCCGGTGCGGGAACCGTCCACCACGTCGCGTTTCGGGTCACGAGGCACGACCAGCCCGACTGGCGTCAGCTCCTGATGGATCGGGGGCTTCGCCCGACCGGAATCATCGACCGCAAGTGGTTCGAGTCGGTCTACGCCCGCGAACACGGCGGAATTCTCTTCGAGTTCGCGACTGCGGAACCGGGCTACACGGTCGACGAAGAGCTCGACGAGTTAGGCGAACGGCTCGTCCTCACCGAGTGGCTCGAGGACCGACGCGAGGAGATCGAAGCCGGATTGCCGGCGCTCTCTCCCTGATCGGTCAATTCTCGGCCGGTCGACGGAGCGTCGAGTGAGTTGCGCTACAAATCGCGCTGTCGTCCCTTGGGGACCATCGACCGCAGTTCGCCGTGGACGTAGAGGCCGATCCCCAGCGGCTCGAGGTTCTCTCGCTCGACGGCGTCACCGTCTCGCTTTGGTCGGCTCTCCGGCTCGGCCCCGATCTCGTGGGCACCGATCAGGTAGCCCCAGTCGCCGTCCCAGCGCTCGATCTCCTGGTCCTCGCCCGCCGCGAATGCGCGCGCCTCCTGCCGGTCCAGTTCGATCACGCACTCCGTGGCCTCGCGGCCGAAGCGCTGGGCGAAGTCCGTCGTCGGCTTCCAGTGTTCCTGTCTGGTGCGCAGGCAGGTCATTCCGATGGCTTCGATCTCGAGCGGCGTCTCAGCCTCGCCGGCGTAGATCCAGATCTTGCCGGCGCCTTTCTCCCAGAACGTGTAGTCGTCGAAGGTCTCGGCGGGGATACCGAACCGATCCGCGAAGTAGTCGACAACTTCCGCGCGACTGGCTCGACCCTCGACGGTTCGATCGCTCGGCGTTTCGGGAAGTCGATCGAATCGCTGGCCGTCGTTATCTGCAGTCATTCGGCGGTCACCTCCAGTTTCGCGACGAAGAAGCCACCAGTATCGTTCTGGTGCGGATAGATCCTGATCGCTTGCTTGAGGCTCTCGTCGAAGGTTTCGCCCTCCCACTCCGTGAGTCCCGGCGAGTGCTCGAGTTCGATCTCGAAGTCGACGACGCGACAGGACTCCGCCTCGAGTGCGTGCTGAACGACGGCCTCGTTCTCCTCGGGGGCGAAGGTACACGTCGAGTAGACGACCGTGCCGCCCTCGCGGGTGGCCTGGATCGCTCGTCGCAGGATCCCTTTCTGAATGCCCGCGATCGAGGAGATGTGGCCTTCCGACCAGTTATCAAGCGCGTCTGGGTTCTTCCGGATCGTTCCCTCGCAGGAACAGGGGGCGTCGACGAGCGTCCGGTCGAACTCGTCGAAGGGAAACCGCTTCAGCGAGTAGTTGCGCGCGTCATCGACTGTCACCGCCAGACTCGTCGCCCCGAGTCGCTCCGCGTTGAATCGCAGGGCCGAGATGCGACCGAGGTTGTTGTCGTTCGCGACGACGGTCCCGCGGTCGTCCATCAGCGCCGCGATCTGGGTCGCCTTGCCTCCCGGCGCGGCACAGCAGTCCCAGACTCGCTCGCCGGGTTGTGGATCGAGAACGACCGGCGGCACTGCCGACACCTCCTCCTGGCCGTGGGTAAAGCCGTGGAACGACGTCCACGTCGACCCCGGTGAATCGGTCTCGAGACGCAACACTCGTGGGTTCCAATTCGCCTGTTCGTACGTGACACCGTCCTCGTCTAGGGTCTCGAGCGTTCGCTCGACGGACGCCTTGATGGTGTTGACGCGCACGGCGTTGCCGAGCGGTCGCTCGCAGGCCGCGAGAAACGCCTCGAAATCGTCGACGATGGGTCGATACCGCTCGAATGGCTCCATTAGCCCGGAATTCGGGTGCCCGGCGTTTGTGGGTTTCGAAGCGGCCGGAGCCGCTTGGCTCGCGCGCCCTCGATTTTAAGCCGCCGCCGACAGTCCTCTCACACATGGCACAGATCTGTTTACAGGAATCGGAGGCCGACCTTGAGGAGCCGACGCTGATCGAGGGTTTCCCCGGGCTGGGCCTCGTCGGGAAGATCGCGACCGACCACCTTGTCCGCGAACTCGACATGCGCTACTACGCGGGTGTCGACTGTGAGGGACTACCGCGAATCGGCGTCTATCGCGGCGGCGACCGGACGGCTCGCCCACCGGTACGGATCTACGTCAGCGAGGAGCACGATCTGTTCGCACTCCAGAGCGACGCGCCGATCGGATCCGAGGCCGTCGGTACCGTTTCCGACTGCGTAACTGAGTGGACCGTCGCCCAGGAGGCGACGCCGATCTATCTCAGCGGGCTTCCGTCGGAGCGGGAGGAGGCGCCGGATATCTACGGTATCGCGACCGGTGACGCCGGCGAGACGCTCGAGGCCCACGACATCGATGTCCCGCCCGAAGACGGCGTCATCACCGGGCCGACCGGGGCGCTCATCAATCGCGCCGCACACCGCGATCTTGACAGCGTCGGGCTGGTCGTCGAATCGAGTCCGCAGTTCCCCGATCCCGAGGCCGCGAGCGTCCTCCTCGAGGAGGGAATCGCACCGATCGCCGACCTCGAGATCGACGTCGAAGACCTCCTCGACCGCGCCGAGGAGATCAAAGAGAAACGCGAACAGTTCGCCCAGCAGATGCAACAGATCGGACAGGAGGAGAGCTCGCAGGCCCAGCCGCTGCGGATGTATCAGTGACATCGCTCGCGTTCTATAGTAGCCACTGACCGTCACTGCACATCCGATCGCAGGCCCGCGTTGCGATCCGTGTGTCAATCGTTTCAGTCGTTAGGGTAGACGGCACCACCGCAGGACCCGTCGCTCACCGGAACCCGCGGCGGCCCCAACTCGGCCCAACGGCGCCTCGCCAACTCGAGCCGGCGTTTGGTTATTTAGGGCCACTCACCGTCGGTGCAGGTATGCACGTGTTAGTTCCAACCGACGGCTCCGAACCCGCTCGAGCAGCGCTCGAACACGCTACCACGGCGTTTCCCGACGCATCTGTAACGCTGTTGCACGTAATCGATCCGGCGCTGACGATGTACCGCGGCGAAATGTCGTACGACTACCAGCGGCTCATCAAACTCGAGACGGAACGCGCCGAAACGTTCCTCGACGCAGCCCAGGAGTTCGCCGACGAGCACGGCGTGTCGGTGACGACGGAGATCCTCCTCGGGACGCCCGCCCGCAGTATTGTCACGTTCGCGACGGAGAACGACGTCGATCAGATCGTCCTCGGCAGCCACGGTCGGTCCGGCGTCTCGCGGGTCCTGCTGGGCAGCGTCGCCGAAAAGGTCGTTCGCCGGTCGCCGGTTCCCGTGACGGTCGTTCGGTAATCGGTCGATCGTCGCCACGCAGTCGACTCGAGTCGGCCGCGGGATCGTCCGAAACGATGGCCGGACGGCGATCCCGCGGGTGAGATTTTACAACAGTCTCCGTCGAACGATTAGTGGATGGCACGATCGATCCTCGTTCCCCACGACGGCTCGGAGCACGCACAGAAAGCGCTGCAGTACGCCCTCGAGAGCTTCCCGGACGCGCGAATCGTCCTCTTTCACGCGATCGATCCGTTCGAGGTGACGCCGAACGCGGAGGAAGGGCGTCCGCCGCTGACCGAGGAGTGGCTCGAGCGTCAGCGAGCCGAGGTAGCGGACCTCTTCGAAGCGGCGCGCGCCGAGATCGACGCGGACGAGGCGACGCTCGAGACGGACACCGCGTTCGGCTCCGCTGCCCAGTGTATCGTCGCATACGTGGGTGAGAACGATCTCGACGGTATCGTCATGGGGCACCGCGGTCGGGGCGGTCCCGCTGATCTGCGACTGGGGAGCGTCGCCGAACTCGTCGTCAGGCGCGCAGACGTACCGGTGACTGTCGTCCGATAGCGTCTCTCGCACGCGACGATGGCAGCCGATTGCCGCCGATCGTTCGCTCCCCCCGTCCGGAGACGGCTATCAACGCCTAACAGTTATCCGAGACGGCGTGGACGTGTGAGTGAAATGACTGGTCCCCGACCGAATATCGTCTTGATTACGTGCCACGACCTCGGACAGTACCTCGGTTGTTACGACGTCGACATCGAGACGCCCCGGATCGACGGCCTCGCGGCGACTGGCGCCCGCTTCGAGAACCACTTCGTGACGGCGCCGCAGTGTTCGCCCAGCCGCGGCAGCCTGATGACCGGCCGATTCCCTCACGTCAACGGGCTCATGGGGCTCGCTCACGGCGACTGGGAACTCCACGACGACGAGCGCATCCTGCCGCACTATCTCGGCGACGCGGGCTACGAGACGCACCTCTTCGGCCTCCAGCACATCACGCAGGACACCGACCGACTCCGCTACGACTACGTCCACTCCGAGGGAAACCTCTACCCTGGCGTCTCGCCGTCCGTCCACCAGGCGAATAGGGCACGAAACGTCGCCTCGGTCGTCTCGGGCTTCCTCGAGCGAGAGGCGTTCGACTCGCCGTTTTTCGCGTCGATCGGTCTCTTCGAACTCCACCGCGTCGAGGAGGAACACGGCCGGTTCGGGTTCGATTCTGACCACTACGAGACGGACGACCCTGACGAAGTCCCGCCGTTGTCGTACCTTCCCGACCGCCGGGGCATTCGACACGACCTCGCGGAGATGCGCGGGATGGTGTATGCCGTCGACGACGCCGTCGGGACGATCCTCGACTCGCTGGCCGAGACCGGTCTCGAGAAAGAGACGCTCGTGATCTTCACCACCGAACATGGCATCGCCTTTCCTCGAGCCAAAGGGAGCTGTTACGACGCCGGCATCGAGGCAGCGTTGGTTTTCCGTTATCCGGGCCTTGTCGACGACGGAAGCGTGTACGACGAACTGATTAGCAACGTCGACCTCCTGCCGACGCTGCTCGAACTCGTCGACATCGACGCGCCGACCGATCTCGACGGACGCAGCTTTCTGCCGCTCCTGACCGACGACGGGTACGGGGAGCGCGACCGCGTCTTCGCGGAGATGACCTGGCACGACATGTACAATCCGGTCCGCGCGATACGGACGGAGCGGTACAAGTACATCCGAAACTTCTGGCACCTGCCGAAGGTGTACCTCACGAAGGACATCTTCGCGAGCGAAGCCGGACGGATGGTCCGGGAGAGAGACGGCGTCCCCGCCCGAGCGTACGAGGAACTGTACGATCTCCGGGAGAGTCCCCAGGAAGACGAGAACGTCGTCTTCGAACCCAGATACCAGGACGTTCGGATGGACCTCTCGGGTCGACTTCACGACTGGATGGTCGAGACCGACGACCCTCTGCTCGACGGGCCGGTCGTCTCCGGCGACTACGAGACCATTACGGCGTGGCCCCACGAATCCGACTGAACGACCGCCGCGCTACCCTATTCGGTCTGCTCGAGGGAGGGACGGAGTGAGGTTGGCTGGCGGACGAGTGCCATACCAGAGTCGTTTGCTCCGAAGACGTCGAATGCGATTCCCGAACCGAGAATACCTGTCAATCCGACGCGTTCGAGGTTTTTTAATGTCCGCGTTGTAGCGACTCGCTATGACTGGGTTACGCTGGGTTCAACTGACGGCGGACGAACGAGACGCGTTTCTAGACACCGGCGGTGTCGGTGTCCTTTCGTTTGGGTCGGACGCGGGCGAGTCGCCTGCTTCCCTCCCCGTATCGTACGGCTACTACGCCGACGCCGGAAACTTCTACTTTCGACTCTCGTTTCCACCGGACAGTTCGAAGAGCGACGTGATCGACAGGCCGGTATCGTTCGTCGTGTTCGACGAGACTGACGACGGCTGGCGCAGCGTCGTCGCCACCGGCTCCCTCGAGGAGTTGGCTGACGCCCCGGCCGAGTCGGCCGCCGTTCAGGGAATGTGGGCGGTTCAAATCCCGACGGTCGACGTGTTCGACCGTCCGCGCGAAGAGATCTCGTTTCGAGACTTCCGGCTCGTTCCGGAGACGCTGACAGGACGAAAGAGCGTCAGCGAGTGAGCGGGACCACCGACGATCGGCGTTTACACGGATTAGATTTCGTCTCTCGCCGTGTGGCTTACGCGTCGCGGCGAGCGGCCGACAGTACGGCGGGATGCGTCGGACGGTTTCCGTCCTCGTGACGGCGTCAAAACACTTCCCACGTATTTTTAGTTCCCGAACTCTTTCGAGCGGATAACAATGACAACGAAGTCGGTGTCGTACGACATGGTCGTCGTCGGAGGCGGAACGGGTGGCTGTTTCGCCGCGGCGACCGCCGCTCGAGCGGGACTCGACGTCGTCCTCCTCGAGCGAAAGAGCGAGGACGAGGGCGGCTACATCGCCTGCGGGGACGGCATCAAGGGGAAGAGTACGTTTCCCGATGTCGTCGACCGCGACCGACTCAGGGAGGAATCGTTCACCAACGAGGCGATCACACGGGGCATCTTCGAGAACCCCCAGTCGGGCGACTCGCTCGAGATTCCGTTCGACGAGACGGGCGCGGTCGTCGACCGGTTCCGGTACGGACAGGTGTTGCTCGAGGAGACCGACCGCGCCGGCGTCGAGTTGCACTACGACACGGTCGTCAACGACGTGATCCAGCCGAACGGGCAGGTCGAGGGCGTGACGGCGATTCGGGACGGCGACCCGCTCGAGTATCGATCCGATATTGTCGTCGACGCAGCAGGCGCGCTTTCTGTCTTGCAGGACAAAACGGACCTCTCGGGGTCCACGTTCGATACGAACGTCAACTACTCGCAGTTCTGCTCGGCCTATCGTGAGGTGCTCGAGGTACCCGAACCGGTCGACTGGGATGACGCGCTCGTCTTCAAGCCGACCGAGGAACTGGGCTATCTCTGGTACTTCCCGCGGTCGTCGACGGAGATCAACGCGGGCCTGGGCTTCCAGATGTGCCAACAACCCCTGGAACTGGTCGACGTGCTCAAAGACGACATCGCGAACCGCGCGGAGTTCGCGGGCGCGACGGTGAAGAACAAACTCGGCGCGGCCCTCCCGACGCGACGGCCCTACGACTCGGCCGTCCACCCCGGCTACGTGGCTGTCGGCGACGCTGCAGCGCACGTCAATCCCTGTACCGGCGGGGGGATTCCCGGGGCCGCGAAGGCGGGCCACTGGGCCGCCGAGGCCGCCATCGAAGCGATCGAGGACGGCGACGTGAGCGAGGCCGCGCTCTGGGAGTACAACCGTCGCGTCCAGACCGACTTCGGCAAGCGATTCGCCGCGATGGACTGCTACAACATCTTCGGCACCGCTCGCGACCAGGCGGATCTCGTCTCAATGGTGACGGCGCTCCCCGGCCAGCAACTCGTCGACGCCATCGGCAAAAAGGGGACCACCGACATGAGTCTCGGGCTCAAACTCAAGACGCTCGTGAAGACGTTCGGCCACTGGGACACCCTCTACGATCTCTACAAAGTCCAGAACGCGGCTAGCTCGCTCAAAGACGTCTACGACAGCTATCCCGACGGTCCCGGCCAGTTCGAGGCCTGGCAGAAAGAGCGTGACTCTGTGATGGATCGCGTCTACGACATTACGGGTGCCCAGCCGAAGTATTAGGTATTGTTTCGTGAACCGTTCGTAAACGTCGGCCGAACCGCTTACCGGTCGAAGAACGAGTTAACTTATATCACACCGCGCACCGCTGCTAGCGGTATGTCACTCGAGTCGGAACTCACGCAGCTCTCCGCGACTGAACTTGCGACCCGAATTCGCAACGGCGACGTGACCGCGAAGGAGGCCGTCGAAGCCCATCTCGAGCGAATCGAACAGTTTGACGACGAGATCAACGCATTCGTCACGGTTTGCGAGGACGAGGCGCTCGAGGCGGCCGCCGAGGCCGACCGCGCAGTTGAATCCGATGAAGACGTCGGCCCGCTCCACGGCGTTCCGCTGGCGCTGAAGGATCTCGGCGCGCTCAAGGCGGGCGTTCGCCACACCTACGGCTCGGCGCTCTTCGCGGACAACGTCGCCCAGGAGACGTCTGCGATCGTCGAGCGACTCGAGGACGCGGGCGCGATCGTGATCGGGAAGACGAACACGCCCGAGTTCGGGCACAAGGGAACGACGACCAACGAACTCGTGGGGGCAACGGCGTCGCCGATCGACACCGACCTCAACGCCGGCGGCTCCTCGGGCGGCTCGGCCGCGGCACTCGGGGCAGGGATGGTCCCGCTCGCGACGGGCAGCGATGCGGGCGGCTCGCTTCGGATTCCGGCCGCAGCGTGTGGCATCTACGCCATCAAGCCGACGTTCGGGCTGGTTCCCGACGACGGCCGACCGAGCGCCTTCGGCCGGACGACCCAACACGTCACCAAGGGACCGATGGCCCGTACCGTCGCGGACGCTGCAGTGATGCTCGAGGCGATGGCTGGCCCGCACTCGGCGGACCCCTCGAGCGTTCCCGTCGAGATCGACTACCGATCTGCGGTCGAGACTCAGATCGACGACTATCGGATCGCCTACAGCCCGGATCTGGACGCGTTTCCGGTCGACGAGGCAGTGAACGAGGTCGTTGAGGAGGCCGTCGTCGCGCTCGAGTCGGCGGGCGCGACCGTCGACGAGGTCTCGATCGACCACGGCTACTCGATGGCCGAGCTGCAGGAGGCGACGATGGCGACGTATATGATCTCGATCCTCGAGACCGCGACCACCGTCGAGGAGGCACACGGGATCGACTTCCGGGACCACCCCGACGAGGTCACCGATAGCCTGCTCGCGATGATCCACATCGGCGAAGGATTCGGTCCGGAGGAACTCGCCCGCTCGGGGGTCGTCCGGACTGGCTTTTTCGACGCCGTCCAGGACGTGCTGGCCGACTACGACCTCCTCGTGACGCCGACGCTCTCGCGGGCCGACGTCGGCCTGGAGGAGGACCTCGAGTCCAGCGCGTGGGACTGGCCGCTGACCTGGCCGTTCAACTGGACGGGTCACCCAGTCGGTGCCGCGCCGGCAGGGCTGACGGGGGAGGGCCACCCCGTCGGTCTGCAACTGGTCGGCTCCCGGTTCGAAGACGATCGGGTCCTCGCGGCGAGCGGTGCACTCGAGCGCGAGCGACCCTGGAAATTTCTGTACGACTGGTGAGTAGCCTGGCGTTTGCCCACTCACCGATCTCTGCCGAACTTCTCGCTTACCGGCCGGAGCGTCTGTGCCGTCGGGAGCGTCCAGCCGTAGGTGACCGCCGCGAGCCGCGTCCCGACCGTGACGGCTGCGCACGCGGCTGCGGCACCGCTTCCGGTGACGCCGATAGTCAAACCGATCCAGTAGGTGACGCCGCCCAGCACGGCACAGCTCGCGTAGAAATCTTCGAAGAGGATGAACGGCGTCCGATCCAGCAGGATGTCCGCGATCGCCCCGCCGCCGACCGCGTTGATCGTCGCGATGGCGACGACGCCGAAACTCGAGACGCCGGCTTCGGTCGCTACAATGGCACCAGCGGTCGCGAATGCGGCGAGGCCGACGGCGTCCGAAACGAGCGTGATGGGGTGATCGTCCGGCGACTCGAGCGCGATCGACAGGCCGATCGCCAGCCCGACACCGAGCAAGCCGAGCGCGATTTCGTTCGGGTCGCTGAGCGCAAGCGGGACGCGGTTGACCAGGAGGTCGCGGGTGACGCCGCCGGCGAACGCCGTGGCGAGCCCGACGACGGCGATGCCGAACAGATCGAACGACTCGCGGATCGCCTTGCTCGCACCGACGAGCGCGAACGCGACGAGCCCGACCGCGTTCATCGCGACGAACGGATCGGCGAACAGGACGGTTTCGAGTACCTGTACCACTGGTTCCACTCAGTTGGGGGACCGCCTTGAGCGCTACGAAGCCCCATCCGTTTCGGCGGTTCACCGCACTCGAGTGGGTCGAGGGACGCTTCCGAGGCGGAACCCGAACCGCTCACCGCAATCCAAACCCATTTTCGCGTCCTGACCCTCGTCTCGCACATGGGAACAGAAGACGCCGAAACCGTCGCGCCGGGAACGTGTCCAACCGCGAACGGGATGCCGATGCTCGGACTCGGCACCTGGCAGAACGACGATCCGGAACAGTGCGCCGAGAGCGTCCGGACGGCCCTCGAGACGGGCTATCGCCACATCGACACCGCGCAGATCTACGACAACGAGGAAGCCGTCGGCGACGGGATCGCACGAGCCGATGTCGACCGCGAGGACGTCTTCCTCGCGACTAAAATTTGGGCCTCGAACCTCGCACCCGACGACGTCCTCGAGACGGCCCGTGAGAGCATCGATCGACTCGGCGTCGACCACGTCGACCTGCTGTACGTTCACTGGCCGGCCCGAGCGTACGAAGGCGAGGAGACGCTCTCGGCGTTCTCGGAGCTGTACGACGAGGGACTCGTCGAGAACGTCGGCATCAGTAACTTCCTGCCCGAACAGGTCGCCGACGCCGTCGACAGCTGCGACGCGCCGATTCTGGCGAACCAGGTCGAACTGCACCCGATGCTCCCGCAACCGGAGCTTCGGGAAGCCTGCGAGAACGCCGGCGTCGAGGTCGTCGCCTACTCCCCCATCGCTCGGGGTGCGGTGTTCGATCAGCCCGAGATTCAGGCGGTCGCCGAGAAACACGACGTCAGCGAGGCGCAGGTCAGTCTGGCCTGGCTGCGCGAGAAGGGCGTGACGGCGATTCCGAAGGCCACGGGCGAGGAACACATTCGCGACAACTGGGCGTCGCTGACGCTCGAGTTGGATCGCGAAGATGTCGAACGAATCGACAGTATTGACGAGACGAACCGCGAGGTCGATCCCGACTTCGCGCCGTGGAACTGACGGCCGCTGGCGGGTAACTGCGGGCTGTGGGTCCGGTCGACGTACCATTAGTGACCTATCTTCGATCGGGAATAAGCAGGAAAGTTTACGGTAGCCCGGCTTTTTGGCACGCGTATGTCCACCCGCTCACGAAACAGTGGCGGTGGTGGGGTCGTCGGTGCGATCCGGACCGACGTACAGCGGTTACACGGCGCCTGGATGGAACTCGTCTTTCCGCGCCAACGTGGCCGCGGCCACTCCGTCATGGGGAAGTGGAAACCCGAAACGCTCCCCCAGAAGGTCGGCTACCATGGCTGGAGCATTCTCGGACTGTTCGGCTTACTGCTCCTTTACCCACTCACCGTTATCGGCCTCGCAACCCGCTTCTACGCGGCGAAACTCGACTCGACGCGGACCCGACTCGGCATCGTCGGCGTCACTGGCATTGCGCTGCTCGGCTGGGGATTGTTGACGCTCGTCTGGGGGGCGATGTCGTACATGGACCAGGCCGACATCCCGCTCGACGCGGTGCTCGCCGTCGCGGCCGCGAGCGGCGTCGCGACGCTCTCGACCGCGCTCGCCGCGACGTTTTCGAAAGTCGGCGGGCGTATCGTGACGGTCGTCCTCGCGTATCCGTTCGCGATGACGGCGCTGTTCCTGCCGCCGGTCGTCGCCGCCCTCGTGACGCCGTCGCTGCACCCGTACATCCTCGACCCCAGCTACGAGTTTGCGGCGTGGGCGCTCGACAACGTCCTCTTCGTCGGCGGGTTGAACGAGTACCTGCGCGGGAATTACCAACTCGAGGGAGCTGCCTACGCGGCGATGTGGCTCGGAATCTCGATTCCGCTGGGTTGGTTCCTCGGAACCCTCGTTGCGCTGGCGAATCTTGTGCGGCCCTCGCAGTAGCGGCGCGCCAACGCCCGTTTTCCACGGACAAAAACTGCTTACCGATTTCCGATATGATTAGGTGATCGACTCCTAACGGTCGCATATGGAGTTCAACGAAGTAACGACAGCAGTCGCGTTCGTCGCCGTGATCGCCATCGGCGTCGGCGGGATGATCGCCTCGGACATGATGGTGACCGAAACGATCCTGATGATGGTCGCGCCGTCGATGGTCGTCTTCGGCGCGATTATGCTGGCACTCGGGGTCAAATTCGGCGAGTACCGCGCGACGAACTGAGAGTTGTCGGTTTTCGTTTCGAGCAGCACGCGACTGCTCGAGTCCTGAATCGTCCGAAACGGAGAGCGAACGGGGAAAGAAAATCGAGTCGGCGTCGGTTAGCGACTGTCGACCGCGATCACATGTAGCCGAGATCGCGCAGGCGCTCCATCAGGTCCTCTTTGTCCTGGGCGCGGCCAGCGCGTTCGGTCGTTCCGTCGAGGTCCTGCAGCCAGGCAGGCTCCTCTTCGCTCTTTTCCGTCGAGATCTCGCTGCCGAGCGAACGGAAGCCGGCGAAGTACTTCGGTGAAATCGGGATGTCTTCTTGCTCGACGCCTTCGGGGAGGTCGTCGTCGCTCTGTGGGACGTAGCCGTCGTCCGGGAAGTTCTCGACCGTGTCCGGAACCACGAAGTTCCAGAACGCTTCCCACACCGCGGCTTCGTCGAACTGCAGAATTGGCTGGATGCGGTCGTGGGGCGGGTAGATGTCGGGGTCGTGACGCGGCGAGAAGAACGTCTCGTCGGCGCGGGCCTCTTGTTCGTCCCAGCGAACGCCGGAGATGACGCCGTCGATGTCGTACTCCTCGAGCGCGTCGTTGAGCGCGACCGTCTTCAGCAAGTGATTCCCGACGTAGGTGTCAAGCAGGAACGGGAACTCGTCTTCCTCGTACTCGAGGATCTCCCGAACGTGGTGTTGGTTGTGTTCGGAGAGATCCTCGATTGCGATCTCGTCGCCGGGGGTCAGCCCCTGTTCCTCGACGATGTCGCCGATGTCTTCGTTGCGTGCGTAGTAGACCTCGAGATCCCACTCGTCGGCCCAGTGGTCGACGAAGTCGTGGATCTCGTCGAAGTGCTGGTAGTGGTCGATGAAGACCGCGGGCGGTACCTCGAGGTCGAAGCGCTCGGCGACCTCTTTGATGAAGTACAGCGTGAGCGTCGAGTCCTTGCCGCCGGTCCACATCACGGCCGGGTTCTCGTACTCCTCGAGGCCCTTTCGGGTGACCTCGATTGCCTTCTCGATTCGATCCTGAACGTGTGGATAATCCTCGGGATCTTCACCCTCACCATCCTCATAGTCGATGTCGACGTATTTGGGGAAGTTTGCCGTCATATCGTGTAATGAGATATAATTACCACATTTAAACCCTTTGGGGGACCGGAAACGTCTGACGGGACCTGCGACGGTGGAGAGACGGCCGGGGTTACGTGTGCGTCTCGAGTGAGCTGATGCCGCGGTGAGTCTCGGACTCGTGTTTGTAAGGCTCTATACTGCCATTTTGGCGGCCCACATGGTTTCGCTCGAGGGGCTGAAATCTGCCACTCCTCTCGTGTGATTCGGTCACAATACGGCCAGTCCAGCGGCGGGGAAGGGAAACACCGCCGAGGATAAAACGAGGCCAGTATTGACAGTACCACAATCTGGAACGTTTCGAGAGCGGCTCGAGTAACTCCAGCCGCTCGATCCAGAAATACGGCGTGTCAGTCGTTGTAAGTAACGAACGGCTCGAAGAATCACGTTCGGCGAACGGTGATCGGACCGAATCCCCGGGTCGGAATGCCTCGGTCGTCGACCGGGACGATCGCCCGATCGATCGGCGGGACGGTCGACGCGTCGACTCCCGATGTAGCGTCGCCTACTCGTCTTCTTCGACGACTTCCGGGTCGCTCATCGCGCTCTGGAGGCTGTCGAGTCCGTTGATCCACTCGGTGACGAGTCCGTACTCGAGGTCCTCCGCGACGCCCATATCCAGCGCTTCGCCGTCGATAATGAGAGTCCCGGCCTGTGCAGCGTAGCCGAGCGCGGCGTCGAGTTCCTCGTCGGCCTCGGCGTCGGCCGCGGCGCCGAGATAGTCGCCCACGCTGCCCTCTTCCGGTGGGCCGCCGGCGATGTACTCCTCGGCGGCGAAGAAGACGCAGACGAGACTCGTCTGGACGCCGTCGACGAGGATCAGTTTCTCCTCGTCTTCGATATCGACCTCGCTGAGGACGATCTCGCGGACCTCGTTGATCTCCTCGAGCGCTTCCTCCTGTTCGAGATCCCCGTCGTCGTAGGCGGCGACGATCTTTGCGATCGCGATCGCCGTGTCGTCCTGCAGGTTCAACAGGAGTCGCGCCGAGTCTTCGTCTTCCGGATCGATCTCTTCGTCTTTGATTCGGCCGATCCAGTTCTGCCAGCGTTCCTCCGAGTAGAACTCGGTCGGGGGATTGCTCATACAGACACCTACACCGGCCGCTTGAAATGCCTTTCTCTACTGTATGCGGAACCGAACGAAGCCGTACGGGCGGGCTATGGCCGTTAGAGGGTCCCTTCCGTGTCGATTCCGTAGACGAGATCCGGCGTCTCGACGTGTGCGTTTCGAACCGCATCCGCGTGACCGTTCTCGAGCAACCACCGCACGCGTCGCGGGACCGTCTTCGGTCCCAGGACGGCTCCGGGCCGGTCCGGGTCGTCGATATAGTCGGTCTCCATCAGGAACGGCTCGCCCCGTTCGGCGGCCGTCTCGAGGGCGTCTTTTTCACACATCACGCTCGGAATCGGTCCCTCGAGTCGGCCGCCTGCGTAGTGTTTGACGACGTTGTGTCGCGGGAGTCCCGCCTCCTCGGCCCACTCCGCCACCTCGGTCATCTCCTCGCTGGCTTCGGTGTGGAGTTGGACGGCACACTCGAGGTCGGCGGCGCGCTCGAACGCGCGGCACATGACATCGTTCGAGGCGTTCCAGACGGCATCCTCGACGTCGTAGTGTGGACGGCCGGACTTCAGCGCCAGCGCGTCGCCGGCCTCGACGTACTCGGCCGCGACGTCGATTCCGGCTTGCATCAGGTCGCGCGCGTCCTCGGGGCTGAACCCGCGGTCATCGACCAGCCGCGAGATCAGGCCGGGATGGATGCCCAGTACGGGCCAGGCTCGCCCCTCGAGTTCCTTGTCGGCCTCGGCGACGATATCGATCGTTCGCTCGAAGACGGCCCGGAAATCCTCACCGGCCTCGGCCTCGACACCGAGGTGCCAGGAGGGCTTGTTCACCACGAGCAAGTGCGTGCCACCCATGTGGGCGAAGTCCCGGACGGCGTCGATGCCGCGGTGGTTGTCCGGATCGAGGTGGAGGTGGTTATCCAGCACCGGCGTCTCGTCGTCGATCATAGCCGACGGTGGGCGGCCCGCGCGGGAAAAATCTCCGACTTCGGACCGAACCGAGGCAATTGAGACTCGTGACCACGTCTCGAAGCGTGCCGGCGGGAGTACCACGAAAACGTCGAGCCCTCCCGGGCTCGGAGTCGACCCAGATCTCACCGTCGTGAGTGGTGATGATCTTCCGATAGAGCGCGAGTTTGACACCTGTCCTCTGATACTCATCGCGGCTGTGCAGGCGTTCGAATACCTGAAGATTCAGTCTCGCTCGGTGGGATCGATGTCGATCCCCTCGTCGCGAATCGAAGACCGGACGTGCGCCTCGAGCGAACCGGCCGTCAGGTACCGAGCGTAATCGCCTCGTCGGCCGCGTTCTGCAACGCGTCCGAGCGGCCGTGTGACCCCGGTGCGACGGCGATCGTCTCGATGCCGACGGTCCCCGCGTACTCGAGGGCAGGTTTGAAATCCGTATCGCGGGAGGCGATCGCCAGCCGGTCGATGGTCCCCTCGCTGCACAGCGCGGTCGCGTCGACGGCGAGTTTGACGTCGACGTCGCCGCTGGTGATGATCACCTCGAATCCCCGCGCCTCGGCGGCCTGAATGAGACCCGGCGTGGCGTGTTCGTCGAGATAGAGGCGAATAACGCCGACGTGGCCGAGATCGCGGGCGACGTCACGAAGATCGTTCAGGTCGACGTCGAACTCGTCGCGCAGGACGTTCGGCCCGTCGACGAGCAGCCCCACCGTCGGCTCGGTCTCGAGTTCGGGGTCGGGTTCCGCGAGGCGAGCGAGACGGGCGCGAACGCGGTCGATCATGCCGTCCGATTTCCGCGCGCGAGAAATAGTTCTACCGAAAGGCACCGACTGAGGCGGGATTGGCGACATCGGTTAGCGGGCAATAACCCGACTCGAGTCACTCTCGTATTCGACGCACGGCTGGGAAACTCGCGACGTGTTTGTTCGTCGTTTCGCGAGTATCTAAGGGCCGTAATTCAAATGTTCCTCTTTTATCTGCAATTGTATTTTGATCCTGGGTGTAGGCTGCGCATATTTCTAGAAATAAACGAATCGAAGTTCGATAAGGTTTTACTAAGTTCAAGTTTTGATGACTTTCGTTCCATGCAACAGAACGATCCCCCAGGGGATGACGACACAAGCGGATACAACCGGCGGTCGATCCTGACCGGAGCCGGTTCGGTCTCAGTCGGCGGGCTGCTCGCTTCGACCGGACTCGTCAGCGCCGACGACCGGGACGATGGTCGGGACCCGGGCCCGAAAAAAGACGAGATTCTTATCGGAGTTTCGCCGTCGGTATCGGACATCGATCGCGAAATCGGACCGCAGATTCCCGGCGACGCGGGGATCGAACACACGAACGAGACGATCCACTACGCGGTCGTCTCTCTCCCGGAGGAACTGCCGGAGTCGGCTCGCGAGTCACTCATCGAAACGCTCACCAACATCGATCAGATCGAGTACGCCGAAGAGAACGCGACGCTCGAGGCCCTCGGCACGCCCAACGATCCCTACTACAGCAGCCAGCACGCGCCCCAACAGGTCAACTGCGAAACCGCGTGGGAGACGACCTACGGAAGCGATGACGTCACCATCTCCATCGTCGATCAGGGGATCCAGTACGACCACCCGGTGCTCGAGGACCACATGGACGACAGCGTCTCGAATCACGGACGCGAGTTCGTCAGTGGCGGCAGCGATCCGTACCCGATCGCCGGTGACGAACGACACGGCACCCACGTCGGCGGCATCGCCGGCGGCGGAACGAACAACGGCACTGGCCATGCCGGAATCAGCAACTGCTCGTTGCTCTCCGCTCGAGCGCTCAACCGGCAGGGTCGGGGCTCGCTTTCCGATATCGCCGACGCGGTCCAGTGGTCGGTCGACGCCGGCGCGGATGTCATCAACCTCTCGCTGGGTTCCTCGAGCGACTATCGGACGCTCCGTTCGGCCTGTCGGTACGCCGTCGACAACGACGTGTTGGTCGTCGCGGCCGCCGGCAACTCGGGGTCGTACGGCGTCGCGTACCCGGCGGCTTACGATGACGTAGTTGCCGTCTCGGCGCTCACTGCCAGCAATTCGCTCGCGTCGTTCTCCAACAGGGGGTCCCAGATCGACCTCGCTGCGCCCGGCACCCGCCTTATTTCGGCGGTTCCCTGGGACAGCTACACCAGAATGTCGGGCACGTCGATGGCGGCTCCGGTCGTCGCCGGCGTCGCCGGACTGGTGCTGTCGGCGTACCCGGGCCTCTCGGGAGGAGAAGTGCGCGAGCACCTGCAGTCGACGGCCGTCGATGTCGGTCTCTCCTCGAACGCGCAGGGTTACGGTCGCGTCGACGCCGGCGAGGCCGTAACTACCGTTCCCGAGGGATACGACGGTGACGAGCGCGACGGCGAGGAAGACGACGGCGAGGAAGATGACGACAACGAACTCGAGGAACGTCTCCTCGCGTTCATCACTGAACCCGACGCCAGCAACGCGGGCTACGAGTTCACGGCCGAAGATACCGTCGAGTTCACCGAGGCACCGTACGACAGTCCATCCGGCAGGAGCATCGAGGGCGGCACGTACACTGCCGAAGACTTCATCGACGAGGAGGGGGAGACGGTCCGCGCCGGCGGGGTTACCGGCGGCGGATACGGCGATGCCTTCACCGTCTCCGGTCCGGTGACGTCGATCGATCTCGACCAGCCAGACGTGATGTGGATCGAACTCGACAGGGAGGAGCTGAGCCCCGAGGAGGTCATCGACGAAACTGGTGGCGACCCCGACGAACCCGACGAGGAGGAACCTGACGAAGACGAACCCGACGAGGAGGAACCCGACGAAGACGAACCTGACGAGGAGGAACCTGACGAAGACGAACCTGACGAGGAGGAACCTGACGAAGACGAACCTGACGAAGACGAACCTGACGAAGACGAACCTGACGAAGACGAACCTGACGAAGACGAACCTGACGAGGAGGAACCTAACGACGACCAACCCGACGAAGATGAGCCAGACGATGACGACGAGGAACCCAGCTGCGGCAACGAAACCGCGAGCGAACGCTTCGACGGCGAACTCGACGCCGGCTGGACGGGTGACAGTGACCGGTACACCTACTCGCTTCGGACGGACGACCCGTGTTCGGCGACGCTCACGCTCGAGGGGCCATCGGATGCCGACTTCGATCTCTACGTGACGGCCAACGGACTCCCGCCAAGCAAATGGATCCACGACGAGTCGTCGACTGGATCGGGCGCGTCCGAGGAGGTCTCGCTCGAGCTCTCGGGCGACGAAGAGATCAGGGTACGGGTCGACGCCGACAGCGGCAGCGGCGAATACGAGCTTCGAATCGACGAACGGGGGCGATAACCGGGTCGGAGCGACACCGGCTCGACGCACTCGAGCCGGTCATTCAACTGAAGCGGTAGCGTGGAGTCCCCTTCCTCAAGGAACGAGTGAAACGAGTGAGTAGGGAGGGGAGGAGCGCGTTCGTATAGACTATAAACGCTTACCCATAAGTAGCCACACAATCACACTGAAACTGTGGCAGACGACTACGTGCGTCGGACGGCAATCACTCGTCTCGAAATCACGGACGAGCAACGCGACCTTCTCGAAGATACTATCTCCGAGTGGAAGCGTGGTTGTCAAATCGCCACTGACATGGCGTGGAAAAAATGCAACGCTAAAAGCGACGTGCAACCCCTCGCCTACGATGACGTACGCGAACAAACCGACCTCGGTAGTCAGCACGCGATTCTCGCTACCCACCAAGCCGCCCAAGCCATCACCGGCTGTATCGAACGTCGGTCCAAAGGCAAGAAGGTGAGCAAGCCAACATTCACTGCACCCACAGTGAAGTACGACACCCGGACCATGATGTTGTTTGAGGACGATACCGTGTCGCTCTCCACAACAGAGAGCAGAGTCCGATGTCAGCTCGCTCTCCCCGACGCCGACGATGGCTACCAACGGCAGTATCTCGATTCAGACACATGGAACGTCACGGAAAGTACGCTCACCGCCCGTGACGGTGACTACTTCCTGCATATCGGCTTCCGCCGACACAAGAACGATGCTGAGAGGAACACCGCCGAGGACGGAACGGTCCTCGGGGTTGACCTTGGTATCGAAAACCTCGCTGTCACCAGCACCGCCTACTTCTTTTGCGGACGGGAGCTAACCCACAACCTCCGTGAGTTTGAGAAAGTGCGTGGTGGACTCCAACAGATCGGGACGCGAAGCGCCCACCGAACGCTCGAACAGTCGAGTGGCCGGGAACTCCGGTACGTCCGGGACGTGCTACACCGGGCGTCGAATGCAATTGTGAACGAAGCACTTCGGTATGAGTGCGACGTGATCGCATTCGAGGACCTGACAGACATCCGCGATTGCACAGGCGCATCGTGGGGACACAAATGGGCGTTCAGAACGCTGTACGAACAGGTGGAGTACAAGGCCGAAGCGATGGGCGTTTCGGTGGAGCAAGTTGGTTCAGCGTACACGTCGAAACGGTGCGCCGAGTGTGGGTTCACAGCAGACGAGAATCGTCCAGCACGAAACGACTTCCACTGTGTGAAGTGCGAGTCGAAGGCGAACGCAGATTACAACGCAGCGAAAAATATCGGAATACGGTATGTCCGTCGAGGCCAACAGTCGTCTCGGCGGACGGGCAACAGTCAGCTTGCCCTGAAGTCTGGAACGGCGACGCCAAGTGGCGGGTTCACCGCCCACCTGGATGGGTTCGAGGCCGAGTTCATGGACAAGCCCCACCCTCCACGAGCGAACCCGTCAGGGTGAGCGAAGTAGGGTGGGGTAGTTGACTCGCTGGGAAAACTTATCGCTGTAACTTCCACCAAATCTCAGTGATATTGTGAGAACTGTGCTGAATACAGAGCGTGAATGTCGCACGAGTCAGAGCGCGATCAACGCGGAGGGGCGGATGCTCAGTACAGGGTAGGGAGTTACCGCTGCGGTCGAGCCACAAGCGCAGCACCCGCGAGCGACCAACGGGAGCGAGCGGCCTTTTTAGCGTAGATTTTTGCGCCCAGCGCGGGACCAAAGGTCCCGCGAGCCGTGCGAACGGGCACTTCGTGCCCGTGAGCAGAGAGCGGTTCCGAACGAAGTGAGGAATCCCGAGGCGGAAAAAGGTACTTCTGCATCCATACTGTGCGTGTAGCCCAAGTTACAATACGGCTGAGGAGTAGGGTTCCAACAGAACTACTCCATATTAACCCGGTACTTTCTGTATTTCCTATACGAAGAGAACCAGCAATAGCCCTATATCGATTTCACTCGCCTACTCAGTCTAACCAATGGGGTCTACGCACATGCAGTTCAACTCTAACGCGACCGTTCTAACGATTTGTGTACTTCTTGCAATGGCTATGATTGGGCCATTCGCAGTGGGTACCGGGGACGCTGCGGATGCACAAGAAGTGGATGGTGACGAACCACTTGAACCGAAGGTTATCGATTCGATGATTGAGGAGACGATAACTGAACACGACGTGGCAGGGGCAACGGTCGCGTACGTGGAGGGAGACGAGATCGTCCACGCTGAGGGCTATGGGTATGCCGACTACGAGACGGGTGAGTCTGTCGATCCGGATGAAACCTCCTTCATGATCGGATCGGTCTCGAAATTGCTGGTCTGGACCGCGGTAATGCAGGGCGTAGAAGATGGCACGCTCGACCTCGATGAACCAGTCGGGACGTACCTCGATGCCTACGAGTTCGAAGGCGACGACGAGGTAACGCTTGCACACCTTGCAACGCACTCAGGAGGATACGATGACCGCTTCGAAGGGATCTTCGTCCAGGAACACAGCGAGATCGATGAATGGGAAGAAAAACTCGAATCGGAGATGCCGCCACAGATCTGGGAGCCTGGCGAGACGATCTCGTATTCGAACCACGGTACCGTCCTTGCCGGCCTCGTCGTTCAGGAAGCGTACGGCAAACCCCTCGAGTCCCACATTGAGGACGAAATTTTCAACCCACTGGGGATGGACAGCGCCACGTTTGTCCAACCCGCTCCAGAAGACCGAACGCTTTCGAAGGGGCACGTCCCGGTCGACGACGGGTTCGAAACGCGTGATCCGACGATCGTTGGTATTCCGCCAGCTGGTTCGGTGAGTGCCACCGGACCCGACATGGGTGCATTTGCGCTCGCTAAACTCCAGGACGGAGCAGTCGAACACGACGGTGAAAATGTCCAGATCCTCGAGCCTGCGTCAGTCGTGGAGATGTTCGATCAGCAGGCGACGAATCATCCAGGTGTACAAGGATTGGGATACGGGTATATGTTGAGCGAATATCGTGGCGAGCAACTTGTCATGCATACCGGTGGAACCGAGTACTTTCACACGTTGTTCGTCTTGTTTCCCGAACACGACGTTGGTCTCTTCGTGAGCTTCAATTCGATGGCACCCTTCGACGATGTCCTCGACGGATTCATCGACGAGCGATTCGTACCGGCCGAGAGTTCGATCGAATCGGACCCGGCGACGGCTGATCGAGCGGACGAGTACGCCGGGGAGTACCGGATGACAACGTTCCAGACGACACACGAAAAGTTCCTGGGGCTGGCTCAAGGGACAGTGACGGCCTCCGTGACCGATGACGGCGTGCTCGAACTCACATCATCAGCAGGTGAGAAGACTCGATGGGTCGAGGTCGAACCGGGCGTTTTCGAGCCCAAAACCGACGATGATGCAAGCTTCGGCCAGACGAGCGTGGCGATCGAAGATGGCTACCTCTACATGAACGCACCAGCACCACCATTCGAACGCCTCTCGTGGTACGAGACGGCGGGTTTCCAGGTCAGTCTCGCCGGCGCAGTTATTGTGACCCTCCTCTCAACGATTGTCATCTGGCCGATCAACGCCTATCGACACCGCGGTTGGGGAGCGATGCGCGGGTATCTGAACCGCCCTCGCCTCGCAATCTTGGGATGTGTTGCCCTTCTGGTGGCGTTTATCGGTGGCGTCGCGTTGAATCCGCCGTTCGATATGGCGTCCTGGGTGTACGGCTTCTCGCTCTGGCAACGGCTGACGTTCGTGCTGCTGTACGTCTTGGCCATCGGAGCCGTAGTCACGGTGGTCTCGGTTGGCATTGAGTGGCAACGAGTTTTCGTCGCCCGCGACCTCGATGCAGGATCAACTAGCCGGTACGGTCTGGTATATCTGACCACGCTGGTAATGGCACTTCTCGTCTTACTCTGGCAAGCGTGGTACTGGAATCTATTCACAGCGGCGTTTTGAACACCACCCTACGCAGTTTGAATCTCATCTCGTGTTGCGTTCGCGCCTTGTATTCAGCACGGTAATCTGAATATTCCTTATCCCTGATAGACAGTTCAGTGTTCGATAAGCATGTGTAGTGAACGGATCTCTGTTGATGAGGTGTCGGTGAGGACGAGCGTGTTGCTGTCGCTGCCAACGATGAGTCCCACGTCCTCCCCAACCGATTCACTCGCTCCGGAGTCGCTCGCTCATCCCTCGCGCATCTTCAAGCCGCGGCTCACTGTCGGTTCACCGCGGCTCAGTGCGCGCCACTGCACGTGGTTTGGTCACCACGAGCGGTAACGTCTCCATTTGAACTGAACACTCGGTCCGAGTCTGAAAGATCAATTGAACTGCATGAATCCCCCCGCTTTCGCCGCCGGCCGACGAAAAGACATTACTACTCCGCGGGTGATGGCTCGCATATGCCGCTTCAGACGCCGCCGTTACGTGGGATTCACGCCGAGCAAGGCGCGAAGTTCACGGAGTTTGGCGGCTGGGATATGCCGGTCGAGTTCGATTCGATCCGGACGGAACACGAGGCCGTCCGCGAGGATGTCGGCATTTTCGACGTCTCGCACATGGGCCAGATTCACGTCACCGGACCGGACGCGACCGAGTTGATGCAACGGCTCACTTCGAACGACATCAGCCGACTCGAGGTCGGTGACTCCCAGTACGCTGCGATCACCGACGAGGAGGGACACATCATCGACGACACCGTCGTCTATCGGTTGCCGGACGACGACGAAGTCGTCGACCAGCCGACTTATCTCTTCGTTCCCAACGCCGGAACCGACGAGGCGACCCACGAACGGTGGATCGGCTACCGCAACGAGTGGGGGCTCGAGGCGACCGTCGACAACCGAACCGACGAGTACGCCATGTTCGCCGTGCAGGGACCGAACGCGGCCGATCTCGTTGCGGACGTCACCGAGGAATCCGTCACCGACCTCTCCCGGTTCGAGGCCCAGTACGGAACGATCGACGACGTCAGCTGCTGGATCGCCCGGACGGGTTACACCGGCGAGGACGGCTTCGAACTGATCGTTCCGTGGTCGGAAGCGACGGAGATCTGGTCGCTGTTCGACTGCCAGCCCTGCGGACTCGGCGCTCGAGACACGTTGCGGATCGAGGCGGGGCTCTTGTTGGCCGGACAGGACTTCGACCTCGAGTCGAATCCGCGAACTCCCTACGAGACCGGTATCGGCTTCACGGTGGATCTGGACACCGATTTCGTCGGCCGGGACGCCCTCGAGCGGGTCAGCGAGGACGGCGTCGAGGAGCAACTCGTCGGCTTCCAGCTGATCGACCGCGGCGTCCCCCGTCACGGCTACGACATCACGAACACCGAGGGCCGGGTCATCGGCTCCGTCACGAGCGGGACGATGAGCCCGTCGCTCGAGAAGGCGATTGGGCTCGGCTACGTGCCGACCGAATACGCGGAGCCGGGGACGACCCTGCAGGTCGTCGTCCGCGGCCAGTCGAAAAAGGCAAGAGTTGAAACAACACCCTTCATCGATACCGTATAACTATGAGTTTCGAAATTCCCGACGACAGACGCTATCTGGAATCGCACGAGTGGGCACTCGAGGAAAACGGCACCGTCCGAGTCGGCATCTCCGACTTCGCACAGGACGAACTCGGCGACGTGGTCTTCGTCGAACTCCCCGAGGCTGGCGACGAACTCACGCAGGAAGACGAGTTCGGCGTCATCGAATCGATCAAGGCCGTCTCGGACCTCTACGCGCCGGTCAGCGGCGAGGTAACGGCCATTAACGAGGACCTGTTTGACGCCCCAGAACTCGTCAACGAGGACCCCTTCGGAGAGGGCTGGATGCTCGAGATCGACGCCGACGACACCGACGAACTCCAGGCCCTGCTGAGCGCCGAGGAGTACGAAGACCAGATCGCTTGAGCGTCGCTGCGCTCCGACCGACAAACCCGGTCCGGTGCGCTACTCCGAAAGATGTACTTTCACTCACAGAGCAGTGTCTGCAGTAGCACACTATGTCGGTCCCGTCATCGGGCGTCGCCGCGTACTCGTCGATCACGGGACTGGACCTGCTCGCACTCCTCTTGCTCCTCCACGTCTGGTTCGTCGGCGTCGGTCTCGCGGCCTACAGCGAACGCTCCGGACTCCCCTGGAGTCAGCGCATCGACCTCAGCATCCGCCAGTACGCATTCCTCGCGTTGCTCGCGACGGTCGTCACCTGGCTTCCGTTCGCGCTCGGCGGCACGTACCCGGTGGCTCTCGGCGGCGCTCGAAGTGAGCGACGGCTCGCTATCGTCCTGCTGGTCGGGAGTTTCGCCGCAGTCTGGGCCGGATTCTACTACGCGGGCGGCGCGGTGACCACGCTCCGGTCGTACGCCGCCGTCCGGCGAACACCCGTCGTCGACGCCGCCGCCGTCGAAACGGGGCACATTCAGGTTTCGGGAACGGTTCGAGCGTCGACGGACTCGCACGAAGCCCCGCTCTCGGGTCGCGACGCCGTCTGTTACGACCTGACCGTCGCTCGAGACCTCGTCGAAGACGAGTCGACGCCGAAGGGCGACGACTTCGGGGCCGGCGGTTCGACTGGCTTGCTCTCGTCGGCGTTCCGGGAAACGATTCCCGTCAATAATGTTCGAACGACGTTCGTTCTCGAGGACGAGACCGGCCGGGTCGCCGTCGACCCGACGGACGCCGCGCTCCGACTCGAGACCGAGACGACGACGATCGTCCCCAGCGGCGACCGCCCGTCCGGATCGCTGCTCCGGTATCTCGTCCGTGAGACCGAGTACGAGCCGACCGAGCGCCGAGAGCGCTACCGAGAAACGAGGATCGAACCGGGTGAGGAACTGTCGGTCATCGGCGTCGCTCGTCCCAACTCGTCCATCGAATCGATCGATACTGCGGAACTAATCGCACGAGGAGAGTCGGGGGACAGCCCCGAGAGTCACGCCGAGTCCGGACCGACGTCGCTGACTGATTTGCGACCGACGACGCTCCCGACGATCACGGCCAGCGACTCGTTCGGCGAGTTCGTCGTCGCCAGCGGGTGCGAGCGCAGCGTCGACCACCAGTTTCGGCGAACGATCGCCGGCTGTGTGCTCGCGGCGGTCGCGTTGACGGGAACCGGGATCAGTGTCCTGTGGCTCCTGGCCGGTCACAGCTGATCGGTTTACTCAGTCGGCCGTTTCGTCCGCCGGCGAGTCGGCCCGGTTCATCAGGACCAGTGCAGTTCCCGACAGCACCACCATCGCGGCTCCCCAGACGACCCAGACGATCGCGTTCTCCGTTTGCAACGGTAGCATCAGGGTGATCGCGAAAACGACCGTCAGCGCGACCGTCAGTCGTTCGGCCCAGTCGAGTCGGTCGAGCATGTCGATCACTCGAGGCTGGCGAGTCGTTCGAGCATCTCGTCTAGCCCGGCGTTGGTCACGGCGAGCGAGTAGCCGTCGATGCGGGCGAGTTCCGCCGCGTGGTCCCACAGTTCGTCTTCCTCGAGACCGTGGAGGATCACGGCGTTCGGTGTCGGGTTGAGGACGCGCAGCGCGATGCCGACGCCTTCGCCGCGCGTGACGTTGGTGAATACCAGCACTCGGTTCGTGCTCTGGCCGTAGAGTCGAAAGAACTCCTCGCTCGAGAGGCGGGTGATCGCCTCGATGCTATCGATCACTGTGTGGCCGCTGATGTGGTCGGTGTTGCCCGGGGAGACCACGGTTGCGTCGAGGTCGTCGTGGAGTCGCTCGAGGGGGATCGAGGTCGCGTACTCCTGGAGATCGTAGACGACGTCGCTGTCGAAGCCGGCCGATAGGACGCGGCCGTACTGTCGGATGCGGTCGCCACCCCGTCGTTCGTCGATCGTCAGCAGTCCCCTGACGAGTCGGCGCACGACACCGATACCGGGACTCTCGCGCCGGCCGCTCTCGTAATCGGAGATAACCGACGAGGAGATGTCCAGCTCCGACGCCAGATCGGTTTGGGAGATGTCGAAATCGGTCCGCCATTTGCGTAGGGTGGCACCAGGGTCGTCGCTCAGCGTGATCTCCCCGGCAATCTTCTCCGCGAGTTCTCGTTTTGGCCCACGGCCGCTCATATGCGACGGTTGGACGGTCGACTCAAGTAGCTACTGAAGACGAGTTGCCGGAAGTTTCGCCACGGTGGCGTTTCGAATCCTCGAGACGGCCCGAAACGCCGAGAAAAACCAGTGGTAAGGGAATACGAACTGGTTACGCGTTATTCATTCGCTGACTGTCGCGGTTGCCACACCGTGTACACTCTCGGACCCGGTAGGGCTCGCGAGAGTACTGCGCGTTGTCTTCGTTCATGCTCTCTGTCACGAGTTGGATGCTGACCTCGTGTAGGGTACTGGTTTCACAGACATCACACGGTTCGGTCATCCCGTTTGATACGCCACCTGTCGTTGCCATACCTGCCCATTAGAGCCATCCAGCATATATCATCGACACTGACTTCGGAGCCAGAGAAGGGGTATAAATAGGTGTTCTCGCGATCTGAAAACACCCCCTACCGATCGCCCACATATTAAAACCCCATCACTGGAAACGGGGGTGTTGCCGAACACCGAGCCCGTTTCAGGCTTCTTTAGTCGTGAGGTCGTCTCTGGTGGCCGTTATCCGTCGCTGTCGGCCGGACCTGTCGGTAACGCTAACTTTCCTCGACACTCGGAAAACCTTTTGCTATGAGTCTCCCAACGCAATAGCATATGGATGACGAGTCCTCCATCGAGGAAATTCTGAATACGATCGGGGACGAGCACGCTCGAACCGTCCTCGCCTCGATCAGCCGCGAACCCGGCTCCGCGAAAGAACTCGCCGAGCGCCTCGAACTCTCTCAGCCGACGATCTATCGACGCCTCGAACTGCTCGAGGAGAACGAACTGATCAAGGATCGAACCCTCGTCGCGGACGACGGGAACCACTACAAAGAGTTCACGTGTAACTTCAACAGCACCGTCATCTCGTTAGAAGACGACGAGTACGACATCCGTATCTTCCGGGAAGAGAACCTACCGGATCGCTTCACGAAGCTCTGGGACGAACTCGGTGTGAAATAACGCCC
Source organism: Natronorubrum tibetense GA33 (assembly GCF_000383975.1). Taxonomy (NCBI): domain Archaea; kingdom Methanobacteriati; phylum Methanobacteriota; class Halobacteria; order Halobacteriales; family Natrialbaceae; genus Natronorubrum; species Natronorubrum tibetense. Next base: position 3,887,700 of record NZ_KB913017.1, on the reverse strand, counting down.
GCACAGATGCACGGCACACCTCACATCCGTAGCGGACACACGCACCACTCGTGGAGCGGTGAGTACGAATGAACGAGATCGTCGACGCGATCCTGATGCTGATGCAGATGGCCGTCTTCGCGCTCTCGCTCGGACTGACGCTTATCAGCTTTCAGTCGTACACACAGACCAAATCGAAGCGGCTGGAATCCGCGTTCATCGGGTTCGCTTTTCTCAGTATGGGTGTCGGACTCACGACGATCAACTCCCAGCTTTCGTCGGCGCCGACGGCGTTTTACATAGCCGAGACGGTTCCTTTCATCGTCGGGTTCGGCATGCTCTACCTGTCGCTCTATCGCTGACCTCGGCTCAGTTTTCCCGCTGACCTCAGCTCCGTTTTCCGTCACTCGCACGCGGGCGACTCCGTCGTCTCGACGCGCTCTCGGAGCCACGCTATCGCCCCCTCGACCGCATTCTCGTCCGTTCCACGCACGCGGATTCGGCCCGGGCGATCCTCGCTGCGCGGATAGCTACCGACGGCGACGTCGAACTGGTCGGTCACGCCCTCGAGCGCGTCGTGGAGCGACCCTTCGGGTGCAGGCGTGTAAATCGTTCGGGCGACGCCGCCGCCCCGAAATTCGTCGGCGACTTCTGCGAACGTGGCCTTCATTTCGTCGGGGATGCCTGCGAGGACGTAGATGTTCTCGACGACACAACCCGGAGCCCACCCCGCGTCGGTGACGAGCGGCGTCGCGCCCTCGGGGATCGACGCCGCGGCGTCGAGATCGAGGTCCAGGTCGTACTCCTCGACTAGATCCGGGTTCTCCTCCCGGAACGCGGCCGCCTTCTCGAGCAGTCGGTCTCTGATTCGCTCGTGGACGACGAGGTTTCGGTCTAGTCCGTCCGCGACGGCTTCGACGGTGACGTCGTCGGGCGTCCCCCCGATCCCGCCAGTGACGACGACGGCGTCGAAGGCGTCGGCCCAGCGAGCGACGTAGTCGGCGATGAGCGCTCGGTCGTCGGGAATCGTCAGGATCCGTTCGACGGTGCTCCCGCGCTCGGTAATCTGGCTCGATAGCCAGGCGGCGTTCGTGTTCGTCGTCGTCCCGGCGAGTAACTCGTCACCGACGGTGACGATCGCGACGTTCATACGGGTCGTTCGGCGTCGCGCTAGTTAGCGCCTGCGCTCCTCGTTCCCTCGACAATCCTGCGACTCCGATCGGATCACTCGACCGTAACCGTCTGACAGCTTTCGTGGGCACCCGTATCGACGCAAACGGGGAACGACTCGCTGTCTGCCGCCGGATGGCCGGCCTGGAACTCGAGCGTGAGGTCGGCCGTCTCGCCCGCCTCGAGCGTCAACATCTCGCTGTCCTCGATGCTGGGATCGTGGCCGACGACGAGATCGACATCGGTCGTTCCCGCCTCGTCGCCGACGTTCTCGATCGTCGCGTCGACGACGAGCAACTCCCCGCCCCCAACCGGCGAGTTCGTGGCCATCGACGCTACCTCGAAGGTCGCGGGCGTCGGCTCGCCGTTCTGGCCGGTCTCGTCTTCCCACTCGGATTCGAACTCCGCGAGGCAATCTTCCGCATGCGGGTTCGAGTGGGTGATGCCAGCGATGGCGTAGTCGCCCGGATCAGTCGTCAGCCCGGTGATCGCCGTGCCGTACTCCCCGTAGTCGGGGACGGTGACGGTGACGCCGTCGACGCCCTCGGAGACGGCCTGCCCGTCCGCGATTTCGAAGGTGATTGTTCCAGTGAACGGCGCGACGTCCTCGCCGACGGTGATGCCGTCTTCGATGATCGTGTTGCCGAAGCCCGCCTCCGTGTAGAATCCCGTACTCGCGTAGGCGATGTCGCCCTCCTCGAACGTTCCGCTGACGGTCGCTCGCTCGCAGGATTCGAACGTGACCTCCCGCCCAGGGTCCGGTTCGCCGTTCCCGTTCTCCGCCTCTCCGACGACGACCGTCTCGCAAGCCTCGTGAGCCCCCGTATCGACGCAGACGGGGAACGACTCGCTGTCGCCCGCCGGGTAACCGGCTTGGAACTCGAGCGTGAGGTCGGCCATCTCGCCCGCCTCGAGCGTCAACATCTCGCTGTCCTCGATGCTGGGATCGTGGCCGACGACGAGGTCGACGTCGGTCGTTCCCTCCTCGTCGCCGACGTTCTCAATCGTCGCCTCGACAACGAGCAACTCCCCGCCCTCGACGGGGGAGTTCGTCGACATCGACGCCACCTCGAACGTCGCGGGGACCGTCGATCCCTCGGTGTCGATATCGCCATCGTTGATGGCCGTCGTCTCGTCCCCTTCGTCCGCGGTACCCCCGCTGTCCAGACAGCCACCGACCCCGATTCCGATCCCGGTTCCCGTGGTCGCGATAAACGTACGCCGTTCCATAGCCGACGTATCGTGGTCAACACACATCAAACCATGTTTAATCTGTCACATCTGATTATTTTCATCAGGAGCTATTTGACCTGTCCAAGGTAGCGTATACCAGAATCTTTCAACGTTCACGTATAGAAGACATCAATATCTGTACAAGCGTTCCGCCCGCATCTTCGCGTTTCGCTCTAGGGTGTCGTTTGTCAGATGGAGCGGTCGTCTCCGGCCCCCGACCCCGGATTCGACGCCCGTGGAATCGAGTCCTCGAGCGGAGACTTCATCGGTATCGAATCGTTCGTCGAAGAGTCGTCTATATCGTTCAGTCACGGCTATCCACCACGTAGGAACGGTCTACAGACCCTCTGTTGGAGTTCGTTTTGATCCGAAATCCGCCGACACGGAGTGACGCTCTGCAACCCCCAACCGCTGCTCACCCCACGCATCAGTACTGCACGACTTGCGGGAGAAGTCTGCAGAATACGATGGAGATTCGATATCCCGGATGCAGTAGTCGAGTGTCCGTTGACAAGGCGGGTAGCTGCCATCGTTGATGGGTAATTTTACTTAGGCAGGGAATATTTTTATCGTTTCCCACCATATCGCAAGACATGACCGATGCGTCGCTAGACGACCGCGGTCGTCTCACGCTCCCGAAGGAAGTCCGAGAACGATACGGCGACCGATATCACATTGTTCAACTTCACGACGGAATCAAATTAGTTCCAATCGCTGACGATCCGCTCGACGCGCTCAGAGACGAGTTCACGGACGTCGACAAGTCGGCCGACGAACTTCGTGAAAACGCACGAAAAGCGGCCCTCGACGAAGCCGGGCGATAAATGTACGCGGAAACCGACTTTCTGCTGGCGCTCATCAAGGACGACGACTGGCTCGGAGATGCCGCCGAGTCGGTATATCGAGACCGACGAGACGAGTTGTGGACGTCACAGTTCACACTTATCGAACTGCTTCTGGTTGCCTACCGCGAGGACCGAGACACCGAACGCGTCGTCACGAACGCCGCCAACCTCGTCGAGGTACGCGGTGACGTCGATACCGTCGTCGCCGCGGCAACGTACGTCGAAGATCACGGCTTCACGCCGTTCGACGCGCTTCACCTCGTCGAATCGGACGGCGATACGATCGTCTCGAGCGACGACACGTACGAGGGCGTTACGTCCCGTCTCGACCTGAAGACGGTCGGCGAGCAGTGACGCTCCGCAACCACTAAACGCGGCTCACCCCAACCACATCACAATGAGCGACTGGACCGAGAAGTACCGTCCGACCACGCTGTCGGAGGTACGCGGAAACAACAAGGCCCGCGACAGCCTCGAGGAGTGGGCGAAAACCTGGGACGATCACCGAAAAGCCGTGATCGTCCACGGGAGTCCGGGCATCGGGAAGACCTCGGCGGCCCACGCGCTGGCCAACGACATGGGCTGGCCCGTGATGGAACTCAACGCCAGCGACAGCCGCGGAGCCGACGTTATCGAGCGGGTCGCCGGCGAGGCCTCGAAGAGCGGGACCCTCACGGCGGGCGGCGCCGGCCGGCGACTCGTGATCATGGACGAGGCGGACAACTTCCACGGCAACGCCGACTACGGCGGCTCTCGAGAGGTCACTCGCGTCGTCAAGGAGGCCAACCAGCCGGTGATCCTCGTGGCCAACGAGTTCTACGACATGAGTAAGTCGCTGCGCAATAGCTGCGAGACGATCGAGTTCCGGGACGTCTCGAAACGCTCGATCGTCCCCGTCTTGCGGGACATCTGCCGACGTGAGGGCGTCGAGTTCGAGGAGGAAGCGTTAGAAAAGATCTCCGAGTCGACGAGCGGCGACCTGCGATCGGCGGTCAACGACCTGCAGGCTGTCGCCGAAGAAGCCGATCGGCTAACCGTCGACGACGTCGTCACGAGCCAGCGCGACCGGACCGAAGGCATCTTCGACTTCCTCGATACGGTCATCAAGGAGGCGACCGCCGAGGAGGCGCTGCGGGCGTCCTACGACGTCGACGAGAATCCCGACGAGATGCTCAACTGGATCGAGGACAACATGCCGAAGGACTACGAGGGGGCGGAGCTGGCCGACGCCTACGGCTACCTCGCGAACGCCGACCGCTGGCTCGGCCGCGTTCGCGCTACCCAGAACTACTCCTACTGGCGCTACGCGACGGACAACATGACCGCCGGTGTCGCCGCCTCCCGACGCGAACCGAAAGGCGGCTGGACCCGCTACGGCCCGCCGAGTTACTGGTCGAAACTCGGCCGCACCAAGGGGACGCGGAACACCCGTGACGCCATCGCGGAACGTATCGCCGAACAGGAGGGAACGAGCGTCGCCACTGCACGACGGGAGATCCTCCCGTTCCTTTCGGCGATGACCCATCACTGCACGAACCGCGACCTCACCGTTCGGATGGCCGCAACCTACGATCTCGACGAAAAGGAGGTGTCGTTCATCACCGGCAGCGGGAAAGACACCAACAAGGTCCAGTCGGTCGTCGAGGACGCCGAAGAACTGCTCACCGAGGAGACCGTCGAACACTCCGGCAGCGCGTTCTTCGACACCGGTGACTCGAGCGACGACGAGACGGCCGACATCGACTCGAACGGGGAGAGCGACACGGACACATCCGACGACGAAAACGATCAGGAGACGCTGACCGCGGTCGCCGATTCGGGGAACGAAGACGGCGAGTCCGATACCGGCTCGCCAGCGGCAGATCCCGAACCGGACGACGACCAGTCCGGACTGAGCGACTTCATGTGACTGCGCGGTCGCGGACTGTCAGCCGACGTTGAAATACCAGAATGTGGAACGACCGACACTATTACTTTAGAGAGCGTCGACAGTAGACTCCAGTGATCGAGCGAATGACTGACAAGCTACGCTGTCCTCTCTGTGCTGAACCGCACGACGACCGAACGGACCTCCGCGTCCACCTTGAGGTCGAGCACCGAAAGTCCGAAGTCGTCGCGACCGTCGTCGAACTCTCCGATATCGCCACGGACACCGGTTTCGAGGACGAGCAGACTGCCGCCGACGAAAAACGGCCGACGCCGTCGGCCGATTGATCGGGCGTTTTTTCCGGTTCCGTCAGCCGTCAGCGATCAGAACCCGTTCCAAAAAGTCCGACGAGAGCGCGCTTTCGACGCCGGTAGCCAGCGCTCGCGGCGTCTCACCGTCGAGCGGCGCCACCGTCTCGACGTCGTAGCCGGTCATGCGCTCGAGTTCGGCGGGGTTGGTCCGTTCGGCGACCGTCTCACCGGCGTACTCGTTGCAGACGATGCCGGTGATGTCGATGCCGCGGCGCTCGAGCGCCTCGACCGAGAGCGCGGTGTGATTGAGCGTGCCGAGCCCCGAGCGGGTGACGACGACGGCGGTCGCCTCGAGGTCGGCGACGAGGTCGATCACCTCGCGATCTTCAGCTAGCGGTACTCGAAGACCGCCGATCCCCTCGACGATCGGGTGTGACGTGTCCGCGATCGCATCTTCGCACGCCGACAGAATCGAGTCGTACGTGAGCGTCTCGCCGGCTTCGGCCGCGGCCACGCGCGGTGCGAGTGCGGGCTCGAGATAGCGCGGACAGGTCGCGGCCTCGTCCTCTCCGCACGCCTCCGCGACGAAGCCCGCGTCGTCGTCCGGCGGATAGCCGGTCTGGGCGGGTTTGATTGCTCGAGCGTCGACTCCCTGCTCGCGGAGCCAGCGGGTGAGCCCGGCGGTCACGACGGTCTTCCCGATACCGGTGCCGGTTCCGACGATCGCGGTCGTGGTGCTGGTCTCGCTCATCGGTGGTCCTCAGAGAATCCCGACGTCTTCGCCCGCCGCCCGGAACGCCTCGAGGCAGGCGACGATGTCGCGCTGTTCGTGGGTCGCCATCGGAGCGACGCGGATTCGACTCGTCCCCTCCGGCACCGTCGGCGGACGGATTGCGGGTGCGACAACCTCTCGCGAGCGGAGTCCGTCGGCCAGCGCGAGCGCGTCCCGTCGGTCGCCGACGAGGACGGGGAGGATCTGCGAATCGCCGATGACCTCGAACCCCATGGACTCGAGACCATCCCGGAGGTGGGCCACGTTCTCCCAGAGCCGTTCCCGAACGTCGCTGTGGCGGGCGACGTGGAGCGCCTCGCTCGCGGCCGCGGCGGCCGGCGGCGCGAGCCCGGTCGAAAAGACGAACGAACGAGCGTCGTTGCAGAGACACTCGATCAGTTCGTCGCTCCCCGCGACGTAGCCGCCCTGGCTCGCCAGCGCCTTCGAGAGCGTTCCCATCTGGACGTGGACGCGATCCTCGAGCCCCTCCGACTGGACGACGCCGCCGCCGTTCGCGTAGAGCCCCGTCGCGTGGGCTTCGTCGACCATCACCCACGCGCCGAACTCCTCGGCGAGGTCACAGAGTTCCGCGATCGGTGCGACGGTCCCGTCCATGCTGAACACGGAATCGGTGACGATCAGCCACGACTCGTCCGCGTTGCCGGCGGCTCTGGCTCGCTCCTCTAACTTCGTCCGTAGGCTCGTCGGATCGCAGTGGCTGTAGACGATCGAGTCGGCGTCCGTGAGCCGACAGCCGTCGATGATGCTCGCGTGGTTGTACTCGTCGGAGAAGATCACGTCCGGCTCGAGGGCCGTAATCGTTCCGACGTTCGCGGCGTACCCCGACGAGAAGGCGAGTGCGCGGTCGGTCCCTTTCGTCTCGGCGAGCACGCGTTCTAGGTCCTGATGGACCATCGTGTCGCCGGTGACGAGTCGACTTGCACCGGCACCCGTGCCGACGGTTGCGGCGGCCTGCCGGGCCGCGTCCTGAATGCGCTGGTCGTCGGTCAGCCCCAGATAGTTATTCGAGGCGAACACCAGCGCTTCGGCCGAGTCGAGAACCGGTAGCTCGCCGCCACAGGGCGGTGCGAAGTAGCCACGCTCGGCGACCCGGTCGACGGGGGAGAGCGTTCGTTTCAGATCGGATTCCTCGAGGACGTCGAGTCGATCCTCGAGGTCGAACCCGCGGTCTTCCATTCGGGTGTACGGTGTCAGTGCCATGGTTTCACTTTCACGGTTCTGTGTTGCACGCATTACGTCAGTGTTCACGACCGGACGCGTCGGCGTGACGGCGTCTGTGTGGCCGTTTCGGTCGACGGAGGACACGAGTCGGAGGTGACGCGGGAAACTCGTCCGGCCCGGCAATACGGTTCAGAATCCGGGCATCAGTTCGGCGGGCCCGAGGACACCGTACTCGCCCGCACGATTACGCCGGACGCCGGTCTTCAGGTAACCGAGCGCCGGCCCGTTGACGTTGGCCTCCATGCTCGTCTCGTCGCCGAGCTGGAAGGTGTTCGTCGCCGTCTCGCCGTCGAATGTCGTTCCCGTCACGCTGACGGTGGTCGTCGTCGGTTTCTCGTCGCTGCGGACGTCGAGGACACCGCCGACGGTCACGTCCTCGGCGTCGCAGACGCCCGCGCGCTCGAGGAGCACGTCGTCAGCGTGTTCCATGTCCTCGAACTCGATGACGCCGTCGTGGTCGTCGATAATGGCCTCAATCTCCGCGTCCGAAAGGTCGCGAGCGGTCTCGATATCGTACTCGGGGAGGTGTGCGATATCCTCGCGGACGGTGCCGCGGTTGTCCTGGTAGCCGGACTTGAGACCGACGCCCCACCAGATCTCGACGTCGGTGACCTCGACGAACGATTGGGCGGCGAGCGCCGCAGCGCCCGTCAGGAGACCCGGTGTCGCGCCGGCGCCACAGATGAACGTGATACCCGCGTCTTCGAACTCGTCGCCGCGCTCGTCGAGCATGTCGATCACGCGCGAACGTTTGAGCACGTCGATCAGTACGCCGCCGTAGCCGCCCTCGAGGAATCGATCGGCGACCCGTGGGATGAAGTCATGTTCGTAGTTCGGTAGCGCCAGCAGGACGGCGTTGATTTCGTCGCCGTGATCGATGACGTCCTGAATCGAATCCTCGCTTGGACGGGCCTGACTCGAGGCGACGACGCCCCTATTTTCGCCGTGTTGTTTGACGCCACCCTCGCCGTCTGCCGGTGTGGCGCCCGTTCCGCCGTCGGTCGCCACTTCGTTGTCTATGTTGCCCTCAGTTGCGGCCAGCAGCTCGTCGACGTCCAGGCCGTCGAAATCGATCGCGGTGCCGTGGCGGTCACAGGCTGCGACCGGCGTCAGGTGGTCTTTCTGTTGGCTCACTTCGAGTGCTCGCCGGCCGATTCCTCCGGTTCCGAGTACTGCAAACGTAACGTCGTCCATGTGTGTCGTTGTGAGTTCGTTGTACTGATTCGTTAGTCGTCGCTCGGTTCTGCGCCCGTACTCGCCGTCGTATCCGCGTCGGCCGACGACTCCGCTGACGCGCCGTGGCGCGCTTTGACTTCCTCCGGGTCGAACTCGTTGGCGTCCTGATTCGGCTCGAGACCGGCGCGCTCGATGATCTCGATATCCTCGCCGGGTGACTGTCCTTCCGTCGTCAGATAGTCGCCGGTGAGCAGGCCGTCAGCACCCGCCTCGAGGGGTAGATGCTGTTCATCTGGGTCTAAGTTGACCTCGCGGCCGCCCGTGAGTCGCACCCGCGATTCGGGGTGGAGCAGTTTGTACACCGCGACCGTCTTGATTATCTCCTTGGTGGTGATGTCTGCACCCTGTTCGTACAGCGGCGTTCCCTCGACGGGGTTTAAGACGTTTACCGGGAGCGAGGAGATACCGATATCCTGCAGGGCGATGGCGGCGTCGACGCGGTCGGTCGGCGTCTCGCCCATCCCGAGGATGACGCCCGCACAGAGGTCCATCCCGGCCGCTTTGGCGACCTCGAGAGTCTTCACCCGATCCTCGAAACTGTGGGTGTCGACGATCTCCGGGAAGTACCGCGGCGAGGTCTCGATGTTGTGATTGTAGTGGTTGATCCCCTCGTCGGCGAGGATCGCAGCTTCCTCCTCCGTGAGAATACCGAGCGAGGCGTCGACCTCGAGATCACACTCGTCGCGAACGCGTCGGATGGACTCGAGGACCTCCGCCCACTCTTCGGGCCGGTTTGCTTTCGAGACGCCTTTTTCAGCGACGACGATGCCGAATCGCTGAGCACCGTCGCGTTCGGCGCGTTTGGCTGCCTCGAGGATCTTCTCGGGCCCGAGGAAGCCGTAGGTGTCGATGCCGGTGTCGAAGTGGACGGACTGCGCACAGAAGCCGCAGTCCTCGGCGCAGTTGCCCGCCTTTGCGTTGACGATCGAGCAGGCGTCGACCGTGCCGTCACCGAACTGATCGCGCACGGCGGCTCCGGCCTCAGCGAGTGGGTCGACCGGCTGGGCCATCAGCGCGAGCCCGTCGGTTCGATCGAGTCGCTCGCCGGCCAGCACGCGCTCGAGTGCGTCGTCGACCGTCTGGTTGTTCGTCTCGTAAACCACATATCGAATAGTGGTTAACGAGAATAAAATGTTTGGGGAACGTCCTGTTATTGCGACGAACGGGTATCGGGCCGACTCGAGACCTGAAACGACGCTCTCGGCTGCTGTACCGGATTGAAATGATCCGAAAATAGGAGTGTTAGACGGCGAATTCGAGCAATCCGGGTCGGTTCCTGAGCGTTTCGCATCACGAAGCGCCCGCGAGCCAGGGCGGTCCCGGCTCCTCTGGCTGGCGTTTTAGAAGTTCATCGTCGGTGTATCGCCGCCATTGGCACCGTTGTTGGCCGCGTCGTTTCCGGAGTCGCCGTTGCTTCCATCGTTGCCGTTTGCGACACCGTTGCCGGAGTCGCCGTTACCGTTGCCGTTCTCGCCGCTGCCAACCTCGTTACCGTTCTCTATCTCGCCGTTCGCGCCGTTACCTGCTTCACCATTGCCGTTCTCACCGTCTTCATCGCCGTTCTCGCCATCACCGTTTTCGCCGTCGCCGTCATCATCACCGTTCTCGTCGTCACCGTCTTCTCCGTCGCCGTCTTCATCACCGTTCTCGCCGTTCTCTTCGTAGCCTTCCTCTTCGGCGGTCGTCGTCGCTTCGTCGGATGCAGCCTCCTCGATTTCGTCTTCGCTCTCGAGTCCCTCCGATTCGACTCGTTCCATCGTGTTGGCTGCGGACTGCGCCGCGTACTGCTGGATCTGCGTGATACTGACGAGCGAGATCTGGACGATTACGACGCTGATCGCGGCGACCGCCTGCCTCGCCACGAGTAGAATCTGGATGATCGTCACCTGCACGAACGTGACGACGATACCGCGCGCCGCGCCGATGGCGAGCGCCTGGATCTGGGTCACGCTCGTGACCTGCGTCTGTATTGCCGCCCCTTGGGCACAGCCGTAGGCGGCCGCCATCAGCTGGTCGGCACCGACATCCTGTCGCTGGGCCGCTCCGCGAGCAGCGCCTTCCGCGGCACCCTGTGCAGCGGCTTGTAACTGGGTGATCGAGACGCTTTGGTGCTGGGTTACTCCGCTGAGTGCGCCCGAGGATCCGCCCCAGGCCGCCGCCTGAATCTGCGTCACCGACACCGACTGCGCCTGCGTGAGCGACCCTGCCGCACCGCCGAGTGCGGCGATCTGGAGTTGCTCGACGGTCACGACCTGCGACTGATACGCCGCGCCGCGGCACGCTCCCCTCGCCGCGTGCTGGATCTGTGTCGCGGTGACGCGCTGGTACTGTGCGAGCGCGCCGTTCATTCCGCCGCCCACAAGCGCCTGGACCTGCGAAGCGTCGACCTGCTGGGTCTGTGACTGCTGGAGCGCCAGCAACTCGAGTTCGTCGTCGTCCTCGTCCGGAACCTCGAACTCCTCCGGATCCGTCTCCGGCTCTTCCTCCGGTTCCACTTCGAGCGCTCCGAACACCGCCCCGCTCGCGGCTCCGAAGATCTGATCGTCGTCCGCGTCCGGATGCTCATCAGCAGCGTCGGTCGCCGCATCGACCGCCGCCTCTCGCTGTTCGTCCGTGACTTCGATGCCCTCATCCTCGAGGCGTTCGATTCCCTCGTCGATGCCGGCTTCGGCGGCTCCATCCTCCTGTGCGAACGCTGTCGCCGGTACCACTGTACCGGCGGCGAGGACTGCGCCCGTCCCCGCCAGAAGCGTGCGACGCGACAGAGCGATGTCGTACGCCCGGTCCTCGTGCGTTCGCTGGTTGTTGTCTCTCATGGTCTCCTCGCTGCCTCCGAAAATCGTCTCCGATGCGACTGTCGGACTGCACCAGATAGTGGGTGGATTCCCCAATAAACTGAGTTGATCGTTCTGGGTCGTTGCGCGTATTTCTACCGAACGGGCGAATCCAATCTCGAATTGGATTTCCGGCTATCTCGGTAACGAAATGCCGACTGAGACGTTCGGTAGCTGTGGATCGGTACACAGCCGAGACGCCGATGCCCGCACACTGCATCGTCGGTGACCGGTAATCAGTTGTTCATCGTTCGAACCGTCCGTCGGTTTCGGCTCGTCGTCCGGCCGGTCGACGATTACGAACTCGAGGACCGAACACCGATACCGTCGGGGAGCGGGCGCGGTAATGGCGTCGTGACCGCTCAAAGTGTGGGATTGCGGCTACATCCCTCGTCGGAACACGACGATCGTCACGTTCCGGTAACCAACTCGGTGATCGCAGGTAATCACCGTTGGACGGCCTGTAGACGACTGCTTCGAACCGATGCCGACGACAAATCACACGAACGTTCTTGGATGGTCAAAAAACTGCGATATTTTCAACCAACGGTTGCGAGACCGATCGAAAACGGCCGACACACTAATACACTATCAGTTCTGGCCGCTGCTGGTGAAAAAATTCCAAAAGTTAAAGTCGTGCTATTATGTATATTCTTGGAAGAGGTTCATGGTAGATAGTACGACAGATACGAACTCGGGCGATGACGCGTTCGACGTGGGGGCGAGCGCCGACGAACTGTTCGGGGAGTTCGCGGACGAGTCACTCGAGGGGGCGGACGACGAGTCGATAGCCGAGTCGACGACGGGGGATGGGGACGATACCAGCGGCGACGGCGTCGAAGATCAGACGGCTGCGGACGTCTTCGGGCAGCTCCGGGCCAACGCCGAGAACGACGCCGACGAGGTGCTCGCAGACGAGAGTCCGGAGGACATCATCGCGAGCGCGGACGAACCGGATCCGGAGCCCGACATCGACGACGACCTCCGCGTCGACGACGACGAACTCGCGGATCTGTTGCTCACTGGTCGGACGAAAGAAAAGGAGTTCCTCTGGGTGGAGTCCGGAGCGTCTCCCGAAACTGAGACCGACGTTGAGGGCGAGTCCGATGCTGAGACCGAGACGACTCAGAACGAATCCAACGGTGTTGGCGAGCCCGAAGAAGAGACCGATCCCATCTTCGAGGACGACGACACGGCCGCGTCCGTCGCGGAGACGGAACCAGCGACCGACGAGGGGAGCGCCGAGTCGTCGGATCCGGAAGCCGGTGATCTCGAACTCGAGAGCACAGACACGCCCGAGAGTGTTGAGACGCCCGACGAGTCCACCAACGCGTCGGAGTCGGACGAAACGGCACTCGTCGCCAAAGACGAGGGTGACGTGCCGGCGACGGTGGAAGACGATGGCGGATCCGGCGGCGTCCTCGGCTGGCTGCGGTCGAAGCTCGGCGGCCTGTTCTAATCTGCAAGACGGCGGTTGCCCCCTCGCTTTGCAGTCCCGTGTTGGTCGTTTCAGTACGTCTCCCAAGCATTCACGCCTCGAGATGCCACTCGAGGCCGTCCCGACGAACTGAGAACGGTTTTTCGCCGCAGTTCGGACACCGCGTGCCGCCTCCCGGATCGTCTTCGCGCTCCGGAATCGTGTGCTCGAACGCACAGGACGTACACTCGATATGGACCATGTCGACCCCGACGGCTCGAGCGATCATTATCGCGGTGCGGGCACTGGCTGGTCGACGGTGGGGATAGAGACGACGTTACCGTCCCGATTCGATCACGGCGAGGTAGCAAAAGTACGCCAGCGCGGCGACGATCAACGACACCGCCAACACGGTGACGCCGGCGAAGCCGTCGAGCGCCGCTTCGGGAGTGGTCCAGAGGTAGAGACCGCCTTCGATCGCGAACGCGGTGAGCCCGCCGTAGAACAGCGCCAGGGCGATCGCTCGAACCACCGCCATCGCTCCGCGCTCGCGACTCTGGAACAACTCGAGGACGAACAGGAGCGCGAAGACGAGCAGGTAGAACGGCTCCGGAACTGCCTGTCCGAGCGTCTGCGGGCCGGTGACTGCCAGATAGCCGTAGTACGCCAGTGCGAGCAACACGCCACCGACTAGCGTAAGCGACAGTCCGTACCCGCTGGCGTCCTCGACGGTCGCCGGGACGAGACCGTCGTTCGAATCGACGCCGTCCGAGGCTTCGGCTGTCGAAGCATCGTCGTCGTCGGTTTCGGGCATAGTCGACTAGTATCCCTAGAGCATAACAAACGTTCGCACGATCGTCACGAAGCGATAGGCCCCGTTTTCCACCTGAATCTTCGCACCGAAACCGACTCGCCGCCAAGAAAACGAGAGCGGTGGATGTCCCGACTCGAGGTTACCCGAGGAAGCCTTCGATGTGGTCGGCGACCTCTTCGGGAGTGTCGCCGACGGGGACGCCGGCGTCGTTGAGCGCGTTGATCTTGCTCTCTGCGGTGCCGGTTCCGGAGCCGGAAACGATCGCACCGGCGTGGCCCATCCGCTTGCCCGGCGGCGCGGTACGACCGGCGATGAAGCCGGCGACCGGCGTGTCGACGTAGTCGTCGATGAACGCAGCGGCCTCCTCCTCGTCTTCGCCGCCGATCTCACCGCACATGACGATGGCGTCGGTGTCGGGGTCGTCCTCGAACAGTTCGAGGGCGTCGACGAAGTCCGTGCCGATGATCGGGTCGCCGCCGATACCGATCGCGGTGGTCTGACCGATGCCGCGGTTGGTCAGGTTGTCGACGACCTGGTAGGTCAGCGTCCCTGACCGAGAGACCAGCCCAACGTTCCCCTCCGAGAAGATGTTGCCGGGGAGAATGCCGAGTTTGGCCTCGCCGGGCGTGATGAGACCCGGACAGTTTGGACCGATGAGACGGGTGTCAGTCTCGGAGAGTCGCTTGTTGACTCGAGCCATGTCCTGGGTCGGAATACCCTCGGTGATGGCGACCGCGAGGTCGAGATCCGAGTCGAGCGACTCGAAGACGGCGTCGCCGGCAAACGCCGGCGGGACGAAGATGACCGAGGTGTCGGCGTTCTCCTCCTCGACGGCCTCGTGGACCGTGTCGTAGACGGGAACGCCGGCGGCCTCCTGACCGCCCTTGCCCGGAACCGCGCCCGCGACGACGTTCGTACCGTACTCCATCATCTGTTCGGCGTGGAATTTCCCTTCCCCGCCGGTGATGCCCTGTACCACGACGCGCGTGTCGTCGTCGACTAGTACACTCATTGGTCGTTCACCTCCCCAGCGTACTCGACAGCACGCTGTACCGCGGACTCGAGGGTCTGTTCGACCGTCACGAGGTCCTCGTTCAAAATCTCCATGCCCTCCTCCCAGTTCGTCCCTGCCAGGCGGACGACGACCGGCTTCGGAATCTCGTCGAACTGCTCGAGCGCTTCGTTGATCCCCTTGGCGACCTCGTCGCCGCGGGTGATGCCGCCGAAGATGTTGAAGACGACGCTGTCGACGTTGTCGTCGGAGAACACCATATCGAGGGCGTTCGCAATGCGGGCCGCCTTCGCGCCACCGCCGACGTCCAAGAAGTTCGCCGGCTCGCCGCCGTAGTGGTCGACGAGGTCGAGCGTGGTCATGACGAGTCCGGCACCGTTGCCGATGATCCCGACGTTGCCCTCGAGACGGACGTAGTCGAAGCCGTATTCGTCGGCTTTCTGCTCGAGTTCGTCGCCGGTGCTTGCGGCTTCTGCCTCCATCTCGGCGAGTTCGGGCTGACGGAAGAGCGCGTCTTCGTCGATGTTCATCACGGCGTCGGCCGCGATGACCTCGTCGTCTGCGGTAACCATCAGCGGGTTGATCTCGGCGTCTGCGCCGTCGCGGTCGTCCCAGAGCTGGTAGAGCGTGGTGAGGACGCTCGAAACGTCTCGGGCGATCGCCTGATCGACGCCGGCGTCGTAGACTGCCTTGCGGGCCTGGTAGGGGTGCATCCCGAAGGCGGGGTCGATGTGTTCGCGCGCGATGGCGTCGGGGTCTTCCTCGGCGACCTGCTCGATGTCGACGCCACCTTTGGTCGAGACCATCGCGACGGGTTTGCCCTCGCCGCGGTCCATCGTGATTCCGACGTAGAGTTCGTTGGTGAAATCGACCGCGCCCTCGACGAGGACGCTGCCGACATGGTAGCCCTTGAGATCCATCCCCAGAATCTCGTCGGCCGCCTGTCGCGCTTCGTCCTCGTCGTCGACGAGTTTGATCCCGCCGGCCTTCCCGCGGCCACCGACCTGTACCTGTGCCTTGATCGCGACTGGATACCCGATCTCCTCGGCCGCGGCAACAGCGCCGTCGACGTCGGAGGCGAGTTGAGACGCTGGCGTCGGAATTCCAGCGTCGGCGAAGACTTGCTTCGCCTGATACTCGTGTAGTTTCATAGCCATTCAAACGGCCGTTCCGACCTTGCTTAAATCCTGTTAGTTTCCACTCGCGACCGGCATCTATCGACGCTCATCAACTTCATCCTGAGGCTGTGAGTACACCGTTCTCTCGTCGACGACCCCTGTGTGTATTTTCCACTACAGTGTGGTGAAATACGTTCACACGTTCGAACTCGAGCTGTTTTCGATGCCATCGGTGTGGGATTGTCCACCTATCCCGTCATCCCACGTCTCGCGACTCGGTCCCGACGACCGCACTCGGGGTGACCGAAGCGTTTGTTTCCGGTCGGCCGCAACTCATCCCTACAGGGAGTGGCCGCGGTACGACCGGAGATCGACGCGAACTGGTCGGCGGCCGGACGGCGCTCGCTCGAACTATGCTCGTCACCGTCACCACGCTGGAGGCCGAACTGACGTGACCATCCCGACTGCGTCCCACGGCGGACGGCGGTGGGTCGCGTCGCTTCAGCGGACACTCCGGCTGTTGGTCCACAGCAATCTCTTTATTTCGCTGGCTACGATGAGCGTCGTCGTTACGACAGTCCTGCTCGCGGATCTCCCGCTCGAGGCGTTGCCGCTCTTCATCGTCTTCGCGGCCACGCTGTTCGTTTACACCGTCAATCGATTCACCGACCTCGAGGAAGACGAGGCCAACGTTCCGGACCGGGCCTCGTTTACGAAACGCTACGGAACGATCCTCCTCACGCTCGGCGTCGGCTGTTACGTCATCGCTATCGCAATCGCCGTGCTGGAGGGGCTGCCGGGAGCGATCTACCTGCTGCTCCCGCTCGTCGTCGCGCTCCTCTACTCGGTCGGGGGGATCAAACGGGTCTTCCTCGTCAAGAACGTCTTCGTCGGGTTCGCCTGGGGACTGATTCCGCTCGGCGTCGGCTACTACTACGAACAGCTCTGGACGCTCGAGATCCTTGCCGTTGCGGGCTACGTAATCGCGATGATTACCATCGCGGCGGTGATCTTCGACGTCAAGGACATTCCGGGCGATCGCGAGGAAGGAATCGCGACCGTTCCAAACACGCTCGGAACGGCCGCGACGCGGCGCTACTCGCAGATCGCAAACGTCGTCGTAGCCGCAGTCGTCGTCGGACTCGTCTTCGGGACGGACCTCTCGCTCGAATTCCTCGCGCTGCTCGCGATGAACGGCTACGTCGCGGGCTACATTCCGTTCGCCACGCCCGACCGCGGCCCGCTGTACTACGGCTTCGTCGTCGACGGCGAGCACGTGTTTCTCGCGGTCGTCGTCGTCGTGCTCGTCGAGTGGCTCGGCGTGCTCTGAGCCAGATGAGTGTCGCTATGTCGTTCGCCCCCATCTCACCACTCCGATCAGACCGATCACGGCGATGATAACCCAGCTGACGGTTATCACGACTGCGAGGATTTGGAGAACGTACGCCCGACCTTCCATCCCGGAGAACGAAGACGGCTCGAGCAGCCCGCTCCATCTGGCTGCGCCGAGCGCGACGGCGAGACAGGCGAGTAACAGGACTCGATTCCGGAGGTAGACACGATACTCGCCGATGTCCATCGCTCGTGCCGTACCAGACGATGACGGCATACTAATCGGTACTGCCTCGCGATCGGCAGAAGATTCGGGTGCGCTCGAGCGAACGGTGGAGACAGTGCTCGAGCAGTCGGCTCCAAGTCGGTGGCGAGGGATTACGGTCGCTCGGGATTTGTCACCTGGTATAGCAGTTCGATATTCCGCTCCGGTTGGACTTCTGCGAGCACTTCGATATTCCGCTCCGGTTGGACGTCTGCGAGCACTTCGTCCAGTACCTCCCGGTGCTCTCGATCGAGTTCGTGGGTGGACGATTCGTACGCTTCGAACGCGCGGTCGATATCTTCGGCCTCCAGAAACGTCAGGAGGAACGTTCCGTCCGCCCTCGATTCGACGAAGCTGGCCTCCGTGTACAGCCCTTCGTGCTGGAGGGTTTCGACGGCTTCGTCTCGACGCGACCGGAGCTCTGCCATCCACTCGCGGAGTTGATCCGTCTTTCCCGGTTCGACACGCTGTTTCAGCAGCACGACATCGGCCATACACTGCTGCAATTCAGTCAACGGTATAACAGCTATGGGGCTCGAGCCTCAGTCCCGATCCGTCTCGCTCCAGTCACAGTCCTGGCACTTCCAGCCCGTGATGAACTCCGTCACCGAGGGCATGTAGCCGACTTTCAGGACGCCTCCGCCGCAGTCGGGACACTCCCTGTCGGCGTCCTCGATCGGCTCGGCCTCCATGACCGAATCGTCCTCGATTAGCTCTGCGAGTTTTCTTCCCGTGACCATCCGTCCCTGAACGACGCGATTTTCGCTCATATCTTTCGTTTCCGGGCGCGATCGCCCTAAGCGTTTTCAGGTCCGCTCGAGTACAGTGGCTCCTCCCGGCCTCCGCGATCGGAGTGAGAATCGGACGATTTAACCCCATGAGGACGAAAGCAACAACTGCGTGCGAGGGTAGCCAAGCGGCCAACGGCGGCGGACTCAAGATCCGCTCCCGTAGGGGTTCGTGGGTTCGATTCCCTCCCCTCGCACTATCAATAGTGCGGCAAGACGGAGCGTCTTGCCCTCGCAAACTTCTGCGGAACGGTTGGCGCTCTCGAGGAACGCCGTCGCTACTCAGTCGAAATCGTCTCTCTGATGACTGGATGTGGCTAAGTGTGGCGAATAACTGTTCGAGTGTAGTTTCAATTGGGAAATAAACAGCGAAGTGGTCTTTTCGAGTGGGGATGGCTGTATATGGGCACAGTTATAGTCGTCAAGCAGACAGTGTCGAACAGGTGTTATCGATCAGTGAGAGACTCACGAGTCTCGGACACGTCGGTCCAGGGTGGCGTACAGCGATCCGATACTGCGACCCGCAGTCACCAGCGTCGGGTACGGTGAGATGACGACCATCACGCTGATCGTCGTCTCGAGCGTGCTCGTGGCCGGAGTGCTCCTGGCGTTGGCGGGAGTCGGAATCAAGCGACGCCGGTCGGCAACGTCGGCGGACGAGACTCGAGAGGAGGGATTCAGCCCGCCGTCGCCCCAGCTATCCCTCTTCGATACCGAGGACGTCGACGACGCGAGAGCGATCGATCCCCGAATTCTCCTTCCGGTTACCGTCGATCAGGCGAACTCGGATCGTCTGTTCGATCTCGCGTGCTCGATCAAACACCGGTACGGCGATGAGCCGATCCACCTCTTTACCGTTTGCTCCGATACGCGGGACGAGCCGAACGATGGGACTGCTGCCGACGAAATCACTGCGTTTCACGACGGACTCGCCGAAGTGGGTCGCGACAGAACGACCGCCGTGCAGACCGGGACGAGTCGAGACGACGACGTCGCTGAATCGATCGTCCGGACGGCCCACGAGACCGACGCCGATCTGCTCGTGATGGACTGGGACGGAACGCGCCCCGTCCTCGACGCGTCGGATGGACGGACAATCGATCGAGTCCTCTCTCGGACGGACCTCCCGGTCTATCTGGCACAGATCGATGACTCACTCGCCGAGATAGATCGGGTGCACGTCGTGGTTCCCCGGCAGACGGATCACCACGAGGGGTTCTACGAGGCGATCTACAACGTCAAACAGTTGGCGAGCGTTCTCGAGGCGGGTATCTCCGTCTCCGTCTTCGAGCAGAACGTCCAGCAGTACCGGACGCTCTTCGATCTCGTCGAGATCGATATCCCCGCCGAATTTTCCTCGGTCGCGTCGTGGCGCGACCTCCAGTCGTCGCTCGAAACCGAGACGACCCCCGAAGAGCTGATCGTGACGCTCGCAGTTCGAGAGGGCGAGATCGGCTGGGATGACGAACTTCGAACGGTGTCGAATCGGTTCGCCGACGCGCCGGCCCGCTCGCTCGCGCTGTTTTTCCTCCGGGAGGACGAACCCGACCACGACGACCGGTTCCTCCGGACGGAGTAGGGCCTCGTCGGTGTCCGTTCACCACTCGAGAAGCGCCCGCCGCCCGTGGGCCCAGACGAGGATCACGAGGAACGTCGTGACGCCGGTCAGCGCGAACGCGCCGCCGACGTAGAACACGGACGCCATGCTCACCTCGTACATGAGCCAGCCGCCCAGCAACGGCGCGATGACGCTGCCCGGCCGCCAGACGAGTTCCCGGATGCCGAAACTCGAGGCCACACCGCCCTCGTCGGTACCTTCGTCAGCGAACAAAGCCATGCTCGCGGGTTCGCGGAAGCTGTCGGCGATGCCCAACAGACCGGCGATGGCGACCAGCGGCAAAAACGCCGCGGAAACGCCACTGAACAGCGTGAACTGAGCGGGGATCGACTCGAGCGGCAGGAATGCGGGAAGCGTTGCACCGGCGAGGATCGCTGGAACGCCGACGACGATCTCCGAAGACAGTCCGAGTGCCGAACCAATCGCCGGGGAAAAGGGCACGAGCAGCGCGACCAGCCCGTACGCCGCGCCGCCGGCGAAGACGAACATGGCTCGGCCGTAGCCGTCCGAGAGCCGTCCCGTGAAGGGCTGACAGCACATGTTGGTAAACTTCTCGGCGACGACGGTGAGCGAAACGGCGAGCCCGCCGTAGGCCAGCCCACCCTGTGCGGCCGCGACGCCGGCGTAGATCGGGATCCACGTTCGAACGAGGGTGACCGAAAACGCGTACTGGACCCGGAACGTCGAGAGCGTGATGAGCTTCCGGTTGAGCGCGAGGTCGGTGAACGGAAAGCCGTGGACGCGGGTCTCGTCCGTCTCGAGGTACCGAAACGTGCCGAGCCACGCGGCGAACATGATACAGACGATGATCGCGAAAATAGGGCCGAAGCCGAACGCCTCGTAGAGCGTCCCCGCGCTGAGGCTGCCGACGATCGACGCGGCGAAACTCGCGGCGTTTGCCTTCCCGATGTAATTCGCTCGCGTGCCGCCGTCCGCGAGTTGGCCGACGAGCGAGAGCGTCATCAGTCCAGCACCGGTGACGGCGATTCCCTGCAGCGCCCGAATCGCGATGAACGACGCACTCGAGTCGACGATCGGAAACAGGCCGTAGACGAAGATGCCGATCCCGAGGACGAGGAGCAGGACGAGGCGTTTGTCGAATCGGTCGCCGGCCCACGCGAGCGGCACGATGGCGACCGTCTGCGCGAAGGTGAATCCGGTGGTGTACAGGCCGACGATCAGCCCCGCGCTGATCGTCAGTCCGAGAACCGTCGTGCCGGTCGGATCGAGCGCGTTGATGTAGTACGGCAACAGCGTGATCAGCGTGATGAAGCCGAACCCCTCAGAGAACCGTGTGAGATAGAGCGACCAGAACTGTAGGCGATCCTCGTTCACGGCGGACGTTTCGCCAGCCGTGAAAAGACTGTTTCGAAACGAAACCCCGTATTCTGCCGGACGCGTACCCGTGCTCACGACAGAAATCCGACACCCATCGACGCCGCCCGCCGGTACCGGCGTGCCGAATTGCGACCGCTTTTCAATCAGCCCGACAGACGGTCGATAATGAACGAACGCGAACAGGACGCTCGTCGAGCGAGCGTTGCCCTCAGTGCGGCTACTGCCGGCGCTGGCGTCGCCGCGAAGTCGTTTCGAACCGATCTCGAGATCGAACGCAAGGACGGGAAGACCGACGTCGTCACGCAGGTCGACCGAGACGCCCAGCAGCGAGTGATCGAGGTTCTCGAGGGCGAGTTCCCGACGGACCCGGTCGTCGGCGAGGAGGAGGACGCGCTGAAAGCCGTCCCCGAAGACGGCCCGGCCTGGATCGTCGACCCCATCGACGGGACGAACAACTACGTTAACGAGAACCGCGCGTTCGCGACGGCTGTCGCCGCCGTCCGCGACGGCGAGCCGGTCGGGGCGGCGGTCGTCTGTCCCGCGCTCTCGGATACGTACCGGTCCGGTCCCAACGAGGCGGCCCGCAACGACGGCCCGCTCTCAGTCAGCGACGTGAGCGATCCCGAGGCAGCGACCGTCTGTCCGACCTTCTGGTGGGACTACGACCAGCGCGACCAGTACGCCGCGGCGACCCGCGCGATCGTCGAGCGGTTCGGCGACATGCGCCGGTTCGGCTGC
The DNA here is from genome assembly GCF_000383975.1 of Natronorubrum tibetense GA33. NCBI lineage: Archaea > Methanobacteriati > Methanobacteriota > Halobacteria > Halobacteriales > Natrialbaceae > Natronorubrum > Natronorubrum tibetense. Next base: position 3,865,771 of record NZ_KB913017.1, on the reverse strand, counting down.
GCCCAACTCGAGCTCGCGATGGTCGCCGCGGGAACGCTCGAGGGGACGATGACCAACCTGCAGGCCAACTCGTGGGACACCGTCGCGGGCGTCCACTTGATTCGCGAGGCCGGGGGGACCGTCACCGATCTCGAGGGGAACCGCTGGCGACACGACAGTCAGGGGCTGGTGGCCTCGAACGGGGGGATTCACGACGAACTCCGGGCTGCAGCGCTCGAGATCGACGGTGTGACGACGTGACGGTCACCGACGGCCGACCGTCAGAATCTGCAGGAAATCGGAAACGGTAAGCGCTCGCCCCCACGGATATCGATCATGGACGAGTATATCGAACGGTACGGGGCCGAGAAAGTCTGGGCCGCGGCCGTCGTCCTCATCTTTGGCGGTGTCGCCATCGCTGCCCTCCTCTTCCCCCAGCGGGTGTACGTCGACTTCATCTGGCAGTACTACTGGGGACCGATGGTCGCCGACGCCCACGGCTGGGGCGAGGTCGCCTGGGCCGGCGGCGAACAAATCAACGCGAACGAGGCCGGTCCCGACGACGGGCCGTTCGCCTCGCCCGGCTACACCGTTGTTTCCTACGCCGGCTACATCCCGACGCTGATCCTGATGGCGATCGGGATCCTGTTCGCGATTCGTCGCCTCGATATCGACCGTTACCGCGCGGGCTTTTTCGCCCTGTTCCCGTTCATGCTGTTCGGTGGGGCGCTTCGCACGGTCGAGGACGCAAACGTCGCCGCCTACCGCGAGACGGGTGAACTCGCCATCCAACTGCCGTGGTCGGGTTTCCTGATCAGTCCGCTGATCTACTTTACCGTCGCCCTCATCGCGTTCATCGCCGTAGTCGGCTCCGTCTGGCTCGAGCGAAACGACCACGTCTCGGGCTATGAGTATCCGCTGTTCGGTGTCGGTGCGGTAGTGCTCGCCGTAACCGTCGGCTGGCTCGGGTATCTCGCCGCGACGACGGAGTACGCGTCGTTCTACCCGTCGATCCCCGCGATCGTCCTTACGGCGGCGACCGTCTCGACGGCGCTCGTCTGGTGGGGAATTCAGCGCTTCGCACCCGGGTTGAACGCGGGGACCGGAACCATGGGCATCGTGGTCATCTGGGCCCACGCCGTCGATGGCTTCGCCAATCAGTTGATGCTCGACTGGTCGCACGTCTGGGGGCTCGGCTACAGCCCGAAACACCCGGTCAACGAGGCCATCGTCACCTACACTGGATCGGTCGTCCCGGCGGGCGTCACGGAAGTCATCGGCGAAGCCTGGCCGTTCGCGCTCCTGAAACTCGCCGCGCCGGTCTTCATCATCTGGATCTTCAACGAGGAGATCTTCGAAGAGAGCCCGCGGTTTGCTATCCTGATGATGATCACCGTCGTCGCCGTCGGCCTCGGGCCCGGCACCCGCGACATGCTTCGGGCGACGTTCGGCGTCTGAGACCGACACATTTGCCGCCGGCAGCCCATTTTGCCGGCGTTCACGGCGAACTGAAAACGAAGGAGAAAGACACAGGCACAAAAACGACGACTCGCTATTCCTCGAGACTCCAGGGTGTTCCCTGTTCCCAGAGTTCGTCGAAGTTTTCCCCGAGCGTACGTGCCGTTTCGTCGTCCCGAAAGTTGACGACCGCGAGGAGTTCTTCTCCAGACATTGGATTCACAACTTCGAGGCAGACTTCGTCATCGTCGAGGATGATGAACCGCTGGTGTGGAACGTGGTCCGTCTTTCGAACGGCCATTCCGGCGTCGACAAGACTGCTAATTCGATCGGCTGCGTGATCGAAGTCAACGCCGAGCAGACGCACGGAGACTCCGACATCGAGTAACTCCCGCAGCCGATTCGCGAACTCGGTTTTGAACTCCGGACTCATGTCGACGGTGTTTGCAGCGATCCTGATCGTTTCGTCCGTAGCAGCGAACCGCTCGAGGAGGAGTTTCCGTGCCGCGTCTTCGTGAACTGCACTCGTCGCGAACCCGCCGGATTGTTCGCCGTCGGTGATCGCCGCCAGCGCATCCGCTGCGGTCGCTGCTGTCTGTTCGTACGCCGATCGCTGTGTCTCGAGTTCGTCGATGCGTTTGTCGAGAAGTTGCTCGACGGCCTCGTCGGGTTCGACGTAGACGTAGGTACGCGGTCTGCCATCGTCCGCCCTGGCGAGTTCACGGTCGACAAGCGAGTTCAGAACGTCGTAGACGCGGCCACGTGGGACGTCTGATTCTTCAGCAACGTCGTCTGCAGTCATCGACCCGTACTGTGCGAGTACGACGTAGGCCTTGGCTTCGTAACTCGAGAGACCGAGTTCCGTGAGTAACTCGGCATGATCGTCGTCCATACACGTCGTTCCGGAGTATGAAACAACAATCTTGTGGTTTGTAACAGGAAGGTTGATATATGTGCTGCAGAAAACGCCTACTCAATGAGAAGAAACAACCTCGTTGCGGTTTCAATTGCACTCCTGGTGCTTGCGAGCTCTCCAATGGTCGTTTCAGCCTCTAGTACACCAGATTTTGACGTATATATCCCGGAGAATATCGTCGAACCGGGCGAAGAAACGACGCTCGAACTCGAGATTCGCAACGGTGCGTCAGCCGAGGAAGGTGGCAACGATGTGGGTGAGACGCCGACGACCGAGGCTCGGGACGTGACTGTGACTCTCGACGGCGGTGATGGGCCGGTCAACGTCAAATCAAACGAGACGCCGATGCGGACGATGTCGGCGCAGTCGATGTTTTCGGAGACGTTCACCGTCGCCGTCGACGAGGATGCCCAGGCCGGGAGCTACGATGTCGACGTGGAAATCGAGTACACCTACACGGAATCCGGCGGGAGCGAGCGATCGGCCACCGAGACCGAGACGATCGAAGTCGTCGTCGAGGATCAGGCTCGGTTCGACGCCGAGACGGTCTCCTCCGACCTCGTCGTCGGCGAGCGGGGGACGGTGGAATTCGACCTGACGAACACCGGTGTCGAAAACGCGAGCAACGCGGTCGTCCAGTTCTCTTCGCCCGATCAGAACGTCCGTACGATCGATCCGACGGTCGAGGAGTCGGAACTCCAGACGGCGGGCAGCGAGGAGTACGTCGGAGACTGGGGTATCAACGAGACGGTGACTGTCAAAGCGGCGATGGAAGTCGACGACGATGCCCTCGCACGCACGTATCCGGTGTCAGTACGGGTCCAGTTCCAGGACGAAAACGGAACCGACCGGACCGCCCGGTCGATCCGCGTTGGCGTTCCGGCGTCTCACGAACAGACGTTCAGCTCGGAAAACGTCACGAGTTCCCTCTATGTCGGCGAAGACGGCACTGTCGAAGGCGAACTCTACAACGAGGGGCCGCATCCAGTCGACGGAGTAGTACTCGTCGTCGACGACGGTGACGACCAATTCATTCCGACGGTCGGCGACGGGATCGGATCCGGCTCGAATGTCTATCCGAGGGAAACCCAATACGCCGTTGGCTCGCTCAAGCCCGGCGAGTCGACGCCGTTCGATTTCCGTATCGGCGTCGGCAGTGAGGCGGAGCCAGGGCCGCGCATGATGGAAGTCGACGTGCGGTATCGAAACGCCCACGGCGATATTCAGATGATCGGGGACCCGCTCGACATCACGCTCGATGTCGAACCCGCGCGCGACGAGTTCGACATCGAACCGGTCGAGACAACGTTCGAACCCGGTGAACGCAACGAGATCGAACTCGTCATCACCAACGAGAAAGACGAGACCCTGACCGACATCGAAGCGAAGCCGTTTACCAACGCCCCGCTCGATAGCGGCGACGACGAGGGGTTCGTCCCGGTCCTTGAACCCGGCGAGTCCGCGTCGATGGTATTCGATGTCTCCGTTGACGACGACGCCGCTGTACAGACGTACCCGCTCCGAATGGACTTCCGGTACGACGACGACCGATCGAACTCACAGCTAACCGACACCTACCGGATTCCGATCGAGGTCGAGCAGGACGAGAGCGGGATCATCTCCGCAACGACTCTCGCCGTGCTGTTCGGCTCGGTCGGCGTGATCGCCGTCGTCGCGTGGCGCTTCCGGGACGCACTGGCCGAGCGACTCGAGGGCGTGCCGGTGCTCAAACGACTCTCCGAACTGTCGCTACCGTCCTCGCTCGCTACCGTGCGTAACCGCGAGACCGATACGCACGAAGATCCAGATCAGCGTTCAACGGCGACGGGCCCCGACGACGAGCACGGTCCCGATCCGTTCTCCGACGACGGAGCGGATGTCATGGAGTTCGACGAGGTGTTCGATGATGCTGAGACGGCACAATCGCAATCGGAAGGCAAAACCGAGCACTGACCGATGGGATCGGAACCGGCGTTCGTTCGGCGGACAATCGCGATCATCAACGGCTGGATTACCGACCGTTCTCGGGCGGTCATCCTCGTGTTTTTACTGACGACCGCGTTGTTCGCTGGCGGGCTCACCAGTATCGAGGTGGACGAAGGCGTCGATATCTTCGCACAGGGCGTTCCGGCCTACGAGGCACAGGGAGCGATCGAAGAGGAGTTCCAACCGCCGTTCGACGAGACCGAACCGACCACACAGGTCATCCAGCGCGACGAGAACGTCCTCACTGGCGACGCGCTGGTGCGGATGCTCGAGTTCCAGCAATATCTCGAGGCACACGAGGAGTATCGAGTGGAAGAAACGTCGAGCATCGCCGAAGCGGTCGCCCGGTCGATCGATCCGACCGCGACGACTCGGGACGAACAGATTCGCACGCTCGAGGGGAGTTCCGACGCGACGGTACGGGAGACGGTTCGGGATCTGGGAGACGAGCCATCGTTTGCCGCTTCGTTGAGCGACGACTTCAGTGCGAACGAGCCGGCCGCCTCGGCGACGATTGCGATCGCCGTCCATGACGGCGATGTCGACGAGTCCGAGGTTCAGTTCCGGATTCAGGACGCTGCGGCGTCGATGCACGGTGAGTTCGTCGTGTTCGGTGGCGGTATCCTCGATACGGAGTTTCAGAACGTCATCGAAGATTCCCTCGATATCATCGTCCCCGTCGTTATCGTGTTGATTCTCGTCTTTTTGATCACGGCGTATCGCGACCCCTTCGATCTGGTTCTCGGACTGGTCGCGCTCGTCATATCTATCATCTGGACGTTCGGTTTTACTGGGTATGCTGGCATTCCGTTCACGCTCATGATGATCGCGATCCCGCCGTTGTTGCTCGCGGTCGGGATCGACTTCGGTATTCACGCCGTCAATCGCTATCGAGAGGAACGCGTTACGGGAGCGGGGATCAACGAGTCGATGAGAGTCGCCGCTGCGCAGTTGCTCATCGCGTTTTTCATTGTCACCGGAACGACCGTCATCGGGTTCGGGGCGAACATGGCAAACGACCTCGAGCCGATTCAGGACTTTGCGCTCGTCGCCAGCGTCGGAATCGTCTTTACGTTCATCGTGTTCGGGATCTTCCTTCCGGCGGCAAAGGTCGAAATCGATCGCCTTCGACAAACGTACGGCCTCCCCTCGTTCAGTACGGAGCCCCTTGGCTCCGAGGATTCGGCACTTGGCCGGGTGCTCGTTGCCGGTGCCAAACTGGGTGATCGTCGTCCGGTCGCGATCCTCCTTGCGGCACTACTGATAACTGGGGGTGCCGGAGCGTACGCGACGACCGTCGATACCACGTTCGAGGAGGAGGATTTCCTCCCGCCCGAGGAGTTGCCAGCCTACGTCGAAGCCGCACCCGGACCAATGGCTCCCTCTGAGTACACGACCACGGCATCACTCAACTTCCTCGAAGAGACGTTCGAGAGCGGCGCAGACGACGAAGTGACGATCTACGTCGAGGGGCCATTATCCGAAGACCACGCGCTGGAATCCGTCCACCGCGCCGGGACGGACCCGCCGTCGACGATCGTCACCGACGGCGCGACTGCGGAGAGCGAGAGTGTCGTCGATGTTATGCACGACCACGCCGAGACTGACCCCGACTTCGCTCGAGTGCTCGCGGCGAACGACGTCAGCGGCAACGGTGTCCCGGACCACAACGTCGGCTACGTCCTCGACCGATTGCTCGAGTCGGACTCTCGGGAGGCGGCCCTCGAGTATATCACCGAGGACAAACGCAGTATGCGCGTTATCTACACCGTCGAGTCCGATGCGACTCAGGGGGAGATATCCGCGGATGCAGAAGAGTTAGCGGCGGACTATCGCCTCGATACGACACCGACGGGCGATATCGTCGTCTTCCACGAGATTTCGACGTTGATCTTCGAATCTGCACTGGTGAGCCTCGCTATTGCTCTCGTACTCACGGCACTGTTCCTGATGTTTCTCTACCATCTCCTCGAGGGACGGGCGTCGTTGGGTATCGCAAACCTCATTCCCATCGTCGTCACGGTTGCCCTCCTCGGCGGAACGATGCCGCTGCTCGATATTCCGTTAAACGCACTGACGGGGACGGTGCTCTCGATCACGATCGGTGTCGGTGTCGCCTATTCGGTCCACGTTACGCATCGGTTCATCGATGAGTACAACGAGTGCCAAGACGGCTACGAGTCACTCGTGATTACGCTTCAGGGAACGGGCGGCGCACTCACCGGATCGATGCTCACGACACTCGGCGGGTCCGGGTCACTCGTGCTGGCGATCACGCCTGCGCTCGGCCAGTTCGGGGTCCTGATGGTCATCAGCGTCTTCTACTCGTATCTCATGGCGATCGCAGTGCTGCCGGCGACGCTGATACTCTGGGAGCGACTGCTCGGCTAGCGGTGGCGACTGGCGCGCCGGACGACACGGTTGTTTCGTTGCGATCGGCCGGAAACCGTTGAATTCCCAGGGAATAGGACGTATCGTTCGTGAACAACCGCTGGGCGTCGAACGAACCAGTTAAGCGGAAGGTCCCATATTGGCCCACTATGTGTGAAAAGAGACCCAAGCAGGCGCAACTTTGTGCTCGATATCGTGTCTTGGTTACCTCCGGATACAGTATTGGTGAGGGGTAACCAGCATGTTTGTTCGATACTATCTACGATTGCTAATAGCAACTGCAAATCTCAGTGATTCTGTGAGACGAGCAACAAAGGGAGACCGATGACCGGAAGCGACGAGGAACTCGCGAAGGACCTCGGACTCGTCTCTGCGCTCGCGATCGGGATCGGGACGATGATCGGTGCGGGTATCTTTGTCCTCCCCGGCATCGCCGCACAGGAAGCCGGCCCGGCGGTTGTCATCTCGTTTATCATTGGCGGGATGATCGCGATGATAAACGCCTTCTCGGTGAGCGAACTCGGCACGGCGATGCCGAAAGCCGGCGGGGCGTACTACTACATCAACCGCGCACTCGGGCCGCTGTTCGGATCGATCTCTGGAATGGGCGATTGGATCGGCCTCGCCTTTGCAAGTGCATTCTACGCCATCGGCTTCGGCGGCTACCTCGCCGACCTGCTCGACGGCGTCGTTGTTCCGATTCCCGGACTCGGTGAGTTCGCACTCCTCCCGACCATTGTGCTCGGCCCGCTCGTCCTCTCGGACATTCAGATCGGGGCGGTAATCGCGGGAATCGTGTTCGTCGGCGTCAACTATATTGGCGCGAAAGAGACCGGCGGCATCCAGACCGCCATCGTCACACTCTTGCTCGGCATTCTCACGGTGTTTGCCATCGTCGGCTTCTTCTCGTTCGACTGGGGAACCGTCACCGCCGACGGCAGCTACACGCCCGAAGGAGCGGGGGCGATTCTTCCGGGTGCGGCGCTCGTCTTCGTCTCCTATCTGGGCTACGCGAAGATCGCGACCATCGGCGAGGAACTCAAGAATCCCGGTCGAAACCTCCCCATCGCGATCATCGGCAGCGTCGGGATCGTGATGGTCATCTATACGATCCTCGTCGGCCTCCTGATGGGACTGATCCCGCACGAGGAGTTCTTCCTCGAGACGGTCGAGAATGCGCCGATGACCTACGCCGCCGAGATCGTCTTCGACTATCAGATACCGGTTTTCGGCTTCGAGATTCCGCTGCTCGGCGTCGGCGTGACGTCGATCACCCTCGCGGCGCTGCTCGCGACTGCCTCGAGTGCGAACGCCTCGATTCTCGCCTCGGCTCGGATCAACTTCGCGATGGGCCGAGACAAGATCGTCACGCCGAAACTCAACGAGATCCACCCGAAGTTCGCGACGCCGTATCGATCGATCGCCGTCACCGGAGGAATGATCCTCGTCTTTATTATCGCTCTCGGGGAGACCGTCGAGATCCTCTCGAGTGCGGCGAGCGTCCTCCATCTGGTCGTCTACGCGCTGATCAACGCCTCGTTGATCGTCTTCCGTGAGACGAACCCGCCGGAGTACGATCCCGACTTCGAAGTCCCGTTCTACCCGCTCACGCCGATCGCCGGCTTCGTTCTCTCGCTTGCGCTGATCTACTTCATGGATCCGCTCGCGACCGCGATCAGCGTGGTCTTCGTCGTCTTCGCGATTGCCTGGTACTTCGCCTACGCGCGAACCAAGACTGACCGCGAGGGCATCCTGAGCGACTACATTCTCTCGCGGTCCGAGGAGATGCCGGACGCCGCCGTCACCGCTGCGGAGGCCGCTAAACCGTCGAAAGACGACGATTATACCGTCGTCGTCCCGGTGTCGAATCCCCGTACTGAATCCCAACTGCTCTCGTTGGCGAGCGTGGTTGCAAAGGCCAACGGCGGCAGGGTCAAGGCGGTCCACATCGTCGAAGTGCCCGACCAGACGCCGCTGCAGGAGGGCTCCGAACACATGCGCCGTATCGACGAGGAATCCGAGCGGCTGATGACCCAGGTTCGCGAGAGTACGGAAACGCTCGACGTTCCCGTCGACATCCGGACGGTCGTCTCCCACCGCTCGTTCGAAGAGGTGTTCAACGTGGCTCGCCGCGAGAACGCCGATACCGTCGTCATGGGCTGGGGTCCTGGCCGACCGTGGACCGCCGGCCGCGCGGAACGGCCGCTCGACGAACTCACGCACAATCTGCCGTGTGACTTCCTCGTCCTGAACGACCGAGGGCTCGAGCCCGACCGCGTGCTCGTGCCGACTGCCGGCGGTCCGGACTCCGATCTCAGCGCCGAGATGGCTCGCTACATGCGCGACCAGCTCGGCTCCGAGATCACGCTGTTGAACGTCGTCAACGAAGGCGAGAAGGACGACGGGGAAGCGTTCCTGACCGAGTGGGCGGCCGACCGCGGCCTCGAAGACGCGACGATCCGTATCGACACCACCGGCGACGTCGAGGGTGCGATCGCGACGGCTGCTCGCGATCACACGATGATCATCATCGGCGCGACCGAGCGCGGACTGCTCTCCCGGCTCATCGGCGGTTCGCTGGCCTACAGCGTCGTCAACGAGGTCGAGTGTTCGGTTCTGCTAGCCGAACGGCCGACGGAACGGTCGCTGTGGAACCGGCTGTTCGGCAGTCGGTCCGACGACGACTGACGGCGTTCCGTCCTTCTATCACCCTTCGTCCGTGACGAGACGCGTCTCATTCCCGTCGAGAAAGTGCGGCGACTGGATCGAAGCATCTCGAGAAGCGATTCGAAACGAGCCGTTTCGTTCGATCTCGACGCCGCGTCGGCGGTCTGTCGGCGGAGTCGAGCGTCGGCGCGCGTTACAAGACCGACGAGACTTCGTCGAGCACCGTCGCATCGACGAACAGTACGACGTGATCGCCCGCCCGCGGAACCGTCGTCCCACGCGGGGTAATGAGTTCGCCGTCGCGCGAGATCGCCCCGATGACGACGCACTCGGGGAGATCAGCCATCGAATCCGCGATCTGACGGCCCGTCAGCGCGCTTTCCGGCCCGAGTTCGACCTCGATGACCTCGGCGCGGTCGTGCTCGAGCATCGCGATCTTCTCGGTCTGATCCGTCCGGGTAAAGCGGACGATCTCCTCGGCGGTCTCCTCGCGGGGGTTGATCGCGACGTCGATGCCGACGGTCTCGAAGAGGTCGCCGTACTCGGTGTTCTCGATGATCGCGACCGTTCGGTCGACGCCGACACGGCGGGCCAGCAGGGAGACCAGCAGGTTCTTTTCGTCGCTGTCGAGTGCGGCGATCACGATGTCGGCCTCGTCGATGTGCTCGCGGGCGAGAAACTCCGTATCGGTCGCGTCGCTCTCCATGACGAACGTGTTGGGGAGCGCCTCGGCGATCTCGCGGGCGCGCTCGTGGTCGCGTTCGACCAGCCGTGGCTCGAAGCCGTGGGCCTCGAACTCCCGGGCGGTCTGAAAGCCGATCTCGCTTCCGCCGACGATGACCACGTCGTCCGTACTCGAGGTCGTGTCCGTGACGGTTGCCATCGCAAACTCTTTGACCGAACTTGGACTCCCGATGACGACGATCCGATCGTCGGCACAGAAGACGGTCTCCCCGCGGGCGACGATCATCTCGTCGCCACGGAAGACGCCGGCGAACGTCATCGAGTCGTGCTGATCCGCCTCCTCGACGCGCTGGCCGACGAGCGGGCTGTCGGAACTGATATCGAACTCAGCCATCCTGACGAGGCCGCCGGCGAACATCTCGACGTCCTGGGCCTGCGGGAAGCCGGAGATCCGGAAGATCGTCTGGGCGACCAGCAGGTCGGTACAGACCATGAAGTCGACGCCGAAGGCGCCCTCCGATCCCTCCCACGTGTTCAACAGCGTGCGACGGCGGACGCGGGCGATGGTGAACGTATCGCTCACGCTCTTGGCCGTCCCACAGACGACGATGTTCGCCTCGTCGCTGTTGGTACACGCGACGATCAGATCCGCTCGCTCGAGACCGGCCTCTCGGAGGGTCTCGAGTTCGGTCCCGTCGCCTTGCACCGAGAGCACGTCGAACGAGTAGGTAATCTCCTCGGCGACCTCCGGATCGCGTTCGACCACCGCGACGTCGTGCGAGTCGGCGAGATTCGAGGCGATCATCTTCCCGACCTGCCCCGCGCCGACGATCAGTACGTACATTGACACTCGTTCCTCCGCGGGAACATTCTTCTCTGGATATATTGGAGGCGAGATCAAAGTCGTTACGCCAATGCGTCAGACCGGAGGCGTTGTCGTACAGCGGTTGCAGACTGGGTGTGGCTGGCGTACGGCTCCGTTCGCGCTGTGACGCGGCCGACCTCGAGGAGGATGCCGCCAATGGTATCCGATCGCCACCGTGCGATCAGTACGTAGGTGAGTCCGGGGAAGCGCCGACTCGCCTCGAGTATCCGTCGTCAGCAGAAGTACTCATATGGCGTCGTTACCTTTCCGTCACTCGGAAACGAGGTCCGAATCACGATGATGCTCCCAACACACGCCGTACTCGGGCTGGCAGTAGCGGCGCCGCTCGTCGCTCTCCGTCCCGAGATCGCGCCAGTTGCGCTCGCGGGCGCCCTCGTCGGGAGTATCGTTCCCGACCTCGATCTGTACGCCGGTCACCGACGGACGCTTCATTATCCGACGGGCTACGCGATCCTCTCACTGCCAGCGGTCGCCGTCGCAGTGATGGCGCCGACGACCGCCACCGTCGGTATCGCGTCCGTGCTCGTCGGTGCCACCGTGCACTGTCGGCTGGACCGGTACGGAGGCGGACTCGAGCTCCGTCCGTGGGAGGGAACGTCAGAGCGTGCGGTGTACGACCACGTCCGAGGTCGCTGGCGGCGGCCGAAACGGTGGATCCGGTACGACGGCTCGCCCGAAGATTTCCTGTTGCTGGCGAGTCTCGGCGTCCCGCTGCTCGTCGTACTCGACGATCCGTTTCGTATCGTCGTGGCCGCCGCGCTCGTCGTCGGTGCCGTCTACGCCGGACTCCGTCGCCAACTGGCGACCCTCGCTCCAGTCGTCTTCGGCTACGCCCCCGACCGACTGGAGCGCTACGTCCCCGAGCGATACCGTCCGTAGCGGTCCGTTTTCGACTGCGTTCCAAGCACGGGAGATGACAGAACGCATCGACCGAGTAACACGATTGCGCCGATGACTACAGGGTTTATCAGGTCCGAGTCACGCTACCCACGCTATGCAACGTGACGGCACCGAGCGTCGAACCAGCGTCGAGACCGAGCCGGAGGACGTGCTCGCACGGCTGTTCCGAAGCGGGCGGTACAACGCGATCATCTCCTGGGTGCTCGTCGGCGTTCTCACCCTCGTATTCGTCGAGAGCGTGCTGGATGCGGACAGACTCTGGATACTGTTCACCGCCGCGACGGCGGCAATCGTCCTCACCCCGCCGGTCTCCTACTGGGACTGGCGAATGATGCTCCCGTGGGAACTGCTCGTGGTTGCGCTGTTCCCGATCCTCATCCGCGGACTGTTCGGCGGTAGTCTCGGCACGTTCGGCTACTATCTATCGGTCGCGGCGATGGCGCTGTTGCTCACCGTCGAACTCCACATGTTCACCAAACTCACGCTCACCCACTGGTTCGCCGTCCTGCTGGTCGTCCTGACGACGCTGGCGTCCGCGGCTGCGTGGGCCATCGTCCGGTGGTGTCTGGACGTCCTGTTGGGCACCTCGTTTCTCATCGAGCCGGGAGTGTCCCAGGACGCCGCGAACGCGTCGCTGATGATCGAGTTCGTCTGGGTTACCCTCGCCGGGCTCGCCGCAGGGATCCTCTTCGACGCCTACTTCAAACGCCGCGGTCGCAGCCTCCGTCGTCGCCTCTATCGGGTGGTTCGTCGATGACGCTGCTCCCTCGACCATCCCTGCGAACCCAGCGTCGTCTCACTCGCGGGATGCAGCTGTTGTTGCTCGGAATCATCGTCTACGGCGTGCTCTTCGCACAGCCGAAGGCGATCACGAACGGGTCTATCGCGCTGATCATCACGTTCGTGCCGGCGCTGCTGGAGAAAAACTACGGCGTGCCGCTCGACCCGTGGCTCGGGCTCTGGATCACCCTCGCAGTGTTCTTACACACGATGGGGTCGGCCGGCCTCTACGGCGCCATCGGCTGGTGGGATCATCTGACCCACGCAATGTCCGCGTCGCTCGTCGCCGGGATCGGGTACACGTTCGCTCGAGGCGTCGAACTTCACAGCGACCGAATCCACATTCCGCGGCAGTACGCGTTCGGGTTCATCCTGATCGTCGTGATGGCCTTCGGGGTGATCTGGGAGCTGTTCGAGTTCGGGCTCGATCTCGCCGCCGAGTCGACCGGCATCGCGATGCCGCTGTCCCAGCACGGCCTGGACGACACCGTTCGCGACATGATTTTCAACACGGTGGGTGCGATCCTCGTCGCGACCTTCGGACAGGTTCACCTCTCGGGAGTCGCCGAGAGCGTTCGAGAGAGCCTGTTGGGCGACGAGTAGTACGGCGACCGAACGCTGTCGATCGGATGGCCGGTGGCATCACAGCAACGCCTTCTCGACCGCACTGGTCAGTTCGCCCATCGCAGTTCCAGCGCGAGAGACCTCGTCAGCGAGACTCAGGAACCCGTGTGCGAGCGACGGATAGTGACAGTGACGAGTTTCAACGCTGGCGGACTGCAGGCGGTCGGCGTACGCCACCCCTTCGGAGCGGAGCACGTCGTGACCGGCAGTCGCGATTACCGCGGGGGGACAGCCGGCCAGCGAGTCGGCTCGTAACGGGGCCGCGAGCGGGTCGCCGGCGTCTGCCGTTTCGTCGAGATATCGGTCCCAAAACCACGCCATGTCCGCGCGGGAGAGTAGCTGCGCGTCGGCGTGCTCGCGATACGACGGCGTCTCGAGATTGCGGTCGAGGATCGGATAGCAGAGCACCTGTATGGCCAGGGACAGCTCTCGGTCGCGGGCTCGGAGCGCAACCGCGGCGGCGAGACCGCCCCCGGCGCTGGTCCCCGCGACCCCGATGCGGTCGGGGTCGATACCGAGTGAATCGGACTCGTCGCGCGTCCACTCGAGGGCGGTCCACGCGTCTTCGACGGCCGCGGGGAACGGGTGCTCGGGGGCCAACCGATAGTCGACCGAGATCACTACCGCGCCGACGCGCGTCGCGAACTCCCGGCAGAGGTCGTCGGCGGAGTCGAGCGTTCCGAGGACCCAGCCGCCGCCGTGACAGAAGATCAGCGCTGGAAACGGGTCGCCAGCATTCTCGGACGGCGGCTCGGGCCAGTAGATTCGCACCGGCACGTCACCGGCGGGACCGTCGATACGCCGGTCGTCGACCCGTTCGACGGGCGGCCCGTCTCCCGCCGAAAACGCCTCGTCTTCGACGCGCCGCGCTTCGGCGACGGACATGCTGTGCCACGGCGGGAGGTCGGCCACCCGGCCGTCCCGGAGCACCGCGGCGAACTCCGGGTCCAACTCGTCGGTCGCCACATCGTCCATACGTCAGTCTAGTACCTACGCCAATTAGCAGTACCGGCCTCTCGCGTCGGCCGTGACGGCTCGAGAAGGGGATTACGTCCGCGATCGCAGCCGGCACGCCGAAACACTTCAGTGAGGCCGACCCAACGGTCACGCATGGATTCCGGCTTCGATCAGGACCGCACTCACGGCGACGGCGTCGCGTACGCCCGCGAACGGGACGCCGAGGACCCGCTCTCGAGCTTTCGAGACCGGTTCGACGTTCCCGGCGAGATCTATCTGGACGGGAACTCCCTCGGGCCGATCTCCGACGCGGCCGAGCGGTCGCTCGAGCGAGCCGTCGAGGAGTGGCGAAACATGGGTATCGGCGGGTGGACGGAGGCCGAACGGCCCTGGTTCTGGTACGGCGAGTCGCTGGGGGACGACCTCGCGCCGCTGGTCGGTGCCAATGAGGCGGAGGTGGTCGTCGCCAATTCGACGACGGTCAACATCCACACGCTCGTCGGCACGTTCCTGGACGCTCGAGGCGACCGCCCGCCGGGAATTCTGGTCGACGAACTCGACTTCCCGACCGACCACTACGCGATCCGCGCGCAGTTGCGCCAGCGCGGCTACGACCCGGACGAGCACCTCCACGTCGTCGAGAGTCGGGACGGCCGAACGATCGCGGAAGCGGACGTGGTTGCGGCCCTAGACGAACGCGAGGTGGGGATCGTCTTCCTGCCGTCGGTGCTCTACCGGAGCGGCCAGCGACTCGACATCGAGCGCATCACCGCCGCGGCCCACGACCGGAACGTACTCGCCGGGTTCGACCTCGCCCACTCGGTCGGCGTCGTCCCCCACGAGCTTTCGGCACACGGCGTTGACTTCGCGGTCTGGTGCAGTTACAAGTACCTCAACGCCGGTCCGGGCGCTATCGCGGGGCTGTACGTCAACGAGCGCCATCTCGGCACGACCCCGGCGCTGGCGGGCTGGTGGGGACACGAGAAGGAGACGCAGTTCGAGATGCGCGAGCGGTTCGTACCGGCCGAATCGGCCGGCGCGTGGCAGATCGGGACGATCCCGGTACTCAGCGCCGCGCCCCTCGCCGGCGCGCTCGAACTCGTCGACGAGGCCGGGATCGGTGCGATCCGTGCCAAGTCGCTCGCGCTGACCGACTACCTCGTCCACCTCGTCGACGAAAAACTCGGGGCGCTAAACTGTTCGGTCGGGACGCCCCGGGAACCGGCGGAACGGGGTGGTCACGTGGCGATCGAACACCCCGACGCGGAACGGGTCAGTCAGGCCCTCCGCGACCGCGGAATCGTCGTCGACTTCCGCCCGCCGAACGTTATTCGAGTCAGTCCAGCACCGCTGTACACCCGCTTCGTCGACGTCTGGGAGTTCACGGAGCGGCTCCGAGCGGTTCTCGAGGACGGCGCGTACGAGACCGTCGACACCGACGGAACCGTCTCGTGAGGAGGCGATTGTCGAGCGACGCCGCCATACGGACGTTCCTATCGATTTCGAGAACGCATATACGACCCCGGCCACCAAGGTGTAGGTATGACAGACAGCACCTCCGCGGACGACGGCTGGTTCGCGGGTCTCGAGGCGGACGACCGTGACGCGGCTGCGGCCGCGGTTCGCGACGGTGCCGCCAACGCGCCCCGCGACTGGCCGGCCCTCGGCCTCGAGTCCGGGTTCGCCGACGACGAGGCGGCGTACTACGACGCGCTGAAGGCGGCGACGACGGCAGCGACCCGCGCCGAGGTGACCGAACGCGAGGCGGCCGACGACCGCCAGCTCGTCCACGCCGTCCGTGCGATGGACGACTGCACCCGGACGGCGAACGAACTCGCCGAACGGCTCGCCGAGTGGGCCGGAACCGTCGATCCGGACGCCGGGACGGGCGTCGACTACGCCCGCGACCTCGCGACTCGAGAGACAGAACCGGAACCGGGACAGGAACCGCTCGTCTCGCTCGCCGAGCGCGTCGTGGCGCTCGCCGACGAGGCCGACGACCTGCGGGAGTACGTCGAGCGACAGACGCCGATCGTCGCGCCGAACCTCTCCGCGCTCGCCGGACCCGTCCTCGGGGCGCGGCTGATCTCGCTGGCCGGCGGGCTCGAGGATCTCGCGAAGAAACCCAGCGGGACGGTCCAGATCCTCGGCGCTGAGGACGCGTTATTCGCCCACCTTCGCGGGCACGCACCGTCGCCCAAACACGGCATTATCTACACCCACGACGCGGTCCGGGGCACCCACCCCGACGAGCGCGGCTCTGCGGCGCGTGCGGTCGCCGGCAAACTCGCCATCGCCGCCCGCGTCGATCACTACTCGGGCGACGTGAAACCGGAACTCGAGGCCGAACTCGCGGAACGGATCGAGACGATTCAGGCCCGGAGCGACGACGGGAGCGGTGCCGGTGCTGACGACGGCGATGGCGCGGGTGAGTCCGATGAGTGAGCTCCCCGACGGCGTCGAACGTCGCCAGTTCGACGGCACCGAACGGCTCGCGACCCGCGGTGAACCCGTCTACGGCGAGCCAACGGATGGTGACTGGCGCGCCTGGAACCCGACCCGATCGAAACTCGGCGCGATGCTCGAGCTGGGGATGGAGATCGGCCTCGGAGGCGGCGAGACGGTGCTCTACCTCGGCGCGGCCAGCGGGACGACCGTGAGCCACGTCGCCGACTTCGCCGGGCCGACCTACGCCGTCGAGTTCGCGGCGCGGCCGGCCAGGGATCTGCTCGAGGCCGCCGAGTCGCGACCGCGACTGTTTCCGTTGCTGAAGGACGCCCGAAAGCCCGAGACGTACGCCCATATCGTCGAATCGGATGTCGACGTGATCGTACAGGATGTGGCGACCCGGGGGCAGGCGAGAGTGGCGCTCGAGAACGCACAGTTCCTCGACGACGACGGCCGACTCCTGCTGGCCGTCAAGGCCCGGAGCGAGGACGTGACGCGCGACCCCGGTGAGGTTTTCGACGACGTTCGGGCCGAACTCGAAGCGGGGTACGAGATCCTCGAGTCCCGACGGCTCGAGGACTACCATACCGATCACCTCGGAATCGTCGCACGACCGAAATAGGACGGCCGGGAGCGATACTTCGCCTCCGCATCTCCCCCGTCGCTAACAATTATAAGTAAGTTTGTGGGATAATATCATGGCATGTCGGAACACCCCACGATCGGAGAGACGCTCGAACAGACGGTCGACCGCTATCCCGACCGCGACGCGATCATCTATCCGCGCAAGGACCAGCGGTGGAGCTACGCGGAGTTCGACGAGCGCGTCAATCGGCTGGCAAACGCACTACTCGACGCGGGGATCGAGAAGGGCGACCGCGTCGCGACGGTGCTGTACAACGGGTCGGAGATGGCGCTCACCGTCTACGCCTGCGCGAAGATCGGGGCCGTCTTCACCCCGCTGAACTTCCGGCTTCCGGCGGGCGAGATCGAGTACATCGTTAACGACGCGTCGGCCGAACTGCTGCTGTTCGAATCGGCGACCAGGGAGTCGGTGGAAGGCGCGCGGCCGGCCCTCGAGACCGTCGCCGACTACGTCTACATCGACGACGACGTTCCCGAGTACGCGACGGGGTTCTACGAGCTACTCGAGTCCGGTTCGGCCGAACGACCAGCTGTCCGCGTCGCGGAGGACGACGTATACGCCTTCATCTACACCTCGGGAACGACGGGGCGTCCGAAGGGCGTGGTGCACGAGCATCGAAGCATGGTCGAGCACAACCTCATCTGTATCGCCGAGGGGCGGATGACTCGCGACGACGTCGGCCTGTCGGTCATGCCGCTGTACCACTGCGCCGAACTCCACTGCAACCTGTTCCCGCGGGTCCACCGCGGCGCGGCGAGCGTGATCCACCACGAGTTCGAACCGCAGGCGGCCCTCGAGGCGATCGACGAACACGACGTGAGCCTCCTGTTTTGCGCGCCGACGGCCTGGAACGCGCTGTCGATGACCGCGGCTCAATCGGATGTCGATGTCGCCTCGCTCCGACTCGGACTCTACGGCGCGGCACCGATGCCCGAGCAGGTCCTCGAGAACTGCCGGGAGCACCTCTGTGAGGACTATCTCCAGGCGTACGGCATGACCGAGATCGGTCCCGCCGGCGTCTTCCAGCCGCCGGAGGACCAGCTCTCGAAGCAGGGCTCCGCTGGCGTGGCCGCGCTCAATCACGAACTGCGCGTGATCGAACCCGACGGGGATCCCGACCAGGTGGTCGCAGACGGTGAGATCGGCGAAATTCTGATCGCCAGCCCGTGTACGATGCGCGAGTACTGGAACCGTCCGGAGGCGACCGAGCGGTCGTTGCGCGAACACGACGGGACGACGTGGTACTACACCGGCGATCTGGGCCGCTTCGACGACGACGGCTACCTCTACGTCGTCGACCGGAAAGACGACATGATCGTCTCCGGCGGCGAGAACATCTACCCGGCCGAAGTCGAGGACGTGCTGTTCTCCCACGACGCGGTCGAGGAGGCGGCCGTCCTCGGCGAACCCGACGACGAGTGGGGCGAACTGGTCGTCGCGTACGTCGTCGCCGACGGCGTCTCAGCCGAGGAGTTGGATTCGTTCGTCCTCGAGAGCGACCTCCTCGCCGATTTCAAACGCCCGCGGGCGTACTACTTCGTCGACGACCTGCCCAAGAACCCCAGCGGAAAGATCCAGAAGTTCAAACTCCGTGAGGACGAGGCGGACGTCGATCCCGAAGCCGAGAGTATCGCGTCCTGACCGTCGTCGACAGCGGCTTCTCACCGCTCTCGGAACGTATCGTAGACCGACTCCGCGAGCCGCGGAAACGCCAGCATCGAGGCGACCGACACGACCAACGCCACGACGAGTGAGAGCGCCGGAATCCCGACAGCGCCGGCGAGCCAGACGCCGCCGAAGACGGCGACGGACAGCGCGAGATTGTAGTAGACGAGCCGTAGGACGATCAGCAACGGCGAGATCGCCACCCAGCCGAGCGTCTCGGTCGCCAGCGGCCTGATCCAGCCGCCGCGGATCAGCGTCCCGACGACGACCATCGCCATCCACGCGAGCAGCCCGGCGGCGGTCGCGTCGTAGATCCCCGGCCCGGGTGCCGCGACGATCGCGAACAGCGTCGGAAGCGCGAGGATCGAAATGTCGCCGAAAATGTGACTACAGTCGTGCAGAAACCGGCCGAACCCGCTCTTCTCGGCCCGGGAGAGTTTGCCGAGACCGTACCAGGTGCGGCGCGTGGCGCTGGTGGCCGGCCGCGTTTGGCGGACGGGATTGCCGTGCTGGCGTCGGTCTCGTCCCATGAGTGAAGGTAGCACGACGCCGCCTATAAATACTGCCGTCCGAACGTCTTCCCGCCCGTTGTGAGGCGGTGGGAATCGCTGTGGTCCGTAATTGTTCCTCGAGCGAGCTATCGAAACATGAACTGCAACCAGTGTGAGCAGACTCCCGACGGCGGTTGTACGACGGTCGTCGTCTGCGACAAAGACCGGATTTCAACGGCTACGGGATCCCATCATCTGCGGGCTGAAGGGGATTTCGGCGTACGCAACACGCGCCCAAGACTTGCGCTACCACGCGACAACTGACCCCCCGGGGGCCGAGCGGCGACCGGCGATAGCGTCGGCGGCCTGCTCGAGTGCAGTCTCGTCCGTCAACACGGCTCGCACTCGCAGGGGTTCCACGCTGCCGAGTCCAAACGGTATTTATCACCGCGGGCGAAAACGGGAGACGATGGAACGCGGGTCCCGGGATTCGTTTACGCGCATGGGCACGCTGGGGATCGAGGAGGAGTGTTTCGTTGTCGACGAAACGGGCCGTCCCACGAGCGGCACCGACGAACTCGTCTACGAACACGACCCACCCGAAATTCTCGAGGGCCGACTCGACCACGAACTGTTCAAGTTCGTGATCGAGACGCAGACGCCGCTGATCGAGGAGCCGAGCGACGCCCGCGAGTCGCTGCTCGAGATTCGACGGGCGTTAGTCGATCACGCAACCGCCTACGGCTATCAGATCGCCGCCGCCGGCCTGCATCCGTTGGCGAAGTGGCGCGAACTCGAGCACGCCGAGAAGTCCCGCTATCGCTCCCAACTCGACCGCATCCAGTACCCACAGCACCGAAACACGACCGCGGGCGTCCACGTCCACGTCGGCGTCGACGACGCAGATAAGGCGGTCTGGATCGCCAACGAACTGCGCTGGTACGTGCCGATCATGCTCGCGCTCTCCGCTAATTCGCCGTACTGGAACGGCTTCGATACGGGTCTGCAGTCTGCTCGCTCGAAGATCTTCGAAGCACTGCCGAACACCGGGATGCCGACCTACTTCGAGGACTACGAGGCGTTCGACCGGTTCGAGCGCCGGATGCTCGAGACCGACTCGATCGAGGACCGGGGGGAACTCTGGTACGACGTCCGCCCGCACACGGCCCACGGGACGGTCGAACTGCGCACGCCGGATGGCCAGGCCGACCCGGATATCGTGCTCGCGTTCGTCGAGTACGCCCACGCGCTCGTCGAGGACCTCGCCGCGGCGTACGAGGACGGCGCGTCGGGCTACGCCCGCGATCATCGCCGCGAACTGTTAGACGAGAACAAGTGGCGCGCGATCCGCCACGGCCACGAGGCGTCGCTCGTCAGCCGCGACCTCGAGGGGACGATCGATCTCGGCGAACTCGTCGACCGCGAGTGCGAGCGGCTGGGAATCGACGGTATCGGGCGCGTCTACGACCGCGAGAGCGGCGCCCAGCGACAGCGGCGAATACGCGAGCAGTCCGGTTCTGACGCCCTCTGTGAGTCGGTTTTGCTTCAGACCGAGTGACACGGGTTCGATCCTCGCAAAGGTTTACTTCCGTGCGAGCCGTTGTTTTCGACGAGACAACAGATGGCTTCAGACGACACTGACGAGTACCGGGTAGACGACGGGAACGACGAACAGCATCGAGACGAGGGCGACGAGGAGTACGACCTGTCCGACGTAGACGTATTCGTCGACGACGAGAGCGACGGCGACGGCGTTCGAACGGCGGCCGTCGAGGAAGTCGACCAGCGAATCGTCGACCTGCTCTCGTGGATCCTCGACACGGAGACGCGAGCGAAGATCTACGTCCACCTGCTGGCGAACCGCGGCAGCACCTCCGAGGAGGTCGCACAGGGGACCGGACTCTACCCGAGTACGGTTCGGGAGGCGCTGGCGGAACTCCACGACGAGGACCGCGTGACCCGGGAGAAACGCGCGAGCGAGGGGGCGGGGAACAACCCCTACGAGTACACGGCGATCCAGCCGAGCGAACTCGTCGGCGGGGTCGTCGATCAGGTCCAGCAGGAACTCAACACCATCTTCACCCTCGATCGCGTCCTCGACCGGCGCGAGGCGTCGGACTCTGACCTCGAGGGTGGCCCCGAACCGGTGACGATCACCGTCGACGACAGCGGGTCGCCCGAAGTCGGCACACTGGGCGACACCCAGGCCGAAGAAGACGACGCCGAACCGCCGACGGAGGACGAGGCAGACGTCGAACTCCTCGAGGACGACACTGACGATTCGAGTTCGGACGACTAGTCGGGACACGAGCGCCTCGAGTCGCCCCAACGTGCTCTCTGTCGTCTCTTAGCCCCAGATCCCTTTTCGACCGCCGGTCAGCCGTTCAATCGTCGAGCCCGAGCACCGCCGGTCGCTCGAGTTCCAGGTCGTCGTCGACGGCCCGTGCGGTTGTCGTCGGCCAGCGCTCCGTTGACGTCAGCGGCTCGATCTCGTCTTCCGTGACGAGGACGGTTCCTTCGCTCTTTGCGCCCTGGACGGTCGGATTCCACGCGTACGCCATCGGTGCCGCGACCGCGGCCTCGTGGTCGGGCGTCGCGATCCACTCCCGGCCGGCGAAGCCGGCCGCACCGCCCTGGTGGTGGTGCTCCCACTCGCCGTCATAGTCGAGCGCGTCGTAGGCGTGCTGGATCGCCTCGAAGACGTCCCCGGCGGTTCCGCCCTCGGTCGCTGCCGCCTGCGTCGCCGCGAGCGCAGTTGTCTCGACGCGGGCAGCGGTCGCGTGTCTGTCCTCGAGCCACGACGGCGGGTCGAAGGCGACGGTGCGGGTACAGCTCGCGTGGAGACCGGCCCGCTGTGTCGTCACCGAGACCAGCGCGTAGTCGCCGAGTTCGGCTTCGGTGGGCGTGTAGTGGCGGTACCGCTGGGCGCGCTCGCTCCCGCCGACGAGGACGACGGGGGATTCGATGTCGCGCGCCGAGAGGGCGACCCTCAGCGCCGAGGCAACCTCGTGTTCGCTGTCCTCGGCGCGGAGCTCTCGACAGACCGATTCGACGGCCGACGCCGTCTGTCCGCTCAGCTCTCGGTACCGCTCGATATCTTGCTCAGTCAGCGGCTGTCGAAGCGCCGTCGGATCGACGCGCTCGAGACCGGGCACCTCGATATCGGCGGCGGCCCGCTCGTCGTCCGCGACGCGGGCCGCGACGGCCTCGCCGAGCGAGGAGGCGTGCCAGGGAAATTGCTCGAACGAGACGTCTTCGGCCTCGATATCGGGAATCTCTTCCGCCCGGATCCGATCCGCTTCAATATTGTTCGTCAGGATTCGCACGTCCGATCCGTCGTAGCCGACGGCGGCGACACCGGCGTCCGTCTCGCGGTCGACGACGTTGTTTCCGCCCGTCAGCCAGGCGAAGGCGTTCGGTCGGGCGAACCAGACCGAATCGAGGTCCGCCGAGTCGAGGTAGCGCTCGAGTCGCGCTCGCTTGTTCATACCGGGTGCTGGTGCGGGCAACGTTTGAATGCGACGAACGCGACGCCGTCGATCCCGGCGGGTGTTCGAAACGGAGGTGACGAAACCGTCGCTGTGATCGGCCCAGTCGACCGATTCCAGCGAACTAAGAACGACTCGGGCAACCTAAGTACAGCTAGTCCTAACCCCCGTCTGAACGCCTGTGTCGACCGATAGCTACACCTCTCGTCCGGTAGTTCGCCCGCTGATAGAACGGTTCGGCTTTCCCCAGCTACTCGCGACGACGCTCGTGCTGGTCGCCGCGACGATCCTGCTCGGCGTCGCCGCGAAGGCGACCGGTTCGGGGTTGGCCTGCGAGCAAAATTGGCCGCTCTGTGATGCCGGGCCGTACAACGCCTTCCCGGCGAACCTGCCGAGTTTCTACGAGTGGTTCCACCGGTTCGTCGCCATGTTCGCCGGGATCGCGATTATCGGCACCGCGGCCGCGGCCTGGCGACTCCCCGACGTCGACCGCCGCGTCGCCGTGCTCGTGGTTATGGGTGCGATTCTGACGCCGATTCAGGTCGTCCTCGGCCGCGAAACCGTCACGCAGTATACGATGGACATCCTCCAGTTGCACTTCTGGACCGCCGTCCTCATCTTCGTCCTCTTCGTGGTGGCGACGGTGCTCGTCTGGGCGTCGCGGCTGACGGCGAGTCACGTCACCGGTTCGCTCGTGCTCGGTGCCCTGTCGCTTCCGTTCCACGTTGCCCTCAGCCCGTTCGCCCTCGGCGATATCACATCCTACGGCCCGTCGATGCAGATGGCACAGTACGCCGTCACACTCGCGCTGCTCGCGACCGTCATCGTCGCCTTCATGGTCGGCCGCCGACGGTTGCAGAGCGGACGGCTGACCGCCGTGTTGAGCGCCACGGCGGCGCTGTCGTTTGTCGTCGTCTTCCTCGCCCGTGAGGCCGTCAACCCGGCGTTTGACACCCTATATCTCGCCAGCGTGGCGATACTCTTCGTCGCGTTCATGGCGGGAATCTATCTGAGCCGGAGTGCGACAGCCAAAGCGCGTGACGGGCAGGCACGATAGTCACTCACGGATTCGTTTTCGGACCGTTTCGGGAAAACCGCTTCTCGCTCAGCCGAGCGTGGCCACGACGACCGTCGCGACAACACCCACGCCGGCACCGAGCCCCAGAAGGACGTAGTTCGCGATCGGGTTCGCCGCTTTCGTTACCTCGAGTGTGTAGTGTCGCCTCGAGACGGGCCAGAACGGGCGTATTCCCATCGGCGTGAGCGCGTCTGCAAGGAGATGCGAGACGATCGAGAGGCTGCCGACGACGAACGCGAAGGCGACGAAGCCGACCTCAGCGAGGGGCGACCCAGCGCCGACGAACAGCGCGGCGACGGCGGCGAGTCCGACCCCGACGAACAGCGCGAACCCCACCGAGTGGGTCGGGCCGCGGTGTTCGATCGTCGGAATCCGGTGGTCACAGTCGGGAAGCGTAGAGAGGGCAACGCAGGCGAGCGCGCCGACGATCGCCGCCGTCTCGTGACCCGCGAGACCGACGGCGGTCCCGAGGGGTGCGTAGACGAGCAACGCGGCCCCGTAGTGGCCGAGCTGATACATTGTTCAACGTGATTCGCTTCCGGGCAATAAACACACCGTGATCGGCTGGTCCCGTCGGATACCGGCGACCGCTGGACCTTTTTCGCCGCCGCGCGTACGACTGCGTATGCGAACCAGCCTCAACGTTCCCGAGGAGATGCTGGCCGAGTTCGACCGAACCTGGCAGGCGGAGGGTCTGGACTCCCGCTCGCGCGCCCTCCGGGAGGCGATCCAGGAGTACGTCGAGTCTCACCACCAGTTAGAACAGGCCCGTGGAACGGTCGCGGCGACGGTCGTCTTCGACTACGTCCACGAGGCGATCATCGAGGACCTCCACGAGATCCAACACGAGTTTCAGTCCGAAATCGACACGACCTGTCACGTCCACCACGGCGAGTGGTGTCTCGAGGCCGTCTTTTGTCACGGGTCGGCCGAACGCATCCGTTCGTTCGTCTACCATCTGAAGGACTTCGACGCCGTCGGCCGCGTTTCGGTAACGCTGTTGCGCGCGGATTCGGCGGCCGGGCATGAGTCGGGGTACTGACGGTCGGTTCCCGCTGAGAAGAGTTCCGTCGTGCGAACGGTGTGGGACGCGTCGTCGCCGAGCGACACGCTAGGCGGGCCGTCGGATCCGATACCTGCGCGAGTCGGACGGGTCTCGACTCTCGCGACCAGATACGCACCCGGACTTAAACTACTTCGATATCCAACCGGCCAATTCTTGTAAGCTCCTGTGGATGTTCCATCGAACGACTCCTCCATGTCCTGTGACAGTCAACGGTTCCCAACGATCCGATCGATGCAGTCGAACCGACGTTCGCGACCGAATTGCCACGGTCCCCGAAACCCACCGCTCGAGAGGGCACGAGCTGAATGAGCATCGTCGCGACAGTCGCCGTTCCGGCGGCCGAGTTCCCGCTCGGCGTCCTCACCGATCTGGACGAGGACATCACACTGACCGTCGAGACGACGGTTCCCACGAGCGAATCAGTTGTTCCGTACTTCTGGGCGCCCGCCTCGGCCCGTGACGCGACCGTCGACTCGCTCGAGGACGAACCGGCCGTTGCGACCGCCGAGATCGTCGACGAGACCGACGACCACGTCCTCATCAAGGTGACGTGGAACGGTCGCGTCAACGGCGTCCTCGAGTCGATTCGCGAGCACGACGCGATCGTTACGAGCGCCGTCGGGACCGACGCCCAGTGGACGTTTCGACTGCGATTTCCGTCCTACGAGGATCTCTCCGCGTTCTACACGAACTGCGTCGATCAGGCGATCTCGATGGAACTCGTCCAGCTCCACGAGACGGTTAGTCCCGGCTCCACTCGTCAGTTCGGGCTGACGACGGCCCAGCGGGAGTTGATCGCCGCCGCCTATCGCGCGGGCTACTTCGACGTGCCGCGACGGACGACCCTCGTCGAACTGGGCGAACAGCTCGAGGTCTCCGATTCGGCGGTCTCACAGCGTCTCCGGCGCGGGCTCGCGGCGTTGATCGGCTCGACGATCGCCGCGGATCGAGCGTCGGACGGAACGGATCCGTCGACCGGGATCGAGTACGGGTTCGACACCGAACTCGAGTCGGATCAGTAGCACGCACGGCGCGGTCGAACGCTTCGGCGACGGGTTCGTCTCCGGCGATCCGTTCGGTGATCGAGGTGATTATGCTCTTCGACGGCCTTTCCAGTCCCGTGAAGAACGTTACAGAGCGGACGAGCAACCCGTTCGGACTGCGGCCCCCGTTCGACCGCACCGGGCCCGACGAGCGGACCGCCGTCTTCGGCTACGGCGACGCCAACGCCGACTTCTACCTGATTGGTGACCATCCCGGCGTCCACGGCGGAACGTCAACCGGGGTGCCGTTCACCGGTACCGAGTCCGGCGACGCGATTCAGGATATCGCCCGCGAGGTCGGCTTCGCCAGCGGACCCGAAGACCGCCCCGACCTCGAGAACCTGTTTTGCAGCTACATCCACATGTGCTGTCTCCCCGCCGGCGAGACGCCGAGCGAGGAAGACTACGCCGACCTCGAGCGCTACTTCGACGCCGAACTGCGGGCGATCAATGCCCACATCCTCCTGCCGGTGGGCGAGCGCGCGACCGACCACGTCCTCCGGGAGTACACGACCCAGCGGGACCGTCTCGACCTCGACATGGCCCGACTCCACGCCCGCGAGATCCGCGGCCGCGGCTTCCTGGTTGTACCGATAAGGGAGCCGACGGAGTGGGAAGATACGGACCGGGAAGCGATCGTGGCGCGACTCGAGGAGATCCTCGGGCGCGACTACCGGCAGACAAAGGGCGTCGCGACGACGGTTGGGTGAGACGGTCGGCAGTAACTGTTTATCGGCGCAACTGCGAGCCGTACAGCAGTTGGTCCGGTACTGACTTACAGCCGACCGTATGAGCTACCAGCCGAAGCGTTTCCGGACCGTCGCCCGCAGCGGCAGTCCGAGGCCGCCGACGATCGGCAGGAT
The DNA here is from genome assembly GCF_000383975.1 of Natronorubrum tibetense GA33. NCBI lineage: Archaea > Methanobacteriati > Methanobacteriota > Halobacteria > Halobacteriales > Natrialbaceae > Natronorubrum > Natronorubrum tibetense. The sequence goes on along the minus strand of NZ_KB913017.1, from coordinate 3,838,755 downwards.
CACGAACGCGAGGAGATCGATCGCAAGCGTCGCCTCGCCGGCTGCCGAAATCCCGACGCCGACGAGCGGAGCCAGCACGGGGAGCACGTACAGATATGACGGCTTCCAGCCCGGCCCGCGACGGGTATGACGGACGATGACGGTGAACAGCACCGGCATGAGGACCGCTCCAGCCAGCAGCGGCCCGCCGACGAGGACGGTCGACGCGGCTACCGCGAGCGCGAGGACGATCGTCTCGTCGATCGATATCGGACCCCATGTCTCGGCGTCTCGAGCCGCTCGAACGCCGAGCAGGCCGAGGAGCGTCAGGGCCACGACGCCGGCCAACACGCCCTCCCAGAGCGGCTGCTCGAGCGGCGGCGCGACGAGTTCGAACGCCGCGAGATAGCTGGCAGTCGAATCGACCCCGTGACGGCCACTCGCAAGGACCTCCTGGATCCCACCGGGGTCGGTGCCGACGGCGCTTAGCTCGGCGGCCAGCCCCTCGAGTGCGGAGTCGTTCGCGAGCGCAAAGTGACCGATCCCGGCGAGATAGATGAACACCGAGGTCCAGATCAGCGGCAGCGAGAAGTTCTGTCGACGCCACCAGCGAACGGCGGCGTTGTCGCCGAACCGTCCGGATTCGGCTCGGGAGCGGCTCCCCGTTCGGCCACCCGCGGTCGCGTGACTCGTTCCACCGTCGGTCGATCCGGCGGTTCGGTTCGTCCCGCCGGAACTGCTGGTACCAGCTCCCGTTCGGGTTGCCCCGCCGGTCGCGGTACCCGTCGCCCTCGCGCCCGAGGACGCCGAAGTCGACGAAGCCGATGAAGACGTTCCCGCCGTCGACCCCGAGGTCGTTGCTCCGCCAGCGGACGAGGCCGTCGCCTTCGTCTTCGATTTCGAGGAACCGGTGTCGCTCGAGGCGCTTGCGTCGTCGGAGTAGGTGAACGTCTTCCCCGACTCCTCGTCCGCCGCGTCCGTCTCGGCCGGACTGCTCGATTTCTCGTCGGTGCTCTTCCAGACGTCCGGTGAGGGGAGCCCGCTGGTTCGCTTTGCGACGTAGTCTTCGTGGCCGAGACGGTCGTAGGCCTGTCGCTCGACGGAATCGCCGAGGATATCGTAGGCCTTCTTGACCGCGGTAAACTGGGCTCGGGCCCGCTCGTCGTCGTTGTGATCGGGGTGGTAGACGCGGACCTGCTCGCGGTAGGCGTCTTTGATCTCGTCCTGAGAGGCGTCGGACGGGATCTCGAGAAGGTCGTAGAAGTCCTCAGTCATGTGAAAGTAAGCGTGTCTGCTATGAGTTGTGAGTGGAGGGATATAATTACGCCGTTCTGTACAGTGGGTTCGACTCGTCGCTCGAACGATTTTACTATTGTGGCCGTGAGCGAGGTATGTCGTCGTGATCTACCGGCCGGCCTCACGAGAAATCCGCGAGCGACGACTGTCCCTCGGTGTGGGCCGTCGCGTCTCGGCCGTCCGTCGTCGACGCCGTTTTGTCGTCTGTCGACTCTCGCTTTTCGTCGCTCGAATCCGTCTCGTTGTCGGCTCCGGAGTCGCTGCTAGGTGCCGGTTCGCCGTCCGCGGCGTCCGTCTCGGTCCCGCCGTCACCGTCAGCCCGCTGCTCGTTCGCGCGGCCCTCCCAGCCGTCGAGGCTAGCCTGATCGGCCGCGGCGAACTCGAGGTTGGCGACGCGAACGCCGACCTTCCGGACGGCCTCGGTCTCGAACTCGGTGAACAGGTCGGTAGCGATACGGTCGACGAGTTCCGGATCGTCGATCGGTCCCGGCAGGGATCGCTCGCGCGTGTTGACGTCGAACGGCGGCGTGACGGCCTTGACGCCGACGGTCCGGTAGAGCGCGCCCTCTCGCTGGGCGCGGTCGGCGACGGCCGCGGCGAGCGTCTCGATCTGTTCGTACTTCGGCTCCGCCTTCTCGATCGGTTCCGCGAACGCTGACTCGCGGGAGAAGCTCTTGGGCTCTCCTTTCGGTTCGACCCGACGGGCGTCGTCCCCGCGTGCGCGATCATACAGCTCTCGACCGCGTTCACCGAAGCGTTCGACCAGCGGCTTCGGATCGGTCGCGGCGACGTCACCCGCGGTCTCGAGCCCCATCTCCCGAAGCGCCCGCGCGGTCACGGGACCGACGCCGTGGAGCAGATCGACCTCGAGCGGGGCGAGGAACTCCCGAACTTCGCCGGGCCGGACGACGGTCAGGCCGTCGGGCTTATCGAAATCGCTGGCGATCTTGGCCGCGCTCATCGTCGGCGCGACGCCGACGCTGACGGTCACGCCGACCTCCCGACGGATGCGGTCCGTGATATGGCGGGCGAAGCCGTCCGCGACCTCCCAGGCGGTGCGATCGGTGACATCGAGGTAGGCCTCGTCGATGCTCACCTCTCTGACGGTGTCGGAACAGTCGTGGAGAATTTCGCGTACTTCCCCGGCGATCGACTCGTAGTAGTCCATATCGACGGGACGGTAATGGCCGGTTTCTTCGGGCTCGAGATCGGGGTCGTAGTCCTCGGCGTCGGGGTCGAGCGCTTCGCGTCGGGGCAGGCGCTCGAGCGCGCTCGAGATCGCTTGAGCGCTCTCGACGCCGAACTCGCGGGCCTCGTAGCTCGCGGTGGCAACGGCGCCGATGGTGTCGCCGGGTTCGTACCCCATGCCGACGACGACAGGTTCGCCCCGCAGTTCGGGCTCGCGGAGTCGCTCGCAGGAGGCATAAAAGCAGTCCGCATCGACGTGACAGACGATTCGGTCCTCATCGTCGTCCGTCTCGATGCCCGGTAGTCGCGGCCCGTCAGTCATTCGTCTACTGATCGGTTCGCGCGAATCGTTGTGAACGTTGTGTCCGCCTCCGACGGGGCCGATCCGATGTCGCGTTCGGGGAGGGTGATCGACGAATAGCTACAAATATTTTTTATTTCGGTGGCGAAAGGAGTTCCTATGGTCTCCGATACCGCCGACATGCCACCGCCAGTCGACACGTACGAAACCGAATCGAACGACGACCCCAACACCGTCTTCAACGCGTTGGTCGGCGGCGCCGCCGGCATCGTGCTCTCGTTCGTCCCGGGCTCGACGCTGCTCGGCGGCGGGGTCGCGGGCTACCTCGAGGGCGGCCAGCCGGCCGACGGCCTGCGAGTCGGCGCGCTCGCCGGACTCGTCATGCTCGTTCCGTTCGTCTTCTTCGGCTTTCTCGCCTCGATATTTTTCCTCGGCGTCGGCGGTTCGGCACCGGGGTTAGGCGTGTTCTTCGTCCTCTTTCTGGTGTTCGGCGCGTTCTACACCGTCGGGTTGAGCGCCGTGGGTGCAGTGCTGGGAATTTACGTCAAAAACGAACTGTGACTCGAATCCGGCGTCTCGATTAATTGTAGCCCCGCCAGCGCTTCCCACATTCGGTGCACTTGAAAAATCGCGTCGGCGGCTCGTCGGCCGAGGCCGTCTGCTTGAGCGTGTACCACGCCTCCTGATTGCCGCAGTCGTCACAGACCACGTCCGTCGCCTTCGGCTTCCCCTCGAAGTTGGCGTTCGCGTCGGACTCGATCACCTCGTCGTCCGTCTGGGACTCCGTCGAGACGAACTCGCTCTCGCGGTCGCGGTCGCGCTCGCTCGAGGTGCCACAGTCGTCGTTCGTACAGACCATGTGGTCGCCGTCGGCTTTCATCATCGAACCGCAGTCGTCGCAGAACTGCATAGCCGCCCGTAGCGGGTCGAGGCGCAAAAGGATACTGACCGCCGCCGTCGCCGCTTAGTAGCCGCGCTCGAGTCGCTCGTCCTCGAGCACCACGGGGCAGTCGGCGACCCGGAACGTCTCGAGGGCGGGCATCTCGAGGATGTCGGTCGCCAATAGCGCCGTGTGCTCCTCGAGCGTCTCGGTCTCCGCGAACAGGTGTTCGATGACGGATCTGGGAGAAATCCTGCGTTCATAAATAAATACTAGTAATTAGTTGGATTGTTTGTTGTTTGGCTAGAGTCTTATGCCAGAAGCGTCCGATCTATCGGTATGAAAGAGATGGGCGTACGAATCGAGAATGGACAGCGTATCATTGGAAAATGGAATCACGTTTTCGAGGCACTTTCGGCAGAACCACGCCGCCAACTCATCGTTTCTCTGTTAGATGTCGCATCAGGCCAATCAGTTTCATTGCCAGAAAATGCAATGAATCCAAACATTCCTACCGATCCCGAAAAACTTCGGCAGGAATTGCATCACATCCATCTTCCTCTATTGGCTGATCAGGGGTTCATCAACTGGGAGACAGAGCCGTTGGTTGCATCTCGAGGCCCACAGTTTGACGAGATTGCCGTCGTTTTCGACGCGTTACACGCAACTGCGACCGACATTCCCGATTCGTTAGTGATCGGCTGTCAACGACTTGAGCAGGAGCGACAGACGAGTTTCGAAGACTAGTATCTGTGGTTCGCTGTACGCTCACCACAGCCAAGCGCGCGCCACCGCACGGTGGAACTCAATCGCCGTCAATGCTGACTCGAGCCCCGCTCGAGGCCGCTTCCGTCAAAATAACCCGTCCCTCGAGTCCGTTATCCGCCAGCGCGTCTCGAGCCGCCGATTCGGCCTCGTCGGCGTGCGTGCGGTCCGTCACGCCGTAGACGACGGGCCCCCACGACGACTGGCCGACGCCCGTACAGACCGGACACGCCTCGAGCGCTTCGACGAGCGCTCCGGCGGGCGGCCGGAAGACGCCCCCCTGGGCGTCGGCGTACCACGCCCCGTTCTTGCGCCCGATTTCGGCGATGGCTTCGCCGAAGGTCTCGAGACGACCCTCCGCAGCGGCGGGCAGCAGTTTGCGGGTAACGACGCTGGCGATCTCGTCGGCGACGGCGGGATCGGCGCGCTCGACGACGGAGCGCATACTCGCGTCTTCGTCGTCGCCGTTGCGGCCGGGTTCGGCCTCGGGGACGACGACGAGGAACCGCCACTCGTCGGGGATTTCGTGTCGGGCGACGACGGGTGGAACCATCCAGTCGCCCTCGGCCGGCGGCTCGGTCGTAAAGCGGTTCGTCGGATGGCCGGCGTCGACGACGAAGCCGCCGTCCTCGAACGTCCCGACGCCGACCCCGCTGCGGCCGCCGCGGCCCATCGCGGGTGCCTGTTCGCGGATGTCGGGCTCGAGCCCGTGTGCGTGCGCCGTTGCCGCGAGCACCGACAGAGCGAGTTGGGTCCCGCTCCCGAGGCCGACGTGGCGCGGGAGCCGTTCCTCGAGCGTGACCGCGACACCGGAGACGTCGAGGACGTCGACGGCTCGCGCGGCGTACTCCCGGACCAGTGGATCGTCGCTCTCGACGCCGGAGGCGGGTTCGGCCGCGACCGTCACGCGGGGCTCCTCGAGACCGACGCCAATTCCGCCGTAGAGTCGCCGTCGGGCGAGCGAGAGGTTCTGAAAGCCGACGTGGAGTCGCGCGCCTGCGGTGACGGTCGCGGTCGTCATACGCTGCGGTAGGGAGGCCCTCGGGAAGGGGATTTCGACGGTGGCAACGACTGTGAACGTCTCGAGCGAGGCGGACCGACGGATCGCAGAGCCGCCCGACCAGCAATCGCGGAGCCGCAGCGACTCTACCGCTCGCGGCGACAGTCACCGTCGATGGACTCCGCGTCGGTCGTCGTCCCCGCTCGCGAAGAAGCGGCCCATCTCGAGCGAACGCTCGACTCGCTCTTGGGGCAGGTTTTCGACGGGGAACTCGAGACCATCGTGGTCGCCAGCGGCTCGGCGACGCTGGCCGCCGCTCGCGAGCATCCGGTTACCGACCGAGTGCTCGTCGACGAACGGGAAAACGGGCCGGGAACCGCTCGAAATCGGGGTGTGGCGGCGGCCACTGGCGACCTGCTCCTCTTTACCGACGCCGACACTGTCGTTCCTCCCAAATGGGTTCGACGCCACCGACGCCACTGCGCGACGCCCTCGGTCGTCGGCGTCGGCGGGCCGCTTCGCCCGATCACCGACGCGGTTCGGCATCGACTGCTCTTTCGGCTCCTTTCGGACTGGTGGTACCGCGTCAGTTGGCCCGTCGGCTTCGTCCAGCAGCCCGGCTGTGACTGCAGCGCCCGCCGTTCGGCGTTCGAGGCGGTCGGCGGCTTCGACGAGTCGCTGCCCTTTCTCGAGGACACCGACCTCTCGCTACGACTGCGCGACGAGGGACTGGTCGTCTACGATCATACCTGCCCGGTCGAGACCTCGGCCCGTCGCCAGCGAGAGGAAGGGTATCTCCCCCTCTTTCTCGCGTACTTCGTGGGGTATCTCGAGTACGCGATCCCCGGGCGCTCGCCGACTCGAGCACACTTTCGCTGATCAGTCGCGGACTCGGCCCACCTCTCGCGCCGATCGACGGCCGGCTGGTTCCGTCGCAGTGTTCCCGACGGCGCGTTCGGAGTTTCAGCTGACCGGGAACGTCGCTGTGTCTTTATACGACCGTGATCCGTACCGACCGGACGTGACGCGCAACGGCTCACTCGGCGGCGTCGTCCTCGCCGGCGGCTACTCCACGCGCTTCGGCGAACCCGATAAGGCCGTCACCGATCTCGCCGGCACGCCGATGATCCGTCGCGTCGTCGACCGGCTCGCAACAGTGGCCGACGACTGCGTGGTCAACTGTCGGGCGGACCAACTCGAGCCGATCCGAGACGCGCTCTCGGGCAGCGAAGCCGCCCCTCGCTACGCGACCGACCCGGTCCCCGACCGCGGCCCGCTTTCGGGGATGCAGGTCGGTCTCGAGGCGCTCGAGCCCGAGTACGCGGCCGTCGTGGCCTGTGACATGCCGTTCGTCGACCCGGTCCTGCTCGAGATTCTTCATGACCGCGCCTACGGACGCGACGGGGCTGTCGTCCGACTCGCGGACGGCTGGTTGCAACCCATGCAGGCGGTCTACCGCGCGGAGACGATGGCTCGCGTCTGCGAGCAGCGACTGTCGTCCGGGGACGGTCGAGTGATGGCCGCACTCGAGGAACTCGACGTCGCGACGGTGGCCGAAGCCGACCTCGAGGGCGTCTCCGACCGAACGTTCGACAGCATCGACACGCAGGCGGCGCTACGGGACGCGACGCGGCGGCTCGAGCAGTGCTAGCCGTGTGGTGCGCCACGGTCTCGAAAAAGCGACGCCGACTCAGTCCTGCTTTGCGCCGGGGTTCGTCACCGCACCGTTGGCTGCCGAATCGAACGTCTGGCCGTACTTCGCCAGCACACCGCTCGTGTAGTTGGGTTCGGGCGGGTCGCGGGCCTCGAGTCGCTGCTCGATCTCTTCGTCGGAGAGATCCACGGAGAGTTCGAGTTCGTCGATGTCGATGGTGATCGTGTCACCGTCCTCGAGCGCCGCTATCGGACCGCCGGCGGCGGCCTCGGGTGCGACGTGGCCGATGGAGAAGCCGCGGGTAGCGCCGGAGAACCGGCCGTCGGTAAAGAGCGCGACGTCCTCGGCGTGGCCCTGCCCGGCGACGGCGCTCGTGACGCCGAGCATCTCGCGCATGCCGGGGCCGCCCTGTGGACCCTCGTTGCGGATGCCGATGACGTCGCCGGTCTCGACGTTGCCCTCCTGGACGTACGCCATCGCGTTCTCCTCCTGTTCGAAGATGCGGACCGGTCCCTCGTGATGGAGGTGGTCCTCGCCGGTGATTTTGATGACGGCACCGTCGGGCGCGAGGTTGCCCGTGAGGATGCGGATGGCTCCGCGCTCGTTGATCGGGTCGTCGACGGTGTAGAGGAAGTCGGTATCGAGCTCTTCGATCCGTGGTGGATCGACGCGCTCGAGGGCCTCGGCCATCGTTTCGCCGGTGACCGTCAGCGCGTCACCGTGGAGCAGGTCGGCCTCCAGCAGTTCTCGCAAGACGACCGGGACGCCGCCGACTTCGTGGAGGTCGTTCATCACGCGCGCGCCGCTGGGCTGGAGTTTGGCGATCTTCGGCGTGCGGGCGCTGATATCGTTGAAGTCCTCGATATCGAGCTCGACGCCGGCCTCGGCGGCCATCGCCAGCAGGTGGAGGACGGCGTTGGTCGAGCCGCCGATGGCCACCTGGAGCGCGATCGCGTTCTCGAAGGACTTCCGCGAGAGGAAGTCGGAGGGCTTGCGCTGCTCGTGGACGGCTTCGACGGCGAGTTCGCCGCTCTCGCGGGCGACCTCGTAGCGCTGCTCGTCTTCTGCGGGCGGCGACGAGGAACCGAGCGGCGCGAAGCCGATCGTTTCGGAGATTGAGGCCATCGTGTTGGCGGTGAACATCCCGCCACAGGAGCCGGCGCCGGGACAGGCGTTGTGCTCCATCTCGTCAAGTTCCTCCTCGGTCATCTCGCCGTCGGCCACGGAGCCGACGCCCTCGAAGACGTTCTGGACCGTGATCTCACGGCCTTCGTGCTCGCCGGGCATGATCGAACCGCCGTAGAGGAAGACACTCGGCAGATCGGTTCGGATAGCAGCCATCATCATCCCGGGCATGTTCTTGTCGCAGCCACCGATGGTGACGAGTCCGTCCATGCGCTCGCCGAAGGCGACCAGTTCGACGGAGTCGGCGATCACTTCTCGAGAGATCAGAGAGGCTTTCATTCCCTCGGTTCCCATCGAGATGGCGTCGGAGATGGTGATCGTCCCGAATTCGATCGGCATCCCGTCGGCCGCGTCGACGGCGTCGTAAGCCGATTGGGCCACGTCGTCTAAGTGGACGTTACAGGGCGTGATGTCGGCGGCCGGGTTCGCGACGCCGATCATCGGCGAGGCGAGATCGTCGTCGTCGTACCCCATCGCGCGAAACATCGCTCGGTGGGGTGCCCGTTCGGTCCCCTCCGTGACCTCCTTGCTCGGTAACTCGTCGGGTTTGCCCTCCGCGGGCGATCGCTGTTCGGGCTGTTGACTCATACCGAGAGATTGCCTCCTCCGCGCTTAAAGGCCCCGGATACGGACACCAGCCCCGTCGAAACTCGATCGAACGGATTCGGGCGGTCGTCGTCGCGGGACGGTCTCGATCGGATACCAGTCATCGCCACTCGACGAGAATCAAACTATCCGTGATTGCCGCTATTTTCGCCGTCCGTCACTCGGGTGTTCCTCACAGATTCTGACTCGTTTTCACCTGTGACTTTCCTTCGCAGGCGAGTGCATGGACCGTCGCTTTCCTGCACGACGTTTTCAACCCTCTATCGTCGACTGGTATGTAAGACCGACAGATGCACAAATACTGTCTCGAATGTGACTGGCACGCGAGCACGGAGGATGGGTGTACGCCCGAGGAGGTCTCGAAACGCGCGATCGATCACTTTGTGGAGACGGGACACGCCGTCGATTCGATCAGGCTCCCCCCGCCGGAAATACTGGTCAATTAAGAACGAACCGTCGTCGAATTCGAGCGCGGTGAATCGCTGCCGACCAGCAGACCAGTCCAGTCGAACTCCGCTCAGTTGTCGTAGGCGGGAGAGTTCGGAATCTCGCTGTCGAACTCGTCGACCGGACGGACCCCGATACCGTGGAAGTCCGGAATCCGTGGTGCATCGTCTTCTTCGTCTCGCGCCGCTTCGATATCCTCGTCGTCGTAGTTTTCGATCGGATCGGGTTCGACGACGTCGACACGCTCGCGGGTCTCGATGTCCATCACGGCGAAGCCGGGGTTGACGCCCGTCGCGGCGTGGGCACCGCCGGAGAGCGGAGCGGGGCCCCGAAGGGTCACGAACATGTACTCGCCGTCCGGCGACGACCACATGATGTCGGGTGCGTCGCTGGTCTCCGGTTCGTCGCCAGTGGCGGGCCCGTATTCGTTGATCTCTTCGATTACGGAGTCGTCGTCCGGATCGAGTATCAGGCCGTCGTTGGTCTCGCGGTTGAGCAGCCAGAGCTCCTCGCCGTCGGGCGTGAACCAGAAGCCGTGGGCGTCGATGCCGCCGCTGTCCTCGCCTTCGACGATGAACTCGTCTTCTGCAGTGTCGTAGACGTAGTATTCACCGATCCCCTCCTCGCCGTCGGGGTCAGTCGGCCGACCGCCGGTGAGATAGAACTTCTCGTCGGCGTAGTGAGGCATCGTGCCGCAGTTGATCGGCGCCTCCTCCTGGGTGTACGCTCGGTCGACCTCGAAGTCGTCGTGGTCGATGATGACGACTCCGCCGTCGCCGTGGGCCGGGCCCAGCGTGTGGAGCGACCGACCGTCGGCCGCGAACTGGTGGCAGATCGGGCGGGCCGGCCAGACGCCTGCCTCGTCGATAGCCTCGTTCTCGGAGAAGTCGAGCCGATCGACCTCCTCGAACTCGTAGTCTTCGAAGTCGGCCTCGAGTCGGATGATCCAGCCGTACTCCTCATCGGGGTCACCGATAACGTCGACGTGGATGTACTCGTCACCCGGCGAGAACGAGGCCATGTGGGTCCGCGGGCCGGTCTCGATGTTACCGACGAGTTCCTTATCCTCGGTTCGGAAGACGAGCGTTCGCGCGCCGGCCGTACAGGCGATGGCTGCGTACTCGTAGTCCGAACTGAAGTCGATCATGTGCGGAACGACGCCCTCGTCCGGAACGCCCTCGAGTTCGTTGAGGTCGATCGATTCGGCCTCGTCGAACTCGTCTTCGTCGGCGGGTTCGTAGACGTGAATGTTGTCCTGTCCCTGATCGAGCGCCCAGACTTCGTAGTTTTCGGGCTCTTCCCCGCCGTTTTCGTCTTCGTCCTCAGTATCGTCGTCGCTGCCCCCGGTACAGCCGGCGAGTGCGACCGCGCTAACGGTTGCACCGCCCACCAGAAATCGTCTGCGAGTGGAATCCATCTGCATGTTGAACCACTCCGTACTGTGCACTCAAAAGTTTGCGGGTTTCAGCCCGTCTCCGTACCGATTTCGGCATTTGAGGCATAGAATGAGGCAACAATTGTCTCGGCTTTGTCTCCCCTCTAGTCTGACCGATCGATTACGGCCGTCCCCCGACATATTTCGCGGTTTTGCGACAATAGAATCGGAGTATTTTGCCGCTATCTACGTTGTCGACCGTCGGATAGCGCAAGTTCACGACTCGAGCACCCGACCTCCGTCTCTCATCCCACATTTCGGCCCCGGGTGCGTGAAATAGAGGGCCGACGTCTCGACTCGGGGTCGCGTTCGATGCCGGCCGATCGTCGGCGGTTGGCCGGATCTCGACTATCCCCGGCGCTCGAGGATCCGATCGATGATCAGCCGCGTCGAGAGGATCTCTTCGTCGGCCGCGGGATCGCGCCCGCTCGCACGCTCGACGGTGCAGTCGATCCCGCGGCGCTCGAGTTCGCTTTCGATACCCGCGGCGTCGTGGTGCTGGTCGTGGCCCAGCGCGATCACGTCGGGATCGATCTCCTCGATCGGGACGAAGATATCCTCCTCGTGGCCGAGAATTGCCTCGTCGACGGCCTCGAGGGCGTCGACGACGTCCCGGCGCTGGGTCGCGGGACAGATCGGCTTCTCCTTGTGGTCGACGTTCGCCTTGCGTGCGACGATGACATACAGTTCGTCGCCCATCGCCGCGGCCTCCTCCAAGTAGTGGATGTGGCCCGGATGGACGATGTCGAACGTCCCCTGGGCGATGACCGTCCGCGTCATGTCTGCCTCCGTCGGGCGGCCGAACGGCTCGTCGCGAGTGTAGTCGTGAACACGGTCGTCGTCGTCGGCGTCGTCTCGAGAATCATACTAACGTCTGAGTTCGTCGTCGATATCCGCCTGTGTAAAGTCGAAGAAGTCCTCGGTTTCGGGAAGCTCCACGTCGATCACGTTCAACTGGGTCCGCTGGCCCTGCGAATCGAAGGCCTGCCAGTCCGAGCGGCGGTACGGCGCGCCGATGATGATGTGGACGCTGCCCCGACCGAACGTCTCTAAGTCCGCGGCGCTCGGGCTGATTACGCCGTTCGGGTGGGAGTGAACGCTTCCCAACGCCTTTACGTCGTTCGGAATCTGGCTCGTTTTGACGGTCGCACTGACGCTGTTGGCCTCGGTACCGGGGACGACGAGAATGTCCGTGATGACGAGTCCATCACTGTCGAGCCCCAGTCGCTCCGCCTCGGTTCCCCGGAGGAATCCCATGTACTCGTTCGGGTGAGATGCCTCCGAAGACTCGATGGCGAACTCGAGTGTCTCCTCGGCGATACCGAGAACCGAACTCGAGCGAAACAGCGCGTCGAACAACCCCATGTGACGACCTGAGTGCTTGCGGTTGCTAAACGTTCCGATCAGGTACGCGACTCGAGGTCTCGCCTCGATCGATCGCTTCCGGACCACCAGCCCCTTCGATTCGATCGGCCGTTGCCGGGGTTGTCGCGTTCGCGTTTCCTCCGACTCCCAGTTCCCGGTCGACGATCCGATTCGATCCGTGCAATCATGTGAATCATCCGTGATAGTTGTCGCCGACCGTCCGGTGTAAATACACTCTCATGTGGAATAACGGGGCGTTTTTCTGGGGGGTGTTCGTACCACGCCTTATGTCACTAGACGAAGACTCGCTCGACTATCATCGGGAGGAGCCACCGGGGAAGATCGAAATTCGGACGACGAAATCGACGAGTACCCAGCGCGATCTCTCCCTGGCGTACTCGCCCGGTGTCGCTGCGCCGTGTTTAGCGATCGACGAGGACGAGAACGAGGCCTACACCTACACGGCCAAGGGCAACCTCGTCGGCGTCGTCTCGAACGGCTCTGCGGTCCTGGGTCTCGGCGACATCGGTGCGCAGGCGTCGAAACCCGTCATGGAGGGGAAAGGCGTTCTGTTCAAGCGCTTCGCCGACATCGACGTCTTCGACATCGAACTCGACCACGACGACGTCGACGCGTTCGTCGAGTCGGTCGCGGCGATGGAGCCGACTTTCGGCGGGGTCAACTTAGAGGATATCGGCGCACCCGACTGCTTTCGAATCGAGGAGCGACTCAGAGAGCGCATGAACGTCCCTGTCTTTCACGACGACCAGCACGGGACCGCCATCATCACCGGCGCGGCGCTGTTGAACGCTACCGAAATCGCCGGAAAGGACCTCGAGGAGCTTTCGGTCACGTTCGCGGGCGCGGGAGCGGCGGCGCTCGCGACTGCTCGATTCTTCGTCTCGCTCGGCGTTCAAAAAGAGAACATCACGATGGTCGATGTCGACGGCATTCTGACGACCGCTCGAGCGGAGGCCGGCGATCTCGACGAGTACAGCCGAGAGTTCGCCCGCGACGTGCCCGACGGCGAACTGGAAGATGCGATAGTCGATGCGGACGCGTTCGTCGGGCTTTCGGTTGGCGGCATCGTGAGCGCGGAGATGGTGCAGTCGATGGCCGACGAACCGATCCTGTTCGCGATGGCCAACCCCGACCCAGAGATCGACTACGAGACGGCGAAAACGGCCCGCGAGGACACCGTCATCATGGCGACCGGGCGCTCGGACTACCCGAACCAGGTCAACAACGTCCTCGGCTTCCCCTTCATCTTCCGCGGCGCGCTCGACGTCCGCGCGGCCGAAATCAACGAGGCGATGAAGGTCGCGGCCGCAGAGGCCATCGCCGACCTCGCAAAGAAGGACGTCCCCGACGCCGTCCGCAAGGCCTACGGCGAGCAACCGCTGCAGTTCGGCTCCGAGTACATCATCCCGAAACCGCTCGATCCGCGGGTGCTGTTCGAGGTAGCTCCCGCCGTCGCTCGCGCCGCGATGGAGTCCGGTTCCGCGAGAACGGAGCTCGATCCCGAGGCGTACGTCGAACGCCTCGAGGCCCGTCTCGGCAAGTCCAGGGAGATGATGCGGACCGTCTTCAACAAGGCCAAGAGCGATCCGAAACGCCTCGCGTTGGCCGAGGGTGGCAACGAGAAGATCATCCGAGCCGCGGCCCAGATCGAGGAGCGCGAGATCGCCCACCCGGTCCTGCTCGGCGACGAGGACGAAATCGAGACGACCGTGGCGAATCTGGGACTCGAGTTCCAGCCCGAGGTCGTTGACCCGAGCGGGGGCGACTACGGGGAATACACCGACGCGCTCTACGAGCGCCGCCAGCGAAAGGGCGTGACGCGTACCGAGGCGGTGGATCTGATCAGGGACAGCAACTACTTCGCGTCCGTGATGGTCGATCAGGGCGACGCCGACGCGATGCTGACCGGCCTGACGAACCACTATCCGTCGGCGCTCCGGCCGCCACTGCAGGTGATCGGGACGGCCCCCGACACCGACTACGCCGCCGGGGTCTACATGCTCACGTTCAAGAACCGCGTCGTCTTCCTCGCGGATACGACCGTCAATCAGGATCCCGACGAGGAGGTGCTGGCCGAGATCACGCGCCACACCGCAGATCTCGCCCGACGGTTCAACGTCGAGCCGCGCGCCGCGTTGCTTTCGTATTCGGACTTCGGCAGCGTCGACAACGAAGGGACGCGAAAACCCCGGCGGGCCGCCGACCGACTCCGCGAGGATCCGAGCGTCGACTTCCCGGTCGACGGGGAGATGCAGGCCGACACCGCCGTCGTCGAGGAGATGCTCGAGGGCAACTACGAGTTCACTGATCTTGACGAGCCTGCGAACGTGCTTGTCCTGCCCAATCTCGAGGCGGGGAACATCTGCTACAAACTGCTCCAGCGACTCGGCGGCGCCGAAGCGATCGGGCCGATGCTCGTCGGCATGGGCGAGCCGGTCCACGTCCTACAGCGCGACGACGAGGTCACGGATATCGTGAACCTGGCTGCCGTCGCGACCGTCGACGCGCAGGGCGAGTAGCTACTCTCGCGGCTCCGTTGAGCCCCATTCTTCAGATGGATTTTAGCGTGAAACGCACGCTCACTACAGGTTCGAATTGATCGCCGGAATTCCTACCAATCAGCGTATCTCTTCGAAAAGTCGTACTGAATATACTGTCGGTCATAAATATGTGAATCGGCGGTGCAAGAACCTGACTTAAAACGTTCTCAAACGTTCGTTCTGGCGCTGGCTCGTTCACAGGACCATGACCAACAGTATACTATTGGCTGTAAGTCTTTCACAATTCTCGCTGCCCCGGGTGGCGAGAATCTTCACACAGTCATAGCCAACAGTATACAAGGCACTTATTCAGTACGCTCCGTTAGTCAAGCAAAGGAGGAACCATCGGTTGGTACAGAACTTTTCTGTTTAACTCCATCCCAGTATTTGAACGGATTTTTAGCGGCGTCGTGGCTGGTTTTCGTTTCGTTCGAGCGCCGAAATCGCGTGAACGCCGCGATACGTGGCTCTCGTTCTAAATGGCAACCTCCAGTGTGGACGAGAAGGTTATGCCAGAGCACGACTGTTCCCGCGGATCCAGTGACCTCGAATGGGGTGGTACGTGAGCCTATCATGTCCCCTACTTTCTCGTTTGAGTAGGAATCTACACCGTGCTCAGAGAGGTACTCTGCGACTCGCCAGTGTGTACCGGGCCAGATGGTCAGGCCGCCCCCACGAGGGTGTACGTCATCGAGATACGTCGTCGCGCCGATGGTGAACGGTCTGAGCTCCCCAGAATCCCCGAATATATCGATGTGTGGATTTCCGTCTACGGTGGTTACTGGGTGTTCCGAGGTACTGGGAAACTGACCAGTAGGATAGCGAACGGCAACTTGTGTGAATTCACTGGGCGGTTGGAGTCGGTCTACTCCGACGAGTTCCTCTGCGTAGGTATGTAGTTGTTCGTTTAGCTGGTAGAACGGAGCCATGTCTGCAAGATCGTTCCAGTAATGGCGGTCGTCAGGACCGGCGACCAACGCCTTGAAGTCAGTCATGTCCTCTGGAACCGTTTCAATCACCACGTCGAGTGCTTCGTCGAGTACCGCTTGAGAGATGACATTCCGGAGAACGACGAAGCCACTGTGAATGAACCGCTCACGTTGTTCCGGGCTCAGCACACGTTCTTGCATGATGCAAATCACTCAACACACCCCCTTTGTGAAGCTCTACGGATCACCCCGTTAAGATACCGCAAAACCTATACGTTTAAAACCGAAAGAACATGATACTTCCCTGTCTCGGACTCAGTGTTGTAACACAGGCTCTGATAATCAGAGCTGGTGACGACCGTCGGCGAACGACAGCGTCGCTCGAGAGCCGAACTGTGTCTTCACCGACAGCCTCCGGCGACAGCGTCGCTCCTTCTTGACAAGGGTTATACGCGACCGTCCCAAACTACGGTCCAAGATGACACGAGCGTCCGCCGGGGAACCCGGCGCAGACGACGGGGATTCCGTCGTCTACGATCTCGCTGCCGAGTGTACTGCAGACGACGTCGAACACGGCCAGGCTTACCTCGCCGAAATCAACGGCATCGTCGACTACGGCGTCTTCGTCGATCTCTCTGAATCCGTCTCCGGACTCGTCCACGAATCCGTCCTCGAGGGCACCTACGGCGTCGGCGACGAACTCGTCGTCGAACTCGAGGCCGTTCGAGACAACGGCGATATGGCGTTCGAACCCGTCGATGTCGGCGACGACTACGCGGTCGACGCCGTCGCCCACGACTACAGCCTCACCGGCACGGACCGCCTCGAGGCCACCGTCGGCGACCAGATTCACCTCGAAGGCGAGGTCGTCCAGGTCAAACAGACGGCCGGACCGACGATCTTCCACGTCGCCGACGAGTACGGCGTTGTCCCGTGTGCGGCGTTCGAGGAGGCCGGCGTTCGTGCCTTCCCCGCCGTCGAAGTCGGCGACGTCGTCCGCGTCACCGGCACCCCCGAACACCGCGAGGGATCGGTTCAGATCGAGGTCGACGGTCTCTCGACGCTCGAAGGCGAGAACGCCGAGGAGGCTCGAGAGCGACTCGAGGAGGCCCTCGAAGCGCGGGCCGAACCCCACGATGTCGAGCCGCTGATCGACTGGCCCGCATTCGAGAAGCTCCGACCCAACCTTCAGGAGGTCGCGAAACTGCTCCGCCGGACCGTCCTCGAGGGCCGTCCGATCCGTGTCCGTCACCACGCCGACGGCGACGGGATGTGCGCCGCCGTCCCCGTTCAGATCGCCCTCCAGCGATTCATCGCCGAGGTCCACGAGGACGAGAACGCGCCGCGACACCTCATCAAGCGCCTCCCCGCGAAGGCTCCCTTCTACGAGATGGAAGACGCCACGCGGGACCTGAACTTCGCGCTCGAGGACCGCGAAAAGCACGGCCAGCAGCTTCCCCTCTTGCTCATGCTCGACAACGGTTCGACGGCCGAGGACGTCCCGGCCTACGAGACGCTGGCCCACTACGATATCCCGATCGTCGCGGTCGACCACCACCACCCCGACCCCGAGGCCGTCGAGGATCTCCTCGACGCGCATGTCAACCCGTACCTCCACGACGAGGACTACCGGATCACGACGGGGATGCTCTGCGTCGAACTCGCGCGGATGATCTACCCCGACATCACCGACGAACTCCGCCACGTCCCCGCCGTCGCCGGCCTCTCGGATCGCTCGAAGGCCGACGCGATGGGCGACTACCTCGAACTGGCCGCCGCGGAGGGCTACGACGAGGAGCGTCTGCAGGATCTCAGCGAGGCGCTTGATTACGCGGCCTTCTGGCTGCGCTACAACTCCGGCGATCAGCTGATTCAGGACCTGCTACAGATCGACTCGAACGACGAGGAGCGCCACCGCGAACTCGTCTCGTTTCTCGCAGACCGCGCTCGCAACGATGTCGATGTCCAACTCGACGCGGCGATGCCGCATCTCGAGCACGAGGATCTCGACAACGGCGCTCATCTCTACCGAATCGACGTCGAGAACTACGCCCACCGCTTTACCTACCCCGCGCCGGGGAAGACCACGGGCGAGATCCACGACCGCAAGATCGAGGAAACTGGCGACCCTGTGATCACGGTCGGCTACGGTCCCGACTTCGCCGTCCTCCGCTCCGACGGCGTTCGACTGGACATTCCGAACATGGTTACGGAACTCGAGGAAGAAATTTCGGGCGGCGGCGTCTCCGGCGGCGGCCACCTCGTCGTCGGCTCGATCAAGTTCGTCAAGGGCAAACGCGAGGAAGTGATCGACGCCTTAGTCGACAAGATGGAAGACGCGGAGATCGACGAAGCGCTCTCGAGTGCCGCGCCGATCGACGACTGAGCGGTTAGCTTTCGGTCGGTTTCATCCTTATTTGCGATCCGTTTTGAGACGGAGCGACAGCTGGATTCGGTTTTCGTTTGGAACCGAGCGAATAACGCACAGCGGCGCGCGCCGGATCGTGGTGGCTAACACGAGGACTGCGGTGTGACTCCGTGCGAGAGCTGCTGTCGACTCGAGTTTAGTCCGACCCATGACGTGGCGTGTAGCCACAGTCGACGCACTCGAGGGAGTCGTGTTGGGACTGGAGGGTGCCGGTACATTCGGGACAGCGGTAGTCGTGGGTTGCGGACTGACTGGTTGCCATGTTCGGACTGGAGCACTCGATGTGTATAAGCTCGCCTATTATCGAGGTAGAAGTGTTCTGTGACGATAAGATGCGTATATATGACGGTGTGTGCTGTTGAACGATCACTCGAGTAACCGGTTTCGACGATAGCTCGAGGGCGTCCGTCGGATCGCACTCCCGTCGACTAGAACTGGTAGCGTCGCTCGTCGTCCATCGTTGGGTACTGGTCCGCGCCGGTCATCTGCTCGAAGGTCATCCCCGAGAGGTACTCGTCGTAGGTGACGTCGTAGGCCGACCGAAGCTGGAAGTCGAGTTTGCCCGTCTCGACGGTCGACTGGAACAACATGTGGATCGCGCGCCGTACGAGTTCGTCCGTCTCGTCGGGCTCTAAGGCGGCCTCGAGCAGGGCGAGTTCGTTTTTCGTCTCCCGGTCGAGCGAGACGCTGAGGTCGCCGTCGAACGCGGTGTAGGACTCCTGTACGTCGTCGTTGAGATCGTCGAGGCTCATACGAGTGCGGACTCGAGCCGACGGGATAGGGCTTTCGTGCTTAGATCGTTCGATAGTACTGATTGCGAAGACGAGCGTCCTGCTCACACTGGCAACGGTGAGTGCCACGTCCTCCCCAGCCGATTCGCTCGTTCACGGAGTTCACTCGCTCATCCCTCGCGCGGCTTAATGCCACGGTTCGCTCTCCGCTCACCGCGGCACAGCGCGCGCCACCACGCCTGATTCAGTCAGACTGGAGAAACACATCCCTTCTCAAACCGATACGATCGACCGAAAACCGCCACCAGTAAGACAGCCGGGTCACTAGCCCGACCAATGAGCGAGCGCGACGGTGCCGGCGACGCGGACGGGGTCGACGACTGGTCGCTGCCCGACGATCTCGAGGCCGTCCAGACGGCCCTGATCGAGTGGTACGAGGGCGACCACCGCGACTTTCCGTGGCGGCGGACGGACGACCCCTACGCGATCCTGGTCAGCGAAGTGATGAGCCAGCAGACGCAGTTGGATCGCGTTGTCGAGGCCTGGGAGGAGTTTCTCGAGCGCTGGCCGACCACGGCCGATCTCGCCGCGGCGGACCGGGCGGACGTGGTCGGCTTCTGGACGAGCCACAGCCTCGGCTACAACAACCGGGCGAAGTACCTCCACGAGTCGGCTACTCAGATCGAAGCGGAGTACGACGGCACCTTCCCCGAAACGCCCAACGAACTGCAGGAACTGATGGGCGTCGGTCCCTACACCGCCAACGCCGTCGCGAGTTTCGCGTTCAACAACGGCGATGCGGTCGTCGACACGAACGTCAAACGGGTCACCTACCGCGCCTTCTCGATTCCGGACGACGATTCGGCCTTCGAGGCGGGCGCGAACGACCTCATGCCCGAGGGCGAGTCGCGGGTCTGGAACAACGCGATCATGGAACTCGGCGGCGTCGCCTGTACGCAGACCCCCCGCTGCGACGAGGTGGGCTGTCCGTGGCGCGAGTGGTGTGACGCCTACGCGAGCGGCGACTTCACCGCGCCCGACGTCCCCACCCAGCCCTCCTTCGAGGGGAGCCGTCGGCAGTTCCGCGGCCGCGTAATCGGAACCCTCCGGGAGTACGACGAACTCGAGTTGGACACCCTCGGCCACCGGATCCGCGTCGACTACGCGCCGGAAGGCGAGTACGGTCGCGAGTGGCTGACGGGGCTCCTCTCCGACCTCGAGTCCGACGGACTGGTCGACCTCGAGCGAAGCGACTCCGACGCCGAACTCGTCGCGCGACTGCAGCGCTGATCGACGGCTCGAGCCCCCACCGACGATCAAATCACGAGGAAGACGAGAATCGCGACGACGATGAAGATCGCTTTCAAACCGGTGTTGACGACGATCACCTTCGTGCCGAACTCCGAGCCCCAGATACCGTACTGGAACGGGATCGAGCGCTTGACCGTGCCGATGGTCAGCGAGAACAGGCTCCCGACGAGCAGCGTAATCACCGCCTCGGTCGGCGTGAGCACGTCACCGATCATCGGTGCCACGGTGATCGCCCCCGTCGTCGGATCGACCAGCGAGACGAGGATCACCGGCACCGCCGCGGCCGGGAGTCCGAGGAGTCCGGCGATCGGATCGACGACTGCAGCGGGCTCTTCGATCCCGACGTAGGCGAACGTGCCGACGAGTTGCTCGCTGTACTCGAGGGCCACGAACACCAGCGAGTAGACGAGCGCGAGCCGTGGGACGATCGATCGAAGCCGCTCGAGCGTTTTCGCCCCAGCCTGCTGGAGTTTGCTCCGGTGTGTTCGACCCCCGACTTCATCCTCACTGTCCTCGGGGACCTCGGGGTCGACGACGCTCCCGTCGTACTCGTAGCCCCGAAGCAAGAGCGCGCCGGCGAGGAGCCCGACGATCGAAATCGCGAGCGAGATTCCGGCTCGCGCGCCGACGTACATGAGGCCGGCGTGGAGGCCGAGAATCGGGATCAGGACGGGGCCGTAGTAGGTGAAAATGTGTTGGAGGAAGCCGAAGAAAGTGTTGATGACGACGGCGACCAGCGTGGCGCGGTCGTCGAGCAGTCCGGACTCGCGAAACTCCGCGAGCATCCCGTAGCCGGCGGTGACCGAGACGGTGTTCGTCAGGACGGCGGCCCCGACCTCGTCGGGAAGGTTCGCCGGCTCCGTCAGATACCGCCCGACGCGGGCGATCACGTCGACGATCCCGTACGCCACGGCGAGGTTCGCCAGTCCGACGCCGATGCCGATGAGCACCGAAATCACCAACACTCGCGGAAGGGCCTCGGTCAACAGGACGGAGACGAGCGACTCCACGCTGATCCGTTCGATTCGCCGAAAGAAATGGCCGTCGGATCTGCCCAGTGTTTGGGAACCGTCGATTCGACCGGACGGAAGCCGTGTCGCTTGCCCCGCCTATTTGCACCTTGGGGCCCACCCTAACGGCATGACAGATGTTCACGTCACTGCAGTCTGTGGGAGCCTCCGCGACGCGAGTACCACCCGCATCGCCCTCGAGCGCGTCCTCGAGGCGGCCGAGTCGGGCGGTGCCAGCACCGAACTGATCGATCTCCGGGAGTACGAACTGCCGACCTTCGACGCGGATCGGGATCGGGAGGCAGCCAGCGACGCGGCGGAACTCGCGGCCAGCCTGCGCGAGGCCGACGCGATCGTTCTCGGCTCGCCGATGTACCACGGCTCGTACGCCTCGCCGCTGAAGACGGCCCTCGACTACTGTGGCTTCGACGAGTTCAGGGACACGACCGTCGGCCTACTCGCGGTGTCGGGCGGGGCGTTTCCCGTGACGGCCTTAGAGCACATGCGCTCGGTGTGCCGCGCGCTGAACGCCTGGGTGATCCCCCACGAGGCCGCCATCGCAAACTCCCACTCGGCGTTCGAGGACGGCGAGTTCGTCGAGGAAAAACTCGAGGAACGCGTCGCGACGCTGGGACGACGGGCGGTGCAGTACGCGACGATCGAGCCCGATCCGGACTCGTTCCAGAGCGATCAGAACGTCGGTGCGGAAGGCAAGTAGTCAGGGCTCGAGAAGCTGTTCGAAGCGCCGCTGGTGGGCGAGGAAGGCGAACAGTGCGAAAACGCCCACGCCGACTTGGAGCGCCTCGATGCGGATCACGAACGTCGTGACCTCGAGTGACAGCGGCGGGGTCGCGATCGCCCACTCGGTGAACCAGGCGGACGCGAGCAGTAACGACGCGCCGACGGCGAGCAACAGGCCGGGGACGAGCGGCGTTCGTGCCGTTCGGGACGGCGAACGGTGGCGGAAGACGTGTCGCTCGAGGGAGAACTGTCCGACGAGCACGCCGGCGAGCAGGATCGTCGCGACGAGAACCCCGGTGATGCCCCCGATCAGTTCGGCGACGAGCAGCCAGCCCACCCAGCCGCTGGTCAACAGCAACGCTGCGGCGAGTCGCCGCGGTTCGAGGAGATCTCCGAGTTCGCTGATCGTCGCGCCGAAGACGCCGGCTCTGAGGAGCGCGCCACAGAAGAGGATTCCCAGTCCGGCGAGTGCGGTCGATGTCGTCCGCGAGTCGACGACGAGCGTAAACCAGAGCCCGACCGAGATCGCTTCCACGGTGGCCGCCGAGAGCGCCGCGGTCAGCCCGACGACCCGCCTGCGGGTCGTTCGGCCGAGGACGCCAGGCTGACGGATGACGCTCATACCCCGTCCAACTCGGGCCGTCCCTTTCGTTATGTGAGCCATTATGTCGCACAGTAATGCGGGCGTAATCGCGTATTTGCCGGTATTGAATTTATACGGCGGTAACGAGTTGTTTTGCTAACCTGTTTCGTGAGACGGTGTCTGCGCGGTCGAACGCTGCAAGCGACTTCATTGAATCGGGACGGAGTGTCGCTCCCAAGCCAGTGGCGATGAACCCACCACCGGTGGCGGTTTCGCTCGCATTCGGTCTCGCTCCGGTCGGTAGCCGGTCGCTTGAAAGGGTCCGGAGAATCATACGAGCGACCGTTCGATCGAGTAGGGGCCGGTTACTCGGTCGAACGCACGATGGTAGCCGACGTGTACTGTTCGCACAAACGATTCGCGCGACCGAAACGTTGGACAGAACTATTTAGGGGGATGTGGTCGGCACTGATTATGCCCGAAACCGAGCAACAGGACAAGACGCTTGCCGAGACCGTCGTCAGAGAAGCAATCGGAATGGGAATGGAGTCGCCGCTGCGGGAATCCATCCTCGAGGCCGTCGAGGAGGCGGACGGATCGACGGGGAGTAAAACGAGTCTACCGTTGGCGGGCGCCCTCTTTGGTGCCGGTGCCGCACTCGGCTTTCTCGCGGGTCGGCAGTCACCCGAACTCGAGGACGCCTCGCTCGAGGATCTGCAGGAGCCGGAGATCATCGAAGACGTCGTCGAGGAGACGACGTCGACCGCCGAAGAGACGAAAGCGAGCGCCGAGGAGACGATGAGCGACGACGAGTCGGAAGCAGAGATCGACGCCGAGACGGAGGACGAGAGCGGCTCGAGTCGGCTGTCGCGAGTACTGCTCGCCGTCGGTCTCCTCGCCGGCGTCGCGCTCATTCGCCGTCGGCTCTCCGGCGACGAGGAAGACGAGTGGGAGCCGATCGAAGAGTTCGAGCCCGCGACGGATGCGGAGCCGGAGGAGTTCGACGACGAGGACGAACTGGAGACCGACGCTGACGGCGACGAGTCGGACGAGATGGAACAAGAGGAAGAGGAGTAAGTCGCACAACTCGGTACCGAGAGCCGTCGAGCGGCAGACGACCGACGCGTTCGTTTTCGAGAAACCAACCGATACCGGCAGTCGTTGGAAACCGCGTGTTCGCCCTGTTCGTACGCAACTCGTCCCCTCGAGCGGCGAAACCGGCCACAGAAGCCAGAGGACAGCCACTAAAGAACGCCCCCGGAGACCGAAACCCGGCGTCGGCAGCTGGCCGGTAGCTGACGAAGGAGCTAAGGGGGCGACGCCGACAGTGTGAACCCAATGGAGACGACCCACCGCGTCTTCGTCGGTGACTCTCGAGATCTCGCCGCGATCGACGACGCTTCCGTCGAACTCGTCGTCACGTCCCCGCCGTACCCCATGATCGAGATGTGGGACGACCTGTTTACGGGTCTCGATCCGGCGATCGGCGACGCCCTCGAGTCCGGCGACGGCCGCGCGGCGTTCGACGCGATGCACGCCCAACTCGATCGCGTCTGGGCGGAACTCGAGCGCGTACTCGTTGACGGCGGCATCGCCTGTATCAACGTCGGCGATGCGACGCGGACGATCGACGGGAGTTTTCGCGTTTATCCGAACCACGCCCGCGTGCTCGAGGCCTTCGAGTCCCGCGGCTTCGATCCCTTACCGGACGTGCTCTGGCGCAAGCCGGCCAACAGCGCGGCCAAGTTCATGGGCAGCGGGATGATCCCGCCGAACGCCTACGTTACCCTGGAACACGAGTACGTGCTGGTCTTCCGGAAGGGCGGCGAGAGTCGCGGCTTCGAGCCGGGAGCCGACCGGCGCTACGAGGCTGCCTACTTCTGGGAGGAGCGCAACCGCTGGTTCACGGACCTCTGGACCGACGTTCAGGGCGAGCTGCAGGCGCTCGGCGGTGACGGGGAGGGGGACCTCCGCGATCGTTCGGCCGCCTACCCGCTCGAGATCCCCTATCGACTGATCTGTATGTACTCGGCCTACGGCGACACCGTCCTCGATCCGTTCTGGGGGACCGGGACCACGACGCTCGCGGCCATCTGTGCCGGCCGCCACTCGCTCGGCTCGGAGCTCGAGGAGGCCTTCGTCGAACGGTTCGACGACCGTGTTCCCGCTATCCCGGCGCTGTCGCGGTCGATCGGGCGGACGCGCCTCGAGCGCCACCGCGAGTTCGTCACCAGCCGTCTCGAGGCGGGCAAGGGGTTCGAGTACGAGGCCGATTACTACGACACGCCGGTCGTGACCAAGATGGAGCGCGGAATTCGGCTGCGCGAAGTCGATGCAATCGAGGCGCTGGACGGCGACAGCGACGACGGCAACAACGGCGACAGCGACGACGATAACAGCAGCGACGGCAACAACGGCGACAGCGACGACGGCAACAACGAATACGGCTATCGGGCCGAACACGTCCCGTTGCGTCTCGAGTGACCGCAGTCGGCAAATCGTAACGACCACGCTTTTTGGACCAGAGAGCGAACGAGCGGCTATGCCTCTCGACGAATACGCGACAGCAGTGTCGGACCTCGAGCCGAGCGAGGGCGAGATCGAAACGACCGAACTGGTCGTCACCGACGACGTGCTGGTCAAGGCGTTCGCGCTCGGTCCCGGCGCGGAACTCGATGCCCACGACCATCCCGACAGCACGAACGTCTTTCACGTGCTCGAGGGGACGGTGACGGTCGTCCAGGGCGACGAGAGCGAGGAGATTTCAGCCCCCGGCGTCGTCCACCACGAACGGGGCGTAATCCACGGCGCGCGAAACGAGACCGACGAGACGGTCGTCTTCACGGCGAGTCTCTGTCCGTTGCCGTCGTAATCCTGGGCGGCATCCGCTGCTTCCGTCGTAACTTAGTCCTGGGCGGCATCCGCCGCTTCCGTCGTAACTTAGTCGTGGAGTGCGTAGGTCGGGTGTGAACGACGCTATCGATCTCGACCGATTCGACTCGAGGCGGTCGACGGTCTACGGAAACCGGGGGATGGTCGCGACCAGTCAGCCGCTCGCTGCAGAGGCGGGCCTCTCGATCCTGCGCGACGGGGGGAACGCCTTCGACGCGGCCGTCGCGACGGCCGCCGCGCTCAACGTCGTCGAACCCACGTCGACCGGACTGGGCGGCGACGTGTTCGCGCTCTACCGAACCGCCGACGGCGACGTCGGAGCCATGCGATCCTGTGGCCCCGCGCCGGCTGACGCGACGATCGAGAACGTGTCGCGCTCGCTCGAGGAAACCGACGAGGAGACCCTCGAGAGCTACTATCCCGAGTCACGGGGCTACGCGGTCGACAGCGGGGCGAGCGCCGACGAGTTGGGAATGCCGTTCCTCGGTCCCCACGCCGTCACGGTTCCCGGCACGGCCCGCGGCTGGGAGACGACGGTGCAGGAACTGGGCCGCCGGTCCCTTTCCGAGGTCCTCCAGCCGGCGATCCACTACGCGACGGAGGGGTATCCCGTCTCGCCGATCATCGCCCACCACTGGGAGGGCGCGGAGCGACTCTTTACGGACGAGCACGCGCGCGAGGCGTACCTCTTCGACGGCGAGAGTCCGGACCCCGGCCAGACGGTTACCATGCCGCGGCTGGGCGAGTCCCTGCAGCAGATCGCCGAACACGGCGCGGACGAGGTGTACGAAGGGGACATCGCGGACGCGATCGTCGACGAGATCCAGTCCGCGGGCGGCTTCATGACCCGCGACGACCTCGCCGACTTCGAACCCGAGTTCGTCGATCCGGTCAGCACGACCTACAACGGGGCCGAGGTCTACGAACTGCCGCCGAACAACCAGGGTCTCGTCGCGCTCGAGGCGCTCAACATCGCCGAGGAGATCGGTGCCGGGGAGCACGCGTACGACTCCCCCGAACGGATCCACGCCTTCGCCGAGGCGATGAAACTCGCGTTCGTCGACGGCCACCACTATATTACCGACCCCAAATACGAGGAGATTCCACCGCTCGCCTCGAAATCCTACGCGCGCGAGCGGGCGGCGGCGATCGGCGACAGTCCGATCCGAAATCCCGCGGTCGGCGTCCCGAACGCCAACGCTGAGGACGCCGACACCGTCCTGCTGACCGTCGGCGACGAGGAGGGGAACCTGGTCTCGTACATCAACTCCCGCTTCGCCGGCTTCGGCAGCGGACTGGTCGCCGGCGACACCGGCATCGCCCTCCAGAATCGCGGCGCGTCGTTCTCGCTCGACGCCGATCACCCGAATCGCCTCGAGCCGGGTAAACGACCGTTCCACACACTGATTCCGGCGATCGCGAAATTGGACGAGGACGACTGGCTGGCTTTCGGCGTCATGGGCGGCTACATGCAGCCCCAGGGCCACGTCCAGGTACTCTCGAACCTCGTTGACTACGGCATGAGTCCGCAGGCGGCACTCGACGCACCCCGCTGGCGCTACCGGGAGAGCGGTTCGCTCGGCATCGAGGACCGGCTCCCGAACGCGGCCAAACTCGCGCGGAAGGGCCACGACGTCGGCGTCCTCCCGCCGGTCATGTTCGGCGGCGCACAGCTCGTTCGCCGCCGAGGCGAGACGCTCTCCGGTGCGACCGAACCCCGAAAGGACGGCGTCGCGATCGGCTTCTGAGCCGAGCGAGGCGCTCGAGTCGGTCACCGAACTCGACTCGGTCGGCGCGTCCGAGGCGCTCGCTCGCGAGCGGGTCCCCGTTTAGGGGTAACACGACCTTTTTACGCGCGCCGGTCCCATCGGAGACATGACCCGCGGTCTCGAGGTCCCCGAGGCGGCTCAGGTCCGAGTGCTCGCAGTCGGATCGTCGCCGTGGCTGCAGACGGCGGCGAGCGAACTGGAAGACGGTAATCTCACCGTCGATGGACCGTTCGAAACCCGGTCCGATCTCGACACGACACAACTCGACGCGACGGATTGTGTCCTCACGGACGAACACGAGACGCTCACGTCGCTCAGCGAGACGCATCCGGTAGTCTACGCCATCGATCCAGCGGCGTGCGAGTCGATCGATCGGTTCCGTTCCGACGGTGCGACCGACGTGATCGTCAAACGGCGGGCCGGCGAACCCGAGTGCGAGCCTCCCGTTCTCCGTCATCGGCTTCGGCAGGCGGCCGAACTCGCCGCGGTCCGTCGAACGGCTTCGCGACAGGAAACGTGGTATCAGGCGTTGCTCGAGCAGTCGTCGGATCTGGTGGTCGTCACCGAGGCCGACGGAACGATCACCTACGTCAGCCCGTCGGTCGAGGAAGTCGGCGGCTACGATCCCGAATCATTGATCGGCAACCACGTGACGGAGACCGTCCACCCCGAGGACACCTCGACGGTCCGCACCGCGTTCGAGGATCTCCGCGAGCGCGAGCCCGGGATGTCGGTCTCGATCACCTACCGATGCCAGCACGCCGACGGCTCCTGGTACGTCCACGAAGCCGACCTCACCAACCGACTCGCGGACGACGACATCGGCGGGCTCGTCGCCTCGATCCGGGACATCACGGAGCACCAGCAGGTCGACCAGGAACTGGACGTCGCGCTCGATCGCGTGACCGATGCGTTCTGTGCACTCGACTCCGACTGGCGATTTACGTACGTCAACGAGCAGGCAGCGACCCTGCTCGACACCGAACCGGGGGAGATTCTCGGACGAAAGATACACGATCAGTTCCCGGAGCTTCGAGATACCGCCTTTCAGACGTCGGCGATCGAAGCGATGGAGACCCAAGAGCCCATCTCCTTCGAACGGTACTACGAGCCCACCGACTGCTGGTACAACGTGCGAATCTTCCCCTCCCCATCCGGTATCTCGATCTACTTCACGGACGTTACTGACCGGATCGAACGCGAGAGTGAACTTCGGGAGCGAACGGAGCGACTGGAAACGCTCGTCCAGAACGTTCCTGTCGTGCTCTTTGTACTCGACGCCGACGGAACGATCACGCTCGCAGAGGGACGTGCCCTCGAGCGATTCGATCGCCGGTCGGACGACATCGTCGGCGAGTCGCTGTTCGACGTCTTCGAGGGCCACTCCCAGATTCTCGCCGACGCCACGGCAGCGTTGGACGGGGAGAAGGCCCACTCTTCGATCCGTCTCATGGATCGGGTCTTCGAATCGTGGTATCGGCCGATCGTCGACGACGGATCGACCGACCGCGTCATCGCCATTGCCGCCGATGTCACCGAGCGCGCCCAGTATCAGGAGGCACTGAACGCCCTGCACGAGGCGACGAGTCACCTGCTGACCGTCGAATCCAAACAGGCCGCCTGCGAGTACATCGTCGACGTCGCGGCGGACGTCCTGGACCTCGAGAGCGTCGTCTACCGATTCGACGACCAGCACAACGAACTGATCCCGGCGGCCTACTCACAGGCGTTCGAATCGACGTTCGGGCGGCCGTCTCGAGTGCAACCGGACGAGAGCACCGTCTGGCAGACGTTCGTCGGTGGCACACCCTCGCGTCTCGACGAGAAGATGGACGCGGATCGAACGCATCACGCGGCCGCCAACGCTCACAGCGGGCTTTTCGTTCCGATCGGTGAACACGGCGTCCTCGTCGCCCTCGATCCGGAGCCGGAGCAGTACGGCGACGATACCTTCGAACTCGCCCAACTGTTCGCTACGACGGCCGAGGCTTCGCTCGACCGAATCTCCCGGACGCGTCGACTCCACGGACGTGAGCGTGAACTCACGCGTCAGAACACGCATCTCGAGCAGTTACACGCCGCCAGTCGGATCCGCCAGGACATCGAGCAGTTACTCCTGATGGCCGACTCTCGAACCGAGATTGAACGCGGAATCTGTGACCGTCTCGCGGATCTCGAGGCCTGCTCGTTCGCCTGGATCGGCGAACCCGATCCGAGCGGCAATCGACTCGAGACGCAGGCCAGCGCCGGACGCGAGCGGGAGTATCTCGACGCCGTCTCGGTGACGACCGTCGACGACTCCGCGGCCGAGCCGACTGGACGGTCGGCGCGGACGCGGGAGCCGACGTACGTCGAAAACGCCGCCGATTCGCTCCGCGACGGAACGTGGCGGGTCGAAGCCCTCTCGCGAAACTACCAGTCGGTCTACGCCGTGCCGCTCGTCTACGACGGATTCCTCTACGGCGTGCTGTCGATCTACGGTGACGACCGCGACGCGTTCGATGACCCCCTTCGCGAAACGCTCGCCGAACTCGGCGAAACGGTCGGATACGCGATTGACGCGGTCAAGCGGAAAGCCGCGCTGCGCGAGGACGACGTCGCGACCGCCGAACTCGAACTCGAACTCACCGGCGAGTCGCTGCTCTCTCGCCTTGCCAGCCGACTGGAGGCCCGCGTCGCGTTCGAGGGCGCGACGATACGGGAGGACGGACCGACGACCGTCTTCGTCGTGACGGACGCGTCGGTCGCGCCCGAGCAGGCGGCCGAACTCTCCGATCTCGACGGGATCTACGGCGTCACGGTCATCGCCGAAACCGAGGACGAAACGCTGTTACAGCTTCAGAGCACGGAGCCGTTTTTCGGGGTCGTCGTCGACTCCCACGGCGGAACGCTCCGGTCGTTCGTCGCCGACGAGTCGACGACTCGAGCCATCGTCGACGTTCCGGAATCGATCGAAATCAGGGATCTCCTGTCGGGACTCAACCGCCGCGGCTTTTCGGTTTCGATGCTCGCGCGCCGCGAACAGGCGACCGCGGACCGGTCCACGATCGACGCTGGCGCGCGCAACTCGCTGCTCGAGCAACTCACCGATCGCCAACGGGAGGTCGTTCAGACGGCGTACCACGGCGGGTTCTTCGAGTGGCCTCGACAAACGAACGGCGAGGAGATCGCAGACTCGCTCGATATCTCGTCGCCGGCCTTCCACAAACACGTAAGAGCCGCCGAGCAGAAGCTCTTCAGGACGCTCTTCGACGAGGCGTTGTTGGATGGTTAATTGATTAACCCCTCTTTCGGCCGGTGGGCTACACAGTTAACGGTCAGGCTCTTCAGTGCAACTCGTGAACTGGCAATCGTCTTCCCACAGACCGCACTGGGGGTGCGCAGAACTACATGACCGAGATGACTTCACAATCACCGTCCGTTCTAACGGAGGAACAGTACGCTGTGCAGTACGATAGACTCGACAACGAACCACTGAGCGTCGCCGTCGTCGATGCGGTTGCGACGTTCTGTGACGACGACGTGACCGAACTCGAGCCACTTCACTATACGATCAACGCCGACGCGCTCGAACGGCTGTTCGAACCGCGAGCGGACGGACTCCGATCGGGGGGTTCGGTAACGTTCGAGTACAACGACTGTCTCGTAACCGTCGATGCCGACGGCGAAATTCGGGTCGAAACGGCGTAGCTCGTCCGACGTCACGACGCGTCGACTCACAGGCCGGAATCGAACTATCTCTGCTCTCGACTTCCGTGCCGTCGATTTTTCACCAACCCATCGCCGGGAGCGTCGCCGTCCCGGAGGTCAGAACGACTGTCGCTGCAATTGTCCTTACGAACAGCCGTCTCGGTAGTTCAGCGTTCGACGCATCGCTCGTCGTGTCGGCACAGCTCACGACGATCGAACCGGCACGTGGCTCCCGCCGTTCTCAGTCGCTGTGGGACTCCTCCGTCGAATCGCCGGTCGAATCCGGGAGGTGATCTCCCACGGTCAGATCGACCGCGCCAGTGCTGTCGACCCGTACCGTGTACTCTCGATAGGGAAACTCGATCGTCACGACGCGGCCACCCGAGGCGCGTCCGCTCGACTCGACCAGCCGGTCGAGCGCCTCCGGATCGATGACGTCGTGAAGCGGTGGCTCGAGGTCCGTCGGTGAAACGCCCTCGGATGATGCGACCTGCGTCAGTATTTTGTGGCTCGGTGGGACCCCCGTCCCCATACCACGCCATGCTATGGTGTGTCGCATAAAACTAGCGAAGCACTCGCGAAAGAATTAGTTGCCGCGCGCGGGTCTCAATCGAGCCGTAGCTCGCTCGAACCGTCGAGACTCGGTGCGTTCGGCGGAACAGGCGGTTGTAGACGGCAATGCGATGGCAACTCGATCAGGTCCAGCGTCGAGCGGCCAGTAGTTTTAATCGACGATGGTCGAATAGTCATCCGGCGAGGGGAGGAATACTGTCGTTGCCGATGGTATCCGGCCGCTCGAGACGGCCGGACCTCGCCAGTGATCGAGATCCTGTCGCTCGAGACGATCGACAGTCGATCTCGGATCGGCCTGTCCACTGACACACCACAGCGGATGGGGTGCGGTGACGCTGGCCCCAGCCGGCGTTTTTCGAAAGGAAATGGTTCGTCGGTAGCAGGCGGTGGGTCTCGAAAGGATACTGTCGCTTTTGACGGGTTTTGAGGAGGGCTCCGAACCACGGAAAGACTCGCTTTGCTCACGGTTTCGCCGCTCGCATTTTTGAGGCGCTCCCTCGGTCGCACCTCACTTCGCTCAGTGAAGACTACCGGATCGCTCCGAACCTACGAGAGAGCAAAGCTCTCTCGAGCCGTCGTCCGCTCGCATTTCCGAGACGCCCACGAAGATAATCGGGTTCTTCGCCTTCCCGGGCTCCGAACCACGGAAAGACTCACTCCGTTCGTCTTTCCTGCCTTACGCTCGCTGGCGCTCGCGTAAGACCACCGGGTTCTCCGCCTCCCCGGGCATTTTCCAGCGTCGTCACTCACTTCGTTCGTGACTTCTTGGGAAAATGCCCGGGGAGGGCTCCGAACCCTCGATCTCCGCATGTCCCAGGTCCGAGGCTCGGCATGAGTCCTCGTGGGGACACGGAGGCTTCCAAGGCGAAACCGCACCGAATCTCTGAACCCTATGAGTGCGGCGCTATGTCCAGCTAAGCCACCCGGGCTCACTCTGTGATAGCCGCGTCTGTTTCTTTAACCTTCTCATTCGGCCCCGGCGTGCAACGCCGACCCACGGATTTATGGCACGGCCTTCCCAACTACCCGCGCATGAGCGTTCCCGGAATCGTCCAGTCTACTCTCAATGGCGAGGAAATCGCGGCGCGCGTCTCTCTCGGCGGCGAAGACGAACTCTTCATCACGCCCTCGAGCACGCTCGTCTACAGCTCCGAAGGCCTGCTAAGCGACGAGTCGATCGACGAATACCCCCACGAGGCCGACCGACTCACCCTCTCGGAAGGCCGACGCAAGACGAAGTTCACCCTCGAGTACCCCCTCGAGGGAACGAAATCGTTCAGCGTCCCTGGCAGCAAAACTGACGGCGTCTTGCACCCGGTGCTGGCCGGCGTTCTGAACGGCAACGGAATCACTGATCCCGGTGAAACGGTCGCCAAGACCTACCGTTTCAGCGAACTGACACTGATAATCACCAGCGACAGACTCGTCAAACACATCGGCGCGGCAGTCTGGGACGGCGACTACGAGGAGTACCACTTCGAGGACGTCACGAGCCTTGCGTTCGAGGATGGCAGCGTCGCGACGCAGATCGTGCTCACCGTCGACGGCCGACCGCAGCGGATCAAAGCCCCCAACGAGCAGGCGAACGATCTCCGGGAACGGCTCCAGCGAGCCCTCTTCGAGTACCACGACGTGGGCTCGCTCGAGGAACTCAACGAGAAAGTCGGTGGTGACGACGAGGCCGAACAGCGCCAGCGGAGCGCGTCGGTCGACTTCGGAGAGGGTGTCGATCCCCTCGACGCCAACCCGCCGTCGCTGGACGATCACGAACCCGTCGACGAGACGGCCGGTGGCGTCCAGGAACCCGCAGCAACCCCTGATCCGCTGGCGGACGAGACGCCGGCCGCTGGCTCGGACGCGAACGAGCCACAGCCCGCGGCAGAGTCGAGTCCGACGAGTGAGCCACAGGGCCACCAGGACCCCGAACAGGCGTCCACGCACCGCGAGCAGACCGAGACGCAGTCGGTGGCGCAGACGCCAGCCGAGACCGATCCGGCCACGGGACAGGAGGCTGATCCAGCGGCGAGCGAGGCCGAAACCTTCGAAATGTCGGCTGAGACCGTAAGTGGACACGACTCCGATCTCGAGGGAACTGAGCCGACCGAGATCGACACGGAGCCGGCCGATATCGAGACGACCCCGACGCAGGACGACGGCGGACTCGGCACGGACTCGACGCCATTGCTCGGGACCGACCCCGAACCCGATGACGACGTCACCGACGAACTGCTCGAGCGCGTCGAGGCACTCGAAGTCGCCGTCGAGCGACAGACCGAGGTCATCGAACGCCAGCAGGGAACGATCGAGCAACTGATCGCCGAACTCCGCAAGCAGCGGTAGAAGCGTCCGCAGTCCTCTCAGCGGGTAACGTCCTCAATCCTCCCGCCCGGTCACCTTCCGAATACACGAGGAGCCGAAGGGTCCCAGTTCGCCGGCGTCGAGATCGATGAAATAGCCCGTCGAGACGCCCGTCCCGCAGCGCTGGCAGGAGAAATCGCCCTCTTTCGTGATCACGTCTTGCTCGAACCGGACGTACTGGCGGCTCTTCGGGCGGATGATTCCGTCCTCACGCTCGACGATACCGCGGAGTTCCGCCTCGTCGAGGATCGTCCGCGTCACCGTCGGATCGGTCGTCACCGTCTCGATCCGGTCGACGACCTCGGGCAGGGGAAGCGACTCGTGCTCGAGTCGCTCGAGCAGCGCCAGCCCGAGCGCGACCCGGTCGTCGCTGACGCCGGCGGCCGTGTCGGATTTGGTCTCGTCGCGATCCATCGATGAGTGCTGTCGGCCGCGAGCGAATAAACGTTGTGTCGTTCGCCACCGACGGCGACCGAACTCCACCCGTCGAGACACAAACGTTTCAACGCTCGGTGAAAAACTGGAATCGATGACATTGTCGTCGGTGGACCGCCGTGCGCTCGTCGGGACGGTCGTGATCGGTGCGATCGTCGCGATGGGTGTGCTCGTCTCGCCGTCGACGGTGCTCGGGGCCGTCGAGTCGGTCTCGGTCGATCCGTATCTGTTCGGACTCGTCGTGGTCGGGCTCTATCTCGTACGGCCGCTGCTCGTGCTCCCGACGACGCCGTTGGCCGTCGTCGTCGGGTACGGCTACGGCGTCACGCTCGGGATCCCGATCGCACTCGTCGGTGTCGTGGCGACAGTGATACCCGTCTTCCTCGTCGCTCGCTGGTTCGTCCGCACCGACGCGAGCGCTTCGAGTGACGCACGCGACGACTCCGTGTCGGCGTCAATCGAGGGCGCGTTCGGCTCTCTCTTCGAGCGGGCGGGGAGCGTCGTCGCCCGCTATTATGAGACGGCGGGACCGACCCGTGGCGTCGTCGTCTCCCGGCTGGCACCGATTCCATCGGACGTTTCGACGTGTGCGGCAGCGGTCAGCGGCGTGCGACTCCGACAGTTCGTGCTCGGGACGGTCGTCGGCGAACTCCCGTGGACGGTGGCCGGCGTCGTCGTCGGCGCGTCGGCCGCCACCGTCACCGCGGGCGGGCTCGGCGAACTCGGCGTCACGCTCACCGTCGCCTGTCTCGTCGCGGCGTCGGTACTGCTTGCCGGCCCGGCGTATCGCGCCGTTCGGACGCACAGACGGTCGGGGAAGACCGGGCGGACGGCGGAGAGTTAGTTCAATATCGTCCCGCAGATTCTCGTCGCGTTTCACTTGACCAACGAGTCGCTCAGCACCGTCAGATCGGATTCGAGTTGCCGATAGGCCTCCGTCTGTTCTAACTCTTCGACCGATTGCTCGTCCTCGAGCGTCTCCATCTTGTTCGAGAGCGCGGCGAGTTCGCGGCGGCCGCCGTTGCTGAACTTGGCCTGCACGCGGAGGTTCTTGATGATTCGCGTCAGTTGGGTTCTGGTCACCGGCTTGGTCACGTAGTCATCGATATCCAGTTCGACGATGTCGAGCCCGGGATCGACCGCCGTGGCCATGATCACCCAGCAGTCGTGGCCCGCGGCGCGGATCCGTTCGAGGACTTCGTCGCCGGTGAGATCCGGCATGTGACGGTCGAGCAGAACGACGTCGACCGCCGAACCCATCGCCTCGAGCGCCGAACGGCCGTCGTAGGCGGTCAGCACCTCGTACTCTCCATCGACCCACATCGCGTAGAGGTCGGCGAGTTCGCGCTCGTCGTCGACGACGAGGATCGTCGGTTGTGTGGACAGACAGGTCGCTTGTTCGAGACCACAGGCCATCGCCTTGTATCAGTACCGCGCAACTCACGCCCTGAGTCGGGCGCTGAGTCGTAATCACCGGAAGGGATCAGAACAGTCGATGATGGGGCCGTGCTGCGGACAGACGTACTTGCAGTGGCGCTTGTACAGCGGTTCCCCGCAGTGCGGACAGGTCGGTGCGCCGCTCGAGTCGACACTGGGCCCGTCCACTGCATCCGGCCCGTTCCCATCTCCGTCGTCGTCGGCAGCCATAACTCTCAGTACCGCCCCGACTGTGCTAAGTGTGGTGCTCCCGGTCGAGACGACCCGCTGTTCGATTCGCGGACGACGGTGGGTGACTGCCCTCGAGCGAGAGAATCGCTGTCGAACGCGCCGAGCGAAATCGACCATTTATAACGCGGCGCTCGAGTGTCCCCTTCATGTCCGATCGGTGGCTGTACGCGTGGGGGCTCGGCTCCGTCGCGTTCGGTGGCGTCTCGTTGATCGTCCCGCTCTACGTCGTCTCGCTTGGCGGCGACCCGTTCACACTCGGCGTACTCGCCGCAGCAGCCGCGTTCGCCGGGGTTCCCGGCGCGCTGACGTTCGGCGGGCTGGCGGATCGAACGGGTAAACGCCGCGGCTTCGTCGTCGCGGCACTCGGACTCGTCGCCGTGATGGCGGCTCTCGTCCCCCTTACGCAGTCGATTCCGATCGTCGTCGGCGCGAACGCCGTCATCTGGTTCGCCTCCGCGGCGGCGTTACCGATCCTGACCCTCCTCGCAGTCACTGACGTCCCCGACTCTCAGTGGAGCGCCCAGATCGCCCGGCTCAACACCTACCAGGGAGTGGGCTGGGCGCTCGGACTCTTCGCGGGTGCCGTCTGGACCGCCGGCGCGGAACTGGTTCTCGACCCCCTCGCCGCCCAGCAGGGGTTCCTGCTGGCCTGCGCCGGCTGTGCCGGCCTGAGCTGTGTGGCCGCAGTTCGGCTGTTGCCGCCGGACCCCCGACCGGGCGAGGAGCCCACGCCGCGGAAGCTTCGACGCGCGATTCGACGCGCCGGCCGGTTCAATGTTCGCGGCGTCACGTTTCCGTTCTCCCCCGTGCGCGTCGACCCTCGAGACCTTCATCCCAGCCGACTGGCCCGTCGGTTCACGCCCGACCTCACACTCTACTTCGGCGCGATCGTCCTCGTCTTCGCCGGATCAGCGGTCTTTTTCGCTCCACTCCCCGCGTTTCTGGGCGACGCGGGCTATGGCTCCGACGGCATCTTCGCGCTCTATCTGGTCTCGAGCGTCGCCTCGGCCGTCTTCTTCGACCGCGTCGGTCGTCTCGCGGCGAGACACGACGCCGAGCTCGTCCAGGTCGCCGGACTCCTCGGCCGAGCGATCGGGCTTCCGCTCGTCGCCCTCGTGGGCATTGTCTTCGGCGCGACGGCAATCGGTATCGCCGGGACCGCGGTCGTTTTCGTCCTGATCGGGCTCTCCTGGGCCGTGATTGCCGTGACGACGGGAACGATCGTCACGCAGCTCGCGCCCGCGGGGGTCCGCGGCGAGGCCCTCGGCGTCTACAGCGCGCTCATGGCGTTTGCCGGCGGGCTCGGAAGCCTCCTGGGCGGTTGGCTCGCCGCCTCGAGCTACGGACTCGCCTTCGCCGTCGCGGGTGGGCTGGTTCTCGGGGGTGCCGGTCTCGTCGTCCTGTTGTGGCACCGAACGGCGGCCGTGACGGCGTTAAACCGGTCGGCTAGCTGATCGGGCCGCCGAGGAATGCTACGGACCGACTGACTCGAGGCTCTGCTATCGCTGGATCAGTGGAGCCAGAAAAAATCGCTCGTAGGTCGTTCGAACCGTTACCGAACCGTGAGTGCCGTTCTTACCGGCTCAACACTCCGACCAGCCACAGCTCTCGCACGTTTTGCAGCCTTCGGAGAAGTACAGCGACATCGAGCCACAGTCGGGACACTCGGGCGACTCGCCGGCGTCGATGAGGTCCTGCGTGGCGTCGTCGTCGGCCTCAGCGCCGCCCTGTGCGGCGGCCGCGCCGCCGTCGGTCTGCGGGCCGTCGTACTCGACTTCGGTGTCCGCGTCGGCGGACTCCTCGAGCGTCTGCTGTTTCGGATACGGCTTGTCGATCTCGTTATCGAGGTAGCGCCGCATCGCGGTGCCGATGGCGTCCGGAATCGACTGAATCTGCTCGCCCTTATCCCAGGCGACCTTCGGACTGCGCGTGCCACAGAGTTCGTCGACGATCTCCTCGGGATCGACGCCGGAGCGCAGCGAAGTCGAGATAACCTTCGCGAGCGCTTCGGTGAAGGAGTTGGTGAACCCGCCCGAGTGGCCGATGTTCGCGAACAGTTCGAACGGCTGGCCGGTCTCCGGATCCTCGTTGATCGTCACGTAGACCTTGCCGTAGCCGGTGTCGATGCGCTGGCTGACGCCCTGCAGGGCGTCCGGTCGCTCGCGCTTCTCGGTGAAGTCGACGGTGACGTGGTCGTAATCGTCAGCGGTCAGCGAGTCGACGTCCTCCTCGAGGACGTCTCGAACCTCGTCGCTTCCGAGGAACGCCTCGAGTCCGCCGAAGATCTCGTCGATCTGTTCGACGAGCGCCTGTGCGGCTTCGGTCTCGTCGGCGAAGTCGGCGTTGTCGGCGCGCGTGGTCAGCACCTGCTTGCTCCGGGTGCCGTCGCGGTAGTAGGTAACGCCCTTGCCACCGTTCTCGTACACCCACTCGAAGACCTCCTTGGCGTCCTCGAGCGTGGAGTCGTTCGGGGCGTTGACCGTCTTCGAAATGGCGGAGTCGACGCCGGCCTGTGCGGCACACTGCACTGCGGCGTGTTGTTTCGCCGAAAGGTCGCTCGTGATGACGAACAGTTCGCCGATGGCGTCGGGGACCGTCGAGAGCCCTTCGACGCCCTCGAACTGGTTCGTGGCCATCTGCTCTTGGGCCTCCTCTTTGACGGCGTCGACGTCGATGCCGTTCTCCTCTAAGGTCCGCAGGAAGTAGTCGTCGAACTCGACTAACATCTCGTCGCCTTGGACGTCGTCGGTGACGTTCTTGTAGTAGGCGACGTTGTAGATCGGCTCACAGCCGCCCGTCGTGTTGCCGACCATCGAGGTCGTGCCGGTCGGCGCGATGGTCGTCACGTTGTGGTTGCGGATCGGGAAGCCGTCGGCCCAGTCGTCGGCGTCCTCGCCGGTCTGGTGCTCGAACCACTCGCGGTACTCGGTCGGCGTCGCGTACTTCGAGTCGTCCCAGTCGTTGAAGGAGCCGCGTTCGGTCGCGAGGTCGTGGCTCGTCGCCTTCGCGCCGTGGTTGATGTGGGTCATCAGCTGGCGGGCGACCTCGTTGCCCTCGTCGCTGCCGTACTTGATGCCCAGCTGGATGTACAGCTGTGCCAGTCCCATGACGCCGAGACCGATCTTGCGCATGTCACGGACCTTCTCCTCGATCTCCTCGACCGGGAAGTCGGACATCGTGACGACGTTCTCGAGGAAGCGAGTACCGTACTCGATTCGCTCGTCGAACTCCGCGTAGTCGATGGCCTCCTCGAGGAAGGCGTCGACGGCGGCTTCGAAGCTGTCGTACTCGTCGCCGTGTTTTTCGGACCAGACGCGCCAGTCGGGCGCCTCCTGGTCGGCGAGCGTCGAGAGGTTGATGTGACCCAGGTTGCAGGCTTCGTACTCCTCGAGCGGCTGTTCGCCACACGGGTTCGTTGCCAGAATCTGGTGATCCTCCTGTTTCTCGACGTCGAAGGAGTGCTGTTTGTTCACTCGCTCGAGGTAGATAACGCCCGGTTCGCCGTTCTCGTGGGCGCCCTCGACGATGCGTTCAAAGATGAGTTCTGCGGGGATCGAGAGCGGTTCGCCGACCTCGACGTGTTCGCCGAGGTCGTAGCGGCCGTACATCTCCTTGGTCTCCTCGGTGGCGATGTGGGGCTCTTCGGTCCGCGGGTTGGTGAACGTGAACTCCTCGCCGTTCTGGACGGCCTCCATGAAGTCGTCGGTGACGCCGACGGAGATATTGAAGTTAGAGAGATGGCCCTCGACGGCGTTTCGCAGGTGTTTGGGGACGCGACCGTCCTCGTCGATGAGACTGCGCGCTTCCTCGAGCGCTTCGGAGAAGGTGGTGTAGGTGTAGTCGTCGGGATCGTTCAGCCGGAGCGTGTGCGCCAGCGAGACGTCCTTGTTCTTGGCGTGGATGAACTCGATGACGTCCGGGTGGGAGACGCGCATGATGCCCATCTGGGCGCCGCGTCGGGTCCCGCCCTGTGCGATCGTCTCACAGAGCTGGTCGTAGGTCCGCATGAACGTGATCGGCCCGGAGGCGATGCCGCCGGTCGAGCCGACGGAGTCGCCGAAGGGGCGAAGCTGCCAAAAGCCGTAGCCGACGCCGCCGCCGGACTGGAAGACCTCCGCGGCCTTCTTGGCGGTCTCGTGGATGTCCGAGAGGTCGTCGTCGGGGCTCATGACGAAACAGGCCGAGAGCTGCTGGAGTTCGTCGCCGGCGTTCATCAGCGTCGGCGAGTTCGGCATAAAGGAGAGCTCCGACATGCCCTCGATGAACGTCTCCGCGACGTCCTCGACGTGTTCGCGTACCTCGTCGGGGAGTTCGGGAACGACGGTGTCGTAGGCGAACTTGTTGACGTTGCGCTCGCTGAGGACGGTTTCCGCGTCGTCCTCGGCCGTGGTTCCCTCACCGAACACTTCTTCGGCGAGTTCGTCACGGCGCGGGTGGCCTGGCTTGAGCTGGTCGGGCGTGACCGTGATCTCGAGGTCGCGTTTTTCGGCCTCGTAGACGGCTTCGGCCAGCGCGATGTTCGTGCCGACGCGCTCGAAGAGATCCTCCTGGGTCTCGGTGAGTTCGCCGTTGGCATCCTTCCGCAGGTAGCGTGCGGGGAGGATGTTGTGATAGGCGTTGTCGGTCATGCGCGCCTCGAGCGTGTCGCCGTCGGTGCGCTTGATTGGGAGTGTTAGTTCTTCCGCGGAGAGCTCCGATTCGCTCATGCGCGGGTCACCTCGAGGCGAACGGGCCGCGGGGTGGCGATTCTGTCGTGGGTCCGGGTCCTGCATTTCATCGTTCGTGACGAAGGTTCGGTAGTCATCGATACATCTTAAAACTGGGTGTTGTTGTCCTGCTTTTCTTGTATTAGGACAACTGAAGTTGTATGGATGTCTCTGTACGCTATGGTTTCGTCTCCGACCACGACGTTCGAAACGGCCGCGATCGGTGCTGTCTGGAACTACAACGCCGACGCTCTTAACGATTTTCAGACCGAACTGAAAGTAGCCGTGAGTGGGACAAACCGCCCCTCTGTCCGGTGATTTTCAGTTTCAGGGTGCCGGTTATCGGCTCTCTCGGCGTTCTCTCCCCGATGGTAGTCACGATCCGAATTCTGTCATGATATCCAGAAAGATTACGTCCCTGTAGTACGGGGAGTCGGTATGGTCGAACCATCATCGATGGTCCTGCTCGTACTCGCGGGACTTGCTGCCGTCGCGGTCGCCATCATTGCGATCCGCATCGCGATCAAACTGGCAATCCGAGTCGGAATCGTCTCCGCCGTCGTGCTCGCCGGCCTCTATACAGCCGGCGTGACGGACCTTTCGTTCCTTCCGTTCTTTTAATTCGATCGAGAACAATTTTCGCGATTGCGCACTCGTGAGGCGACCGTCCCTCGCCAGGATCGGTCCCGCCGAACGGCTCAGTCCTCCGCGACCGACTCGAGGAAGTTCTCGATTACGTCGTGCCCGAGCGCCGTGAGCACGCTCTCTGGGTGGAACTGCACGGCTTCGATCGGGTGCTCTCGGTGGCGGACGCCCATGACGAGCGTTTCTTTTCCGTGTTCGGCCGTGGCCGATACCTCGAAGCAGTCCGGGACCGCTGTCGCGACCAGCGAGTGATACCGGCCCGCGCGAAAGCCCTGCTCGAGTCCCGCGAAGACGCCCGCGCCGTCGTGGTCGACGGCGGAGGCCTTCCCGTGGATTGGATCGGGCGCTCGGCCGACGGTCCCGCCGTACTCGTAGACGGCGGCCTCGAGACCCAGACAGACGCCGAGCGTCGGCACCGTCGGGCTCACCTCCCGGAGAACCTGCATCGTGACGCCAACGTCGCGGTCGTTCTTCGGGTGCCCCGGTCCGGGGCTGATGATAATCGCGTCGGGGTCGACCGCGCGGATCTCCTCGAGCGACGCGGTGTTTTTCAGCACCTCGGTCTCGGTGCCGGCCTGCTGGCTGACGTACTCGACCAGGTTGTACGTAAAGGAGTCGTAGTTGTCGACGAACAGGACCGTCAACGGCTCCGTCTCACCGTCTCCGTTTGCGTTCGCCGTGTGCTCCTCGCCCGCCGCGCTCATCGGCTCACCTCCGGGGTCTCGAGGGAGTCGTCTGTCGGCCCGCTCCCGTCCGTATCGACGGATTCCTCGATCTCCTCGAGGGCGGCGAGCACGCCGCCCATCTTCTTCTCGGTCTCCTCGTACTCCGATTCGGGGTCGCTGTCCGCGACCAGTCCCGCACCGGCACGGACCGTGATCCGGTCTCGATCACCCTCGTCTTCTACCGTCGCGGTCCGAATCACGATCGCGAAGTCCGCGTCGCCACACCAGGAGTAGTAGCCGACGCCACCGCCGTAGAGGCCGCGGGGTTCGGTCTCGAGGTCGTCGATGATCTCCATCGCCCGGATCTTCGGCGCACCTGAGAGCGTGCCGGCGGGGAACGAGGCCCGCGTCGCGTCGAAGGCGTCCGCGTCGCTCGCGAGGTCGCCCGTCACCGTCGACTCGATGTGCTGGACGTGGCTGTACTTGAGGACGTTCATGAACTCGTCGACGCGGACCGAGCCGGCGTCGGCGACCCGGCGCACGTCGTTGCGGGCCAGATCGACCAGCATCGTGTGCTCGGCGCGCTCCTTCTCGTCGGCCAGCATCTCGCCCGCGAGTCGCCGATCCTCGACGGGTCCGGTTCCTCGGTCGCAGGTGCCGGCGATCGGGTTCGACATGATCTCGCGGCCGCGCACGGAGACCAGCGTCTCGGGGCTCGCGCCGACGACGGTCAGATCGTCGTGCTCGAGCAAGTACATGTACGGCGAGGGGTTCACGTCGCGCATCGCCTCGTAGAAGCCGAGCGGATCGACGTCGCCGTAGAGCTCTCGAGTGCGGGAAATGACGCCCTGGTAGATGTCCCCGTCGAGGACGTGCTCTTTGGCCCGTTCGACGCTCTCCTCGTAGACCTCCTTGGAGCCGGCAATCTCGTCGGTCTTGGCGAATCCGCCCGTCTTGGGCGGCTCGGCCCCTCGCAGGGTTGCCGCGACCGCAGCGGTCTCCTCGAGGAGCGCGTCGTAGACCGCGTCCGGGTCGTCGTCGCCCTCGAGGATCGGCGTACAGACCAGCGAGATCGTCCCGTCGCGCTCGTCGAACGCGAGCGTCTTCGTCGTCAGGACGAACTGCGCGTCGGGGAACCGCGACTCGGGCCGTTCGAGACCGACCTCCTCGAGCCAGAGGTCGTAAACCGCGTCGTAGGCGAGAAAGCCGACGAGCCCACCGGTCAGATGCTGGCGGTCGTGGTCGGGCGCGTTTGCGAACCGAACGTCCGGCATCGCCGCGCGGAGG
This sequence comes from Natronorubrum tibetense GA33, assembly GCF_000383975.1. Taxonomy (NCBI): domain Archaea; kingdom Methanobacteriati; phylum Methanobacteriota; class Halobacteria; order Halobacteriales; family Natrialbaceae; genus Natronorubrum; species Natronorubrum tibetense. The sequence continues at coordinate 3,795,672 of NZ_KB913017.1, read as the reverse complement.
GCGTCGACGGTGTCGCCGTCGTCGGTCGTCTCGACGAGGTCGAGCGGCACGTCGTCTTTGAGGGCTTCGACGGACGTGCCCTCGGGTTCGACCGTGACGACGGCGTCCGGGTCGTAGCCGACGTAGGAGTAACGGGCGTGGCGATCCGTCTGCGCCGAACTCGGTCGGAACGCGCCGTCCGGGTCGCTCGAGGCGGTCTTCTCCGCGCTCTCGAGTAAGAAGGCGTACGGCGACCGCTCCCGGTCGCTCGAGGGCGACCGGCCGGTGAGCGCGGCGTAGGCTTCGAGGGGCGTCGTCTCGACGTCGAGCGTCGCGACGGTGCGGACGACCGCCGGTCGCTCGTCGCGGTCACCCGCGTGCTCGCGGAAGATCTCGCGGTCGATGTCGAGCGTCGGCGTCGCGTCGGATGGGGGGTCTGGATCACTCATACTGAAATCGGCTGGTCAGAGCTCCGCCGGTCGGCGGGCGTTCGTGGCTCGGTCGATAAACGATCGAACGGCGTCGGGATCCTTGACGCCGCCGTCCGCCTCGACCCCGCTCGCGACGTCGACGGCGAACGGTTCGACCGTCCGTACCGCATCGCCGACGTTGTCGGGGGTGAGTCCGCCCGCGAGGATCAGCGGGGACTCGAGGTCGACCGCGGCCAGTCGAGTCTGTTCCCAGTCGTGGGTTTTACCGGTGCCGCCGCCGCCGTCCTCTCCAGGCGTGTCGACGATGAGTCCGTCGACCACGTCGTCGTAGGCCGCGGCCGTCTCCGCATCGTCGGCGTCGACCGCGAGCAGGAGTTGGGCGTCGATCTTCGCGCGCAGGTACGCCAGATCCCCGGGTCGAATGCTGCCGTGGTACTGAACCGCGTCGGGTTCGATCTCCTCGACCAGTTCGATCGCCCGGTTCGGTCCGGACGGCATCGTCACGAGCACGGTCGTCACGAACGGCGGGGCCGCGGCGACGAGCGCTTTGGCTCGCTCGATGGAGACCTCTCGGGGCGTATCGACCGACACGTCACAGATGATACCGAGGGCGTCGGCCCCCGCTTCGACGGCCGTCTCGAGGTCGTCCTCGCTCGTCAGCCCGCAGATCTTCACGCGAGTCATCGCTGTACCTGCTCCGTCGTTCCCGCGCAGAGTTGCTCGAGTTTCGTCGCCGCCGACCCGGAGTCGATCGCCTCGCGTGCCGCGTCGGCACCCGCTTCGAGCGAGTCGGCCTCGCCAGCGACGTAGATCGCCGCGCCGGCGTTCGCGAGGATGACGTCCCGTTTGGCATCCGTAACCGTCCCCTCGACGATGCCGCGCATGTCGTCGGCGTTTTCTTCGGGTGAGCCGCCCGAGATGGCCTCGATATCGTGTTGCTCGAGACCGAGATCGGACGGCTCGAGGGTGTATGCCTCCACGCTGGAGCCAGTTACTTCCGCGGCGACGGTCTCCCCGTGGATCGCGATTTCGTCGGTGCCCGCGCCGTGGACGACCAGCGCTCGGTCGACGTCCATCCGCGCGAGGGCGTCCGCGAGGACGGGGACGAGATCGGGGTCGTAGACGCCGACGACTTGCGCGTCTGCGCCAGCGGGGTTCGTCAGCGGCCCGAGCACATTGAACACCGTCCGCATCCCGAGTTCCTTGCGCGGGCCGATGACGGCCTTCATCGCGGGGTGGAAGACGGGCGCGAGCATGAAGCCGATCCCGTCGCGTTCGATGGCGTCCTCGACGGCCGGCGGTTCGGCCTCGACGTTTACGCCCGCGACCTCGAGGACGTCCGCGCTGCCGGAGGAGGAGGAGACGGAGTAGTTGCCGTGTTTGGCGACCGGAACGCCCGCGCCGGCGGTGACGATCGCGCTCGTCGTCGAGACGTTGATCGTGTCGTAGTCGTCACCACCCGTGCCACAGGTATCGACCAGCGGCTCCCGATCGGGGGAGATCGTTCGCGCCGCCTCGCGCATGCCTTCGGCGAAGCCCGCGATTTCGGCTTCCGTCTCGCCTTTCGCTCGCAGCGCGGCGAGCAGCGCGCCGATCTGTGCCTCCGTCGCCTCTTCGAAGACCGCCGTAGAGGCCGCTCGAGCCTCGTTCTGTGTGAGATCCTCCCCGTCAGTTACCCGTTCGACGTACTCCTGCATAGTGAACACCAATGTACGTAGTTGTCTTACAATGTCCAAATCAGTACATCAACTTAAGCGTATCGGCGGGGTGCGTGGGTGCGAGTCGCGTACGGCAGTCGATTCGAAACCTTCAATTACGGTGGTGGGCAATCAATGAGTGCAGACAAGGTGGCGACGGAGGCCACGCAAGCGAAACCAGGCGGGTTGGTGGTCTAGTCTGGTTATGACACCTCCTTGACATGGAGGAGGCCGGCAGTTCAAATCTGCCCCAACCCATTTCTGACGGAACAATACCGACGAGCGAAGCGTGGCGCTTGCGCCACGCGGAGCGAGTCGTCGTTCCGTCAGAAATTGTCCGGGCAATTTGAACTAGACCGAGGTTCTGCGCCGAAGGCGCAGGTTCTCGGGCGTAGTTCAAATCTGCCCCAACCACTTTTCGACGAACAACAACTGACGAGCGAAGCGTGGCGCGTTAGCACCGTAGAACGCAATCGGTGAAACACGAGCGAGCATGTCTCGACGTCGTTCAAATCCGCCTATCTGTTTCTACTGCGCTGACAACTACTTGAGTCGACGCACCTGGATTCGGTGGTAGCGGCCGTACGCGATAGCGGATCACTTCGAACTCGAGAACCGGCCGCGAGTCGACAATACCGACTCGCTCGAGCACACCCATCAATCAGCCGAAAGTGCCGGTTCGAACCCGTCGATGGCGCTCGAGACGCGGTACAGGAGCTCTTCGAGCTGCGGGCGCTCGAGTTCCCACCACGTTGGTGAGTGATGGTATTCCGCGAGGATCGTCTGGATCGCGTCGAGCTGTGCGATCGTAAAGCGGGCGTGGCCCGCGTCGAGCGTCTCGAACGCCTGAAACACCTCGACTGGCGGCGGATCGACGGTGGTCGGATCCGTTGCCGTGCGCTCTTGTTCGATACGATCGAGGAGAACGTGATGGAGCGTCCACTGCTCCTCGAGCGGCAGCGATAGCGTGACGGACTGGGAATGTGCTGACTGTTCTGGCATGGGCACCGATCTCTTGTCGGTTAGACGTACGCTATGCTATGTGTAATGTTAACCCTTACCATGGTTAGTTCGTTCCACTCCGATGGGCGAGATTACGGCCACGTCGAATCACGACTCGATCGAAGGGGGTTCGATCTTCTCTCGAAACGACCAATCCGCAAGCGCGCTGTCTCGAGCCCCAGACCTCAATCGTCTGCAACCGCCACATCAGGCCGATATGTCTCGCTGATCGCCTTCCACTTGTCCGTGCGGAACCGCCAGTAGTTGATCGCGGCGGGCACGCTCGTCTCCGCGACGAACGCGAGGTACAGCCCCCAGTAGCCCAGCGCGGTCGTCGCACCGAGGTACGCCAGTGGGATCGAGACGAGGAACATCCCGACGAACTGGCTGGCGAACGGAACCTTCGTGTCACCGCTGGCGTCGAGCGGCCCGGCAGCGGCGCCGGCGACTCCCTGAAAGACGACTGCGACGCAGGAGGCGTAGACGAGCGTGATCGCGATCGGAATCTCGGGGCTCGTCGGATCGTCCGCGAAGAGCACGACGATCTGTTCGGCGAACACCGCGATGAGAACTGCGCTGACGAGATAGGTTGCCACGGCGAATCGAATGATATCACGCCCGTAGGCCTCGGCTGTCTGCTCGTCGTTCTGCCCGAGCGCCTGGCCGACCAGACTCGAGGATGCCAGCCCGAATCCCCAGCCGGGCGTGTTCATGATGCCCCAGATGCGCCGGGCGATGACGAACGCGGCGACGGTGTTCTCGCCGAAGATGTCGAGGATGCCGAGCATCGGGAACTCGGCGACGGTCCAGACGAGGTTCCGACCACCGACGGGGAGTCCGATGGTTACGATGTCTCGAAGCGTATCTTGATCGAGGTAGGACCCCAGCGGATCGACTCGGATCGGCAACGCACCGATGATCGGGAGTCGGCCCGCACCGATGCCGACCGCGAATGTCGCGGTGACGGCGACGTTCGCGAGCACCGTTCCGAGCGCGGCACCGGCGACCTCTAACCCCAGTCCGAAGATGAACAGGGCGCTCAGCCCGATGTTGATGACCGCGCCGCCGGCGCGGATCTGCATCGCGATGTAGGAGTCGTCCGCGCCGACGAGCGTCCGACTCCCGACGAGGTTGAGCCCCGCGAATGGGATGCCGAGGGCGACGACTTGCAGGTACGTCGCGCCGTAGTCGATCGCCGACTCGTTGCTACTGAGCAGCGAAATGAACTCGTGGGGAAAGAACCAGAAACACGCCGCGACCGGGAGACTGATCACGACGACGAGCAGCGTACTCGAGCGAACGGCCAGTCCCAACTCGTCGTAGGCGTCGGCCCCGAATCGTTGCGAGACGAGCGCGATGGTGCCGCCGGCGACGCCCCCGCCGATGGCGAACGCGAGTCCCCAGAATGGCCCCGCGAAGCCGACGCCCGCGACGGCAGAGGTTCCGACCGCGACGCCGACCATCGCGACGTCGACGGCGCTCTTGGACATCCGCGCGATCCCGGTGACGATGCGGGGCCACGCGAGGATGGTTGTCTGAACGGCGCGCTCTCGATCGATCAGCCCGAGACGTGCAAGCGAGAGACCGATGTAGAGGATCGTCAAACGCAACGGGTTCGGAATCCGACTCACGGCAGTACCAGTCCATTATCGAATGCGTTCAAAGGGCTTGCGACCTGGCGATTGACCGGAGGACGTATCGAGGCGGCTATCGTCCGATCCGCCGCTCGAATCGTGTCATTAGTTACACTGTCGTGTAACTGAACGGTAAAAAAGCGGGAGCCGACTCGAGACCGCTGTGGAACTCCTCGGCCGGCTCCTGGCGTTGCTCGTCCTCCTCCTGTGCGGAACGGGACTGCGAGCCTCCGGCATCCTCGACACCGGCCGAACTGCGGCGTTGAACGCCACCGCATACTACGTCGCGCTGCCCGCGCTGATCTTCGTCTCGAACGTTTTCGTCCGAGCTCGGCGGCGACACGGAGTTCGCCTCGTTGAACGTCTTCGCGACGACGCTCGTCTCGATCCTTACGCTGTTCGTGCTGATCACGCTGGTCGGTTGAGGAAGTGCCAAACTCGAGAAAACCGGAAAGCACCCCGAAACGAGCCGTTCGCGCCGTTATCCGCCGAAGAGCCGCTTGACTCGTCCGAGCAGTCCGGGAGATTCCGCCTCGTCCTCCCCGTCGTCGCTCGAGTCGCCGTCGTCGCGCGAGATCGACCCCGCGAGTGGGCCGGCGTCGTCTCCGAGATCGGAGCCGGAAGCCGCGCTCGAGCCGCTGCTTTTCGACTGCGTGGCCTCGAGATCGTCCATCGAGAGCTCGATTTCGTCGACATCGGGTGTCGACTCGCGTCCTTCCCCCGCTTCGGCGGCCCGAACGTCCGCGCCGGTGACGCTGCCGGTTTCGATGCGGGCGGCCAGTTCCTCGATTGACTCGTTTTCGTCCTCCGCGCGGGCCGTTTCAGCCTGGAGAGAGGAGGCCGCCGCGTCGACCGAAGCGGTAGCGTCGGTCTCCGCCTCGGTGGCATCGTCACCCGCTTCGGTGCTATCGTCACCCGCTTCGGTGCCGTCGGTCTCCGCCGCTGTACCGTCACCGTCCGATTCGGTCTCGTCTGTGTTCGCTTCGCCATCGTCCTCGAGATTCGATTCGGCGTCGGTCGCCGTCTCCTCGGGGTCGGGAACCTCGTCCTCGTCGAACTCGACCGTCGTTGATTCTTCGCCTGCGGTCGTCGCGGGGGGCTCGCTCGAGCCCGTCGCGTTCGCTTTCGTTTCACCGAGCGAGTCGAGGATGTCGTCGACGCTCTGGTCCGAGACGACGCGCTGGGGACCGCCGCTCGGCTCGAGGGTGTCGCCGTCCGCATCGTCGGCCGACTCGCTCGCGTCGGCACCGGAGTCGGCGGCGGTAGACCGCCGTGACTGGTCGTCGCTCATTGTGCTGGTCTGTCCGTGCCGGAACCATAACTGTTCCCCACGGCGGTGATGGCCGACGACCGGGGCCGTCCGAACTCGGGTCAGTGTCGCGTTTTCGGCCGCCTATTCGTCGAGGCGGAGCTCCGAGAGGACGACGTTGAGCACCGCGCCGAACAGGATGAGCATGCCGGCGAAATAGAGCCAGGTGACGAAGAGGAGGACGGCGCCGACCGCGCCGTAGGCCTGGTACTGGCCGGCGTTGGCCGCGTACAGCTGGAAGCCGGCCTGGAGGACCGTCCAGCCGACGGCAGCGAAGACGGCCCCGGGGAGGATCTCGAGTGCGTCGACCGGAATCGGCGGCAACACGTAGTAGATCGGGAAGAAGACGAGGACGAGCCCGACCAGCAGCGTGACCCAGCTCAGCAGACCGGCGAGGGGAACGACGTCGGCCGCGAGCCCGATCACCGTTCCGATACCGATCATGAGCGCCAGAGCGCCTACACCGGCGAGGATCACGGTTGCGCCGTCTTTGAGCTGGTCGACGAGCGTGTCCTCGCCGGTCTGGTCGTAGACGGTGTCGAACGCGCGACTGAGCCCGCGAAAGACCTTGAGCGCACCCCAGGAGGCGACGCCGAGGGCGACGATCGTCGCCTCCGCGCGACCGGACTCGGTCGTCAGCGCCTCGAGCACGAGGTCCTCGCCCGCTTCGGGGAGGAAGTCGCCGGCGACCAGAATCAGCCGTTCGGCGGCGTCCTCCCCGCCGAGAAACGAGCCGACGACGAGCGCGAGGATCACGAGCGGAATCAGCGAGACAAACGCGTAGTACGCGAACCCGGCCGCGAGAAAGGAGATGTCGCGGTCGGTTGCCGTTCGATAGACCGACTTCGCCGTCTCAGGAACGTCCATACCGGATACCGGTGATCCAGCCTCAAAGCTCTGTCAATCCGCCACAGATTCCGGACCGTGTGAGTGTCGGCCCAGACACCAACCGGTTGTGCAGCCAGACTCTCGACAGAAGCTGTTAGTCGGTCAGTACTCGCGACAGAAGTTGTGCGACGCGTAGGCCTCGCCGTCGTCCGTGAGGTAGACACCGACGCCGGCCCGATCCCAGTCGGGCACGCCGTCTTCCTCGAGGATCGCCTGTCGGTGCGGCGTGGAGTTCATCCACTGATCGACGAGCCCGTTCGCGAGTTCCTCCGCGGTCTCGTGGCGGTCGGTCTCGTCCGTGTCGGGGTTCTGGACGGGCCGATCGATGTACGTCAGCGCGATATTCTCACCATAGCCCCGGCAGTAGTCGTCGACGTCGGTGAACCGGTCCATTGGCTCCTCGCCGTCGGGATTGACGTGATCGAAGTAGTCGCGGTCGGCCATGTCGTAGCTGTGAGCCCGGGAGACGGAGGCGACCGTGCCGTCCCACTCGAGGGGCTCGAGGCCGTGCTCGGCCCGGCGGTCGTTGACCTCGGCGTGGACGAAGTCCTCGACGGTCATCGAATCGATCGTCTCGACATCGGCCTCGTACGCCGATTCATTGGGGTCGTTCGGGTCCGTGACGTTCGGATCGCGTTCGCCGGCTGGCGGCGGGTCCGAGCTCGGCGACGGCTGCGTCCCGATGTCGACGCCGTCTGGGCTCTCGAACTCGTCGACGCCGCCGATATCGTCGACGAGGGTCGGTGCGAACAGCACGGCGCCGAACACGATCGCGCCGACCAGCGCGACGGCGACGAAAAAGCGCAGGATCCCCCGGATCAGCGCTCTATCGGTGGGATCGCTGCCGTTCGGATCGGTCGACGGACGCCGGTCTTCCATCGCCCGTACGGTCGTGAGGCCGGGATAAGACAGTCGCGGTCCATTGCAGCGACTGACACTCGAGTCGTCGCCGTAGGTGGCGATTACTCTTTGCCGAAGATGGTTTCGTGGAAGCCGATCACGAGTCCGGGCACGACCGCCATAAAGAGGTGTTCCTCGAGCGGGATCCCCGCGATATCGATCCCCGTCCGGAGTTTGATGTCGAAAACGCCGACGGCGAGGGTGTAGCGGTCCCAGAGGTAGGCGACGGGGTACAGCGCGAGGATCGTTACGGCGGCCTTTCGGAGCGCGTTCGCTCGGTGGAGCAACAGGAAGGCGACGCTTCCCCAGACCAGTTCCGTCGCGAGGTAGGTGTACCGACCGAGTACACTGATGTCGGGTGCCATTACGTGTTCCTACGAGCGCGATATGCAAAACGGTCGGCCCTGCGTCGACGATCGATCCTGCTTCGACGGTCGCCCTTCGTCGGCGACCGGCCTCGTTTCCACCCGGCCAGAACGTGCGGTATGTTCAAAACCCCGGCGACAGTATACTCGGACAGAACGATGAATATTGCTGATATCGCCACCAGGGACTATATCGAAGTCGACGTCGGGCAGCGTATGGGGAAGGTTCGTTCTACGTTCGAGAACGGCAACCCCAAGGGAATTATCGTCACCAACGACGGGGCGTACGAGGGCGTCATCAGCGAGCGGGAGGTCCTCCAGTCACACGTCGAGGACGATGCGAAGGTGGCGGCGCTAATCAAACCGAGCCGGAACGACCCGGCACCGAAGATCGATCGGGAGGAGAACGTCCGGGAGGCCGCACGCCTCCTGATCGAGAGCAACTCGAAGGTCGCGCCCGTCTTCGAACACGGCGACCTCTGGGGAGTCATCACCGACGACGCCATTCTCGAGGCCGTCCTCGAGAACCTAGACGCTCTTTCGGTCGAGGACATCTACACCGACGATCCGGTCACCCTCAAAGAGGACGACGGGATCGGCAAGGCAATCAACTATCTGCGAGAGAACGGCATCTCTCGGCTTCCGGTCCTCAACGAGAACGGCTTTCTTACCGGCGTCGTGACCACCCACGACATCGCGGACTTCGTCATCCGAGAGAACCACACGACGACGACGGGCGACCGCGTCGGTGACTCCCAGCGGCTGCTCGATGTCCCCGTCTACGACATCATGAACAGCCCCGTCGTGACCACGACGCTCGAGGTAACGGCCAAGGAAGCCGTCGAAACCATGCTCGAGAAGGACTACGCCGGTCTGATGGTCACCCCCGAGGACGACGACCGCGTCGTCATCGGCGTCATCACCAAAACCGACATCCTGCGCGCGCTCACGTTCACCGAGGAGGAACACATGGACGTCCAGATCACCAACATCTCGATGCTCGACACCATCACCCGGGAGTCGATCGTTCAGAGCATCGAGGAGGTCGCCGACAAGTACGCCGACATGCAGGTGATGCACGCCCACGTCCGCTTCCACGAGCACAACGAGAAGCTTCGGGGTACCCCGCTCGTCCAGTGTCAGATTCGACTGCGAACCAACAAGGGCCAGGTCGCCGGCACCGGCGAGGGCTACGGCGCAGAGAACAGCTTCCGCGTCGCCATCGACAAACTCGAGCGCAACGTCTTGGAAGTCAAAGGCGTCACCAGCGACGAGGAGTACCGCGGTCAGCTGCTTCGAAAGCTAAACGAGCTGTAGGCGTTCCGACTGCTCGATTTCACGATTTTTTGGTGCCGGCTATCGAATGCGCCAGCGAGTGTGCCGCCCTCTAACCGACTCCAATCGTCGCGTCTTACAACCGACTCGAGTCGTCGCCACCCTCGAGTCCCGAATCCGTGATCCGGAACTGAACGGACTCGCCCACGGCTTTCGAGCGGTGTTTCTCGAGCGTGGCCCGCCGGTTTCCGCCGCGGAAGCGCTCGAGACGGAGGACGACACCGGTCCAGTGCTCCAAGGTATTGCCGCCGAGCGCGCGCGTGCGGTCGGCCTCGGGGTCGGCGAACACCTGGTTCGTCAGGACGACCGCGAGGTCGTGTTTTCGGGCGAGCGAGAGCAGGTGGGTCACCTGTCGGGCGACGCCGCGGAGCGCCTCGCCGTCGTCGTTGTCGCCGGTTCGCTCGAGGCGGTAGAAGCCGGTCGCGCTGTCGAGGACGATCAGGTCGGCGCGCTCGGCGAACTCCTCGGCGTCGCGGACGGCCTCGGACTGCTCCTCGAAGTTCAGCGCGTCCTCGACGACGATCCGGGAGGCGACGGCCTCGACGTCGTCCTCGCCGACGCGTGCGGTGAGTAACTGCTGAAAGCGGTCGACGGAGACGCCCTCGGTGTCGATGTAGACGGCGGTGCCGTCGTCCGCGGCCGTCTCGACGGCCGCCGAGAGCGCGAGGTTCGTCTTGCCCGCTGCCGGCGGGCCGTACACCTGCGTGACGGTCCCGCGTTCGAATCCCCCACCGAGTAACTCGTCGACCGGGGCACAGCCGGTCGGGATCGCCTCGTCGTTCACGGTTCGAGTTGGCAGGAGGCGTGCAAAAAGCCCCCGAAATACGTCGGTGGCCGGCCGAATCGCTATCTGAAGGCGAATTTCGAGCGGACTCGAGCGACTCGCAGATCGTCCCCACTCTGTTCGGACCGATCGAACCACGTGCGGTGGCGTGCGCCGGATCGCGGCAACGTGAAGTGAGACGCGGTCCGTTGCCGTGCGAGGGATGAGCGAACGGAGTGAGCGAATCGGCTGGGGAGGATGTGGCAACCCTAGTTGCCACGAGTCGCAGAAAACTCCGCTTCCTTTGTTCTCTCGAGCCACAGCTGGTCCGTCCAAAGGTGAACGGAACGCTCGAGTGCATCGATTACTGACAGCGATGACGGTCGCTCTACAGTTACTGGCAACGGGGATTTCCACGTCGCTCACGGGTCACTTCGTTCCCCGTTTGCACCCTCGAGGCGTTCACTCCGTTCACACCTCGCACTCCCCAGCCGATTCGCTCACTCCGTCTGCTCACGGGCGCAAAGCGCCCGTTCGCATGGTATGCGGGACCTTTGGTCCCGCACTATTCGCTCATCCATAGGAAGACGCTTCGCGTCTTCCACGCAGTCGCTCGTGTTACTCGCGACGACCTCGCGCAGTATTGGCGATCGGCCCTCGCTGCCGCTCACGGTTCACTCCGTTCACCGTTCTCTTTCCGAGGTTCTCACTCCGCTCGAACCTCGCTTCGCTCGGACACGATCGACAGCGCGCGCCACCGCATTCCGGTTCCCCAGTCTGGAGTATCGATCGGGCAGGTCGCGTACGTTTATTCACGCTCGAGACCAACACCGATTCGTGATCGTCGTCGCCACGTCAGATTTCGAGGTGTACCACGGCGTCGTCAACGAGCTACAGGATCGTGGCACCGAGTTTACGACCGTCGAACCCGACGCCGAGTTGCCCGAGCACACGGCCGTCGTCGTCACCGGTGGGGAAAACGCCGACGCCTTCGCGGGCGTGACGACGATCGTCGCCGATCCGGACGATCCCCGACGGACCGTCGATCAGGCGCTGACGGCAGTCCGCGGGGACGGCGGCCGAACCATCATCGGCGTCGATCCGGGACGCAAACCCGGCATCGCCATCCTCGCGGGGGAGATGATCGTCGCGGCCTTTCAGGTTCCCATTGCCGACGCCGTAGATGTCATCCAGCGCGAGGCCGACGAGGCGACCTCGCCCGTCGTCCGCATCGGCGACGGCTCCCGCCTCGAGAGCGCGACACTCGTCAACGACCTCGAGGGCGTCACGGTCGAACTCGTCGACGAAACGGGGACGACGCCGTATCTCGGCACGGGCTCGAGGGGGATGGGCGACGTGCTGGCGGCGGTGAACATCGCGCGCCTCGAGGGCGAGGTGGTCGACACGCGCGAGATCGAGCCGACCGCCGGCGAGCTGCAGGTGATCAAGGATCGCTCGCGCGAGCACAGCGAGGAGAATCGGGCGATCGACGACCGCCTCGCGCGTCGGGTCGCCGCGGGCGAGTTGACGATCGGCGAAGCGCTCGCGGAACATCGGGGTGCGGACGACGATATCGACTCCTCGGCGGCCGACGAGACGCTCGAGTGAGCGGGCGCGTACACTGTCGTCTCTCACTCGCGTACACTGTCGTCTGTAGCTGGAGTATGTTCGTATCGAGCGTACACTGACAGCTCGTACTCGAGCCGTTGGTACACCCGCGGCACGGCTCTTAGTGGCAGTGAACGCGGAGAAAATAGGTCGCTGAAATTGAATCGCCGAATTTCGCGGTCAATTCCGACCGGAAGTAGTTCCTCGTGAGCGGTGGTCAGTGTTCGAATCGGGCGAACATCGCGGCGGCGAGCACTGCGACGAGGGCGACGACGACACCGAAGCCGGGCACGGAGTCGTCCTCTTTCTTCTGCTCGTCGTCATCGGCGTCGGAGTCGCTCGCTTCGATGGTGGACTTGTCATCGTCGTCAGTCTTCTCATCGTCGTCGCTCTTCTTTTCGTCATCGTCGTGGTCCTTCTCGTCCTCGTCAGCGTCGTCGCCGACTGCGCCTTCGGCGACGGACGCGGATTCAGCGGACGTGAACTGGAGGTTCTCGTTCTCCTGCATGGTCATCTGGAACGCGAAGGCGTCGCCGGCGTCTTCGGCGACTGCGAGCGCGTTGTTCGACTGCAGGTTCGTCTGTGCGACCTGCTGGCTCTGTTCGACGTCGGCGCTCGAGTGCTGCTCGACGTCGTTGAGCTGCTCGTTGTCACCGTCGTAGTCGAAGGTCGTGCTGTTGGCGTCGGCGAGGCCGTCACCGTTGACCATCGCGGTCGTCGTCGAGGTCTTGATGGCACCCTCGTACTGGTCCTTCGCGTCGTCGTAGTCGATGTCTTCGTCGTCTTCCAGGAAGACGTTCAGCGCTTCGGCGGAACCGATCTGCGCGTTGACGTTCTGCTGGAAGGTCAGCTGAACGGCTTCGGCCGTGCTGCCGTCCGTGGCGATCGCCTGGGCCGAGCTGTCGAGGTTGATGTTCACCTGCTCGACGCTCTGGTACTGCGTGACGTTCGCTTCGGCGGTCTGGCCAACGTCGCTGGCCTCATCGCCTTTCAGCTCGGTGTCACTGTACTCTTCGTCGGCGTCCTGGGTCACGACGTCGGTTGCGCCGTCGGCGCTCGCGGTCGCGACGTGCATCCCGGCGGAGTCCATCAGGACGTTCATGGCTTCGGCGGTGCCGAGCTGTTCGTTCAGGTTGGTCTGGTCGGTGATCTGGACGGCGGTCGCGGAGGAGTCCTCACCGACTGCGATCGCGATCGCACTGCCCATCTCGACGCTGTTTACTTGCTCGATCTCCTGAATCTGTTCGACGGATGCGTCAGCGTCCTGCTCCGCGCTCGGAGCCGTGCTGTCACCGTCGTACTTCTTGTGCTCGTCGTGGAGGTCCTTGTCGCCCTCGAGGTCGGCGCCGTAGACGTTCGTCGCGCTTGCGTAGCCTTCCTGGAGGTTGATGTTGGACTGCTCGGTCATCTGCACCGCGGTCGCCTCGCTACCGTTCTCCGCGAACGCGAGTGCGGTGTTGTTCTGGACGATGTTCGCCTGGTTCACTGCCTGGGCCTGGCTGACGGAGGCTTCAGCGTCCTGGCTGACGGTCGTCTCGCCGTCCTCGTCGACGGCGCCCCAGCCGTTGTACTCCTGTCCGTTCTCGTCGCCCATGACCACGAAGACGTCACCGACTTCTTCGATGGTCGTCTCCTGGCTGACACCTGCGTTGTTCTCCGCGGACGCGACACCCTCCTGAGTGTTCGCGTTCTGCTGGTTCACTTCCTGGATGGCCGTGGCCTCGGCGCCGTCCATCGCGATGGCGACGGCTTCACCTTGTTCGTTGATGTTAACCTGGCCAACGTCCTGGTACTGGATCACTTCGGAGACGGTGTCCTGGTCAGCTGCGGGTTCACCAGGGTTGTCCGTCACGTGATCGTCAATAAACTCTTCAACCGATTGATCGCCGAGGTCGACGCCGAAGACGAGGTAGACGTCCTCCCCGTTCTCCATCGTGTGCACTGTTCGATCCGAATCCATACTCCCGTTTGCGCCCACGGTGCCCGCCATCCCGACCATCGAGATAGCGACCATCAGGGCGACGAATACCGTCGTAAGCTGTGATCGTCGGTTCATGGTTATTGTCGCATCAGCTTTGAAATCGCCGGTGAGGGTCTTTCGCCGCTGAATGTCTGCGACGCAAACCAGTCTATCCCGAAGATGGTCTTTGTTATCTGTCGGTTGCCCCGAATAAGAAGCCGGCTAGAGATCTATTGTCGGTCCCTTCCATTCGATGAGAGGGTGGTTTCACGCCGGGTCAGTCGTCGAACCATTCCGGCAGGGGTTCGCTACGGTAACATTTTGAAACCACAGTACGTGATCGGTGTGAACGCGATGTCGCCGCGGATCGACGCGACTCGCCGGCCCGTTTTGGACCGGTTACTCGCGGCGACTTTCAGTATCTGCGAAACGGATCGTCGGCGGTACCGATAGCGCCCCGTCGTCGCCACGGTCCGTTCGCTGCCGGATCAGACGTGGCCGTCTCGAGTCCGATCCAGCCCCGGTGATCGACGACGATTATCCGGCCGTCGCTCCTGTTCGATCCGCATTCCGTCGCTGTTCGCTCCGCATTCCGCCGACGGTCGCCGGGTTCGTCAGCGGCCGCTTCGGGTTTGGCGACACCGTCTTCGAGCGTCCCGGTCGCTGGCCGTTGCGTTCCGTTCAGGAGTTCGTGGCCGTTGCGTTCCGTTCGGCCATTCGACCGTTCGGGCGGCGGAGAGCCGGTCGACGGCGCGAAACTTACTGGGTGACTGATCGCCAGATCTTTCGGACCGACGGGAGGGTCGTGAGCCACCAGCCGACGGCCCCGCCGACGCAGCCGACGAACGCCAGCCAGCCGTCGGCGTCGCCGCCGGTCGAGAGTACTGCCACGCCGCCGAGCACCGCCGCGCCGGCGAAGGCCGGCCTGGGCTCGCGGCCGGTGACCGCCGCTGCGAGAACGAGATAGCCGATCCCCAACCCGACCGACGCGAGCACGTCGACGAGATAGTGAACACCGAGTGCGAGCCGGGAGAAGCCCACGAGTCCGATCAGCACCGCGGCCAGGCCGACCCGTCGTCGACGGCTGAACCGCACGCCCCACAGTGCGAGTGCGCCCCAGAGAACGGTGGCTGCCATCGTGTGCCCGCTCGGGAACCCTTCTCCCTCGCGCGGGACCGCCTGTAACGACGCGGGCGGCCGCGGGAATCCGAGGGTCGTCTTCACCACGAGCGTCAGTGCCAGCCCGCCGAGGACGACGGCCGAGACGAACGCGACGCGGTCCGAGACGAGTCGGTCGGAGCCGCGCCGGACGGATCGGTAAACGTCGGCGGCGACGAACAGCAGTAACACGCCCACGACGACGAGTTCGTCGCCGAACAGCGCCGCGAGTTCGAAAAACGGGACGATCCACTCCGGGAGGACGTCTCGGAGGAGTTCGGTAACGCCGACGGATCGATCCAGAGCGGACTGTGATAACATAGGGCTCAACGACGACGGGCCGGACCCAACTCGTCACGTTCGTCGTCCAGCCTCCCGACAAATAACCTTTCGAAGTGACGGTCTCGGAGCACCCGTTCGCGACTCGAGGATCGCCCCCGGATCGGCGCAATCGTGACGACGCATCGAATCGTTTCGACCGTTCCGCCGAACAAAGGCGGGGAGCCAGCCGAGTGGGAAAACGAGCCGAATACACAGGTCGCCGTCACGCTCCCGAGCGCGCAAGGCTGATCACACTGGTCGCCGCTACGCTACGCGGAGTCGACCGTCTCCAGGACCCGTTCGTAGACCTCATCCACCGTGAACTCTCCGTCGATGTACGCCTCAGCCAACTCGGACTCCACGTGCCAGGTCCGCTCGCTGTCGTCGTCCTCGTCGACGGCGGTAACGTCCATCCGCTCTGCCTCGAGTCCGCCCTCGACGATATCGATGTAGACGCCGATGAGCGTTCCCACCTCGTTGGTGAACTCCTCTTCCGTCTCGGTGGTATCGGCGTACTCGACGACGAACTCGTCGTCGACCAGCTCCGTCGAGGTCACGTCGACGCCCCAGTGGGACGCGATCGTCTCGAAGAACACGAGCAGTTCGGCGTCAGAGTACTCTCCCGACGCGCTGGCCTCGTCGGGGTCCGGCGCGTCAGCGCCGGGGCCCTGATAGGCGTCGGCACCGGTCGCGCCGGAGTCGCCGCCGACGAGTAGCATCCCGCCGGAGACGACCACGCTCCAGAGAACGAGCGCGTAGAGACCCGCGATGAAGCCGGTCTGGACGCCACCACCGGCGTCGACGCCGGGAAGCTCCGACAGTCGTCCTGCTACATTCCGATAGTTCGACGCCACGGCTACCACCGTGAGGATCGACAAGAGCACGACGGCGATCGGCAGGACCAGCCAACTCATGTGGGTCCGTGGTAGACTTCAGCATATTGTTAATGACGACGCCACAGTTCGATAATTTTCTATTAGTTGTGAGTATCAATACCGCGGGCGCGACGAACTCGAGGGAGACGATTCGGGGTAACCGGGCCGGCGAGGAAGTACGCGACTAGCGGCTGTACGATGCTCATATATAGGATGATTGACGCTGTGTTGCAACCCGATGGTGACGCTTTTCACCCCGACCGATCGATCCGCCGACGACAGAGACGGTGGGCCGCCACCGAGCAGCGGCGACCTCGCCGGTGATAACCTCGAGGCCTGTGGCGACCTCGAGACGAGACCGACGCCAGCCGGACGGGAACCCGCGACGGCCGCGATCACCCCGCTCGAGACCGAATGGGCCGTCTCGAGGGGATACCCGTGGCACTGACGCGCACCGGCTTCGGTCGTCCCGCGGTCGTCGCCGGCGTGCTCGTCGTCGGTGTGGTGCTCGCAGTCGCCCTGCTCGCCGGGCTCGCGATCGGTGACGGCAGCGGCGGCGCGGACCCGGTACCCGAGACCGAGGCTGCGATTCAGGAGAACGTAAGCGAAGACGCCTACGCCGAACCCGTTCCCGAGGAAGGGGACCTGTTCTTCGAGGAGGGCGCTGACGACGGGAGCTGGGTGAGCTACGTCAATCCGCGCGACGAGTACCGGGACCCGAATCTGGGTCAGGGGTCGGGGAAGATCTGCGTGACGCTGCTCAACGAAGCCGGCCAGCCGATCGTCGGTGAGAGCGTCCCGAACACGACGGCGACGGTTCCGACGGGCGACTCCCTGGAGTGGCACTCCGACGCCGATCCGTTCGTCGTCGAGTTCCCGCTGACCGACCACTACGTCCGGCCGCTCGACAGCGATCAGTTCGGGACGAATCCGGAGCTGCCACAGGGCGACGGCTACATGGATTCACACTGCCTCGAGTGGCACGGTCTGCCGGAGGACGAGACCGTCGATTACGGCGAGGTCGAACTCGAGGGCGAACACGCGGACGATATCGAGGTCGTCGGCTACGTTCAGCAGGCCCACCAGGCCTGGGAAACGGACGTCCATCCGATCGGGGACTCCGAATCCTACGAGGCGACGGAGGGTGGCTGGACGTACGAGACCGACGAGTCACACGGACAAACCGTCGTGGTCTTGCAGTTGAACGGCGACGAAGCTGACCAACAGAGCCACGGCGAAACCGACGACGATGGACTGACCGACGGCATCAGCGGCTGGATCGGGCTCGGGGCAGTCGCCGCCCTCGTCGCGCTGGCGGGTGTCGCATTCAGTCGGTACCGGTAATCGAATGGTTCCGTACTCCGTCCCGGTTTCGCCGGTTGGTCGCTCAGCAACGGATTACGGTCGTCGGACCGGCCGATATCGGGCCACAGAGCGCCATCGTAACGGGGCTCGAAGACTGCTACTCCGACGATCCGACCCGTCCGAGTAACGTCGGCTATACGAACGGAAACACCTCGGTATAGCTGTACAAATTCGTGTATGTGTTGTTTCGCTGAAAAAATTATATCGGCCGGGTCGAGGACTGTTGGCCTGAACCGTCGCTTCGGAAAGGTTGCAAATGAGTCATTCACCACTATCAACTGGGGAAACAGGTGAGCGGAGTACGAGGGTCCCACGAGCAGTCATTCACAAGAAGATCCTCGATGTCGCAGAGTCGCGGCCGTCGGCATCGATGGAGGCGATCGCGGACGACGTCAGCGGTGCCACCGTCGCCATCGTCGACCAGGTTCTCGAGGAGTACGGCGATCCCGGGGAATCCCCGGGCGAATCCGAGAACGTCGGCGACGACTCGAGTAGCGACGCCGAGGCCGACGAGCGACAGGAGACGCGGACGCCCGAGTCGTCGGCTACAGCACGCGACCCACCCGAATCAGACGACGCGGAGTCAGCCATGACCGAACACGATAGCCGATCCGATACGGATCTCGAACTGTCGCTGGAACCGGACGATGTGACGGAGAAACAACGCGAGACGCTCGCGGAGATCTACAGACGACCGGACGCGACGCAGGCGGCGCTCGCGGAGACCCTCGGCGTCAGTAGCGCGACGATCAGTCAGCGCGTGAACGCGATCGACGAGTTCCACTGGGCCGACCGCCACGAGTTCGTCGAGGTACTGTTCGACGACGGCGACTGGTTCGAAGACGACGCCGTCGAGGAGACCGCACGGGACGGTCCGGAACCCGAGTCGGATTCCGGCGCGGAGCGAACGGCGATCGACGGGTCCGGAAGCGACGACGAACGGACCGACCTCGAGGAGCCGTCCGGGATCGACTCGAGCGCGACGAGCGACGTCGAACGACTGACTCCCGGCGACGAAACGCCGGTCGAACGAAGTCCGTCTGCGAACGAACGACCCCCGTCTGAAAACGGGAGTGCCGCCGAGCGAGCCGAACCTGCGGACGGAGGTTCCGTCGACCGAGCCCAGCCTGCAGACGCGAGTGGGGCCGCTCGAGCTCAGCCTCCAGACGCGAGCGGCGTTGAGCGGACCGAACCCGGCGCCGAGAGCAACGGTAGACGGGATCCCGATCCCGGTCGTGGGCCGGACCCGGAGTCACAGGGCGATAGCGGCGACGAATCCCACGCGTTCGCTCGAGCGGCGTCGTCGGAGGCCGCGGGATTAGACGCTGGCACGTCGAGTGTTCCCGGCGGCGAGTCGGTCAGCGAACTCACCGAGCAACTCGAGGCGGTGACGGAGCGACTCGAGTCGCTGGAACGGCGACTCGAGGACGACTCCGCGTCGGAACCGGGTGCCCTGTCGGATCCCGAACTCGCACACAAGGTCGTCCACGCGTGTCTCTCCGCGGACAACATTTCCGAGGACGAAGAGTTGCGGCTCCTGAAGGAGATGGCAGCGACCGACTCTGCGCAGACGTGACATCGGTCGTGACTCCCAGTTGATCCGTGGGACCGCTCGCGGTTGTTTTCGGCGAGCGTCGATCCGTCACCAGTAGACGCAAGCCACTAGTCAATTCGGTTCACCACTAGTAGACGCGAACCACTAGCAACTCCTGGCTACTAGTACACCGAACCACTAGTCGGTACCTTCCTAGCGCTGCGCGATCACTCGAGCGGCGGATCGGCCGATCACGGCGACGCGTATCAACTGACCGCGAGCGTGAGCCGGACGTGAGACGGGATCATCGTCTCTACGAGCGAAGGTGTGGGCTCTCTCGAGCAACAGCTAAGTGGCCCGTAGGCATCTCTCTCGGCGGTTTTCGTGCCCAACCGACGAGTTCAGGGGATAGCTATTTACCGATCTTCGGACTGTGGGTCGCACATGCAAGCTGTTGTCTTATCGGCAGGAAAGGGAACTCGACTTCGACCGTTGACGGAGGACAAACCGAAATCCCTCGTCGAGGTCGACGGCCGGCCGATCATCGAAGACGTGTTCGACAATCTGCTCGAGGCCGGCGCGGACGAACTGATCGTGGTCGTCGGCTACCTGAAAGAGAAGATCATCAATCGGTACGGCGACGAGTACAGGGGCGTGCCGATCACGTACGCCCACCAGCGCGAACAGCTGGGGCTCGCCCACGCGATTTTGCAGGTCGAATCGCTCATCGACGACGACTTCATGCTCATGCTCGGGGACAACGTCTTCCGGGGGAACCTCGCGGACGTCAGGAACCGACAGCAGGAGGATCGGGCCGACGCGGCGTTTCTGGTCGAACAGGTGCCCTACGAGGAGGCCTCCCGGTACGGCGTGCTCGACACGAACGAGTACGGCGAGATCGTCGAGGTCGTCGAGAAGCCCGAGGAGCCGCCGTCGAATCTCGTGATGACCGGGTTCTACACGTTCACGCCGGCGATCTTCCACGCCTGTCACCTCGTCCAGCCCTCCGACCGCGGGGAGTACGAACTTTCGGACGCGGTCGACCTGCTGATCCAGTCCGGCCGCACCATCGACGCGATTCGCATGGAAGGCTGGCGCGTCGACGTCGGCTACCCCGAGGATCGAGAGCGCGCCGAGGAGCGACTCCGGGACGAATCGGGCCGGCTCACGGAACCGGGGACGGAGACCGAGCAGGCGTCGCAGTCGACGACCGACTGAGCGGGCTCGAGACGCGTACTTGAGAGTCTCCGATGAGGCGTGCTCGGTGCGGTGAGGAGGAACGAGATCGGTATCGTTCGATTATCGGTCGGTTCGAACGCCGTACGCGCCCAGTCTTTATCAGGGTACACATGGAGGGATCGGCGTAATGCCCGACGAGCCGGATCCCGCCGCAGTGGCCGACGCCGCAGCGACCTTCCGCGAGGAGCGCGACGACGGAGCGCAGGCGCTCGAGACCGTCCTCGCGGTCGACGCCGACCACGACGGCTGGACCTTCGACGACCTGCCGCTCGACTCGGGGACGTTCGGCGAACTCGTCTCGCGCGACATCGTGACGAAGTCCGACGGGGAGTACCGGGTCTCGAATCGCGAGGGCGTGCGGGCGGGACTCGAGGGCAGGGCGGTTTCTGTGGATCGGTCGGGTTCGGCGTCGGGGTTCTCGAGTCCGATCGCGCTCGACCCGCGCGCCGCCGTGGGGCTCCTCGGGGTGCTGGGTCTGCTGTTGGTCACGCGACTGTGGACCTACGGATCGGTGTTTCGCGGCGACGAGGTCGTCTCGCCCGCGAACGATCCGTACTACTACCGGTACTGGACGGAAGGGCTGCTCGCGGAGACGTCGGGGATTACGGACGCGAGTATCGTCGCGAACCTGCCCGAGGGGGTGGCCGAACGACGGCCGCTGACGCACTCGACGCACTGGTTTTTCGCCGAGTTGCTCGGGGGCGACCAGTGGGCGGCGGACATGGTCGCCGCGTGGCTGCCCGTCGTCGGGACGGTGCTCCTCGGTATCGTCGTCTACTGGCTCGCCGTCGTCGTCAGCGACGACGTTCGCATCGGACTCGCGTCGGTCATCATCCTCGCGCTCACGCCGGCCCACGCGGTCTACACGCAGGTCGGCTTCCTCGAGCACCGGGCCCACCAGTATTTTTATTTGGGCGTGACGCTGCTGACGCTCGCCTGGCTGGCCGTCGACCTCCGGCAGCGGGCGCTCGAGTCGACGCCGCAGACGGCGGTCGGCGGCCACCTGCGGAGTCCGTGGACGTGGCTCGCCGCCGCCGTGTTCGGGATCGCGGTCACGCTGTCGATGTTCGCCTGGGGCGGCTCGATCCTGATGCTCGTCCCCGTCGCGGCGTACGTCGGGCTGAAGGTCGCCGTCGACGCTCGCGCCGGGCTCTCGCCCGCGGCGACGACCGCGCCGATCTTCGTCGGGCTAGTCCTCGGAGCAGTACTCGGCGCGGTTCTCCACTTCGGACTGGGCTGGCACGACCGGTTCACCGCGGTCGTCCCGCTGCTCGTCCTCGCGGGGGTCGTGGCCGTCGCCTGTCTGGGAGAGCTGTGGCGACGCCTCGAGTGGCACGTCGGGGGGCTCGTCGGGGTTCAGGTGCTACTCGCCGGCGTGGGTCTCGGCGCGTTTCACTCCCTTCGTCCCGAGGAGTGGACGCGGATATCGGAACGCGCGGGCGACCTGTTCTTCAGGGTCGAAGCCGCGGAGACGACGTCGATATTCGCCTTCGAGAACGCGGTCGTCCTCGGACCGCTGTCGCAGTTCGGCCTCGGCTTCTACCTCGCGATTCTGGTGTTGGCGTGGGCCTGCTGGGTCGCCGTCCGTCGCTACGAACCGGGGTGGCTGTTGCTCGCCGTCTACGTCGTCTTCTGGGTCACGCTGGCGGCGATCCAGGGTCGCTTTGCGGCGCAGTTGGCGATCCCGCTGTCGGTGCTCGGCGGGATGGGGCTCGTCTGGCTGTTGTCCTGGACCAAGCTCGCGCGGGATCCGGTGCCGTTCCACGAGCGCGGGGAGGGCGATGTAGCGAGCGGAACGGGGGAGGCTCGAGGCACGGCTGCGGACGGCGGCGAACGCCGGCCGAGTCTCGTCGTTCCGGGCGATGCCAAAACGCTCGTCACGCTGGTGTGGATCGTGCTGTTGGTGTGTGGGATGAGCCTCTTTTTCGTGCCGTCGATGCTCGCGGACACGACTCACAGCGACGCGCAGTTCGAGGCCACGGCGGTCATCGACGACCACGCCGAGGCGGTCGACCGGGAGTATCCGGCGAACTTCGTGCTGAGCGAGTGGGGTGACAACCGAATGTACAACTACTTCGTCAACGGGGAGTCGGCGGGATACGCCTACGCGTTGGCGAATTTTGAGGAGTTCGTGACCGGTGGCGATCCGGACGGCTGGTACGAGGAGTTCGCGGAGAACGATGTCGGCTACGTCGTGACGACCGACATCGACGAGGAGTATCCGGAGGCGAGCACGCAGGCACAGCTCCACGACGATCTCGGGGCGGGTGGAGGCGGCGGCGAGCCGCTTGCGCACTACCAGGCGATCTACGTCGGCGAGGACGCGACGGCCTTCGCCATCGTCCCCGGGGCGACGATCACGTCGACTGCGTCGCCCGGCGAAACGGTGATCGTCGCGACCGAGGTCGAGGTCTCCGGAGAGACGATTTCGTACGAGCGCGAGGTGACCGCGGGCGAGGACGGCTCGCTCGAGGTGACGGTCCCCTACACGGGCGAGTACGTGGTGGGCGACGAGACGGTCGAGGTTCCGGCGGAGGCGGTCGAGAACGGGGAGGCGGTTGAGGTGCAGTGATCGTACCGAGACGCCCTGGTTGGTGGCCGTTTGGATCGATCGACGTGGTCGCTACTCGTTTTCGAGGTCCCGACGACCGGCGCGGCGGTCGCGTTTCTCGACGGTGATTTCCGCGGATTCTCGAGCGGAAATTCGTGTCAGCGATTGCTATATCGTGCCCAGTATGACTATGTTCTCATCCGTACACCTAACGTTCCGAGAACAGATGTACACGAAATATCATGAAATGCACTATGTAACCCCCGGTCGTGTCAGGTAATGAATGTTCACGGGATGGCGGTATCGCACGGTGAGCGTCGTGGGCGTCATACTGCTGACCGTCGGCGCGGTGCTCGTCGCGAACCACCAGCTCTCTCAGGCCCTGTTTACTACGCACGTGCCGCTGTTCAACCGACTCGAGGTCACGGTCCTGACCGGCGAGTCGCTGTACTGGGCAGTCCTCCTGAGTGCGTTGGCGATCGGGGGGAGTCTCGTGCCGCTGTACAAACCCCAGCCGCGGCGAGTGCTGGATACGGTGTTTTTCGCCCAGCGGCGGGTGATCGTCGGCGGGCTCGCGCTCGCGACACTGGGATACTTCAAGTGGTCGCACCGACTGCCGCGGGCGACGCTCGTGATGACCATCGGGGCGCTCGTGGTCGCGATCCCCGCGTGGTTCGTCTGGATCCACCGCAGCCCGGCCGACGATCCCGGACGGACGCTCGTGGTGGGCGACGATCTCGAGCAGATGGAGCGGATCACCCCGGCGATCGACGTGCCGGTACTTGGGTATCTGTATCCGTCCGTCGTTGGTACTAGTGCCGACTCCCTCTCCGTGCGGACCGTGGCCGACGGTGGGATCACGGCCGGTGCTGAGGCGGGTGAGGGCGGCGCTGAGGTCGATGTCGGCGCGCTGGATCGTCTGGGTGGGTTATCGCGGCTCGAGACTGTCTTATTGCAGTACGACGTCGACACGGTCGTGCTGGCGTTTCATCAGCCCGACCGGGCGGAGTTCTTCGGCGCGCTCGACGTCTGTCACAAACACGGGATCGACGTGAAGATCCACCGGGAGTACGCGGACGCCGTGCTCGTCGCCGAGGACGACGTGGAGGGGATCGTCGACGTGGACCTCGAGCCGTGGGATCCGCTGGACCACCTGTTCAAGCGGCTGTTCGACGTCACGTTTGGGGCCGTCGGGTTGGTCGGGTTCGCGCCGCTGTTCATTGTGATCGCCCTCGCGATCAAACTGGACAGTCCCGGCCCCGCGCTGTACAGCCAGGACCGCACGGCCGGCTTCGGTGACACGTTCCCCGTCTACAAGTTCCGGACGATGGTCCCCGAGGGCGAGTCCGCGGTGCCGTCTTCGGACGGCGAGAACGATCGGATTACCGCCGTCGGGCGGGTGTTGCGCCGGACGCACCTCGACGAACTGCCCCAGCTGTGGTCGATCTTCGTCGGCGACATGAGCGTCGTCGGGCCGCGCGCGGCGTGGACGGAAGAGGAGGTGTTGCTCGAGGAGGACGCGCCGGCGTGGCGCAAACGGTGGTTCGTGAAGCCTGGTTTGACCGGGTTGGCGCAGGTGAACGGGGCGAAGAGTACGAATCCGGAGGCGAAGTTGCGGTATGACTTGGAGTACATTCGAAAGCAGTCGCCGTGGTTCGATCTGAAGATCGTTATTCGGCAGGTTTGGGGGGTGCTCGAGGATGTCCATGAGATTCTTCGCCAGTGAGGGAGACGAGACGGGGAGTCAGTCGACTTTGCGGTTCGATCGAGGTTCGTGCTAATTCTCACCTGTATGGCCGTCGCGAACAGCTATCGAATAGAACGGTATTCCGCCTCAAATCAGTGGTAGATCAACATCTTATTGGCGTTCGGTCGAAAGGATGGAGATATATGTGGCCCCCAAAATCGTACAGCAGATATTCCGGTGTGCGCTTCGAGAGAGGTGTATAATCTAAGCTATGCTCTGGGAGATCGTGTTTCTCGTCCTGTTTTTCGGGGCCGGGTTAGGATTGGTCCACACGTATTTCATGTATCCTCTGACGCTCAAACTCTGGGCGCTATTTAGTGGTGACGACGAGTCCGAAGAGAGAGGCGACCTGAAGAGTGTCGCGTTAATTATCGCGGCATACAACGAGGAGGACGTTATCGCCGAGAAAATCGAAAACAGCCTTGAGTTAGCGTATCCCGACGAGTTACTCAACATCGTGGTCTTTTCCGACGCCTCCGACGATCGGACCGACGAGATCGTAAAACAGTACGAGAATCAAGGCGTCTCACTCGTTCGGATTGAGGGTAGAGTCGGAAAGACGGAGTGTCAAAACCGCGTCGTGGATCTCGTCGATGAGGATATCATCGTCTTCTCGGACGCGAACAGTATGTACGAGTCCGACGCGATAACCAACCTCGTCCGCGGGTTCTCTTCCCAGGTCGGCTGCGTCGTGGGAGAGTTGCGTTACCGGGAGTCGAGTGACGTCGAAGGAGAGTCATTCTACTGGCAGTACGAGTCGTGGATCAAACGGCTCGAGTCCCGGTTTTACTCCCTCGTCACCGGGAACGGCTCGATCTATGCGGTGAAGTCCGAGTCGTACGTGCCACAGCCGCCCGGCACGATCAGCGATTTCACCGAACCCCTCTCGATTATCCGGAACGGAGAGCGAGTCAAGTACGTACCCAGTGCGGTCGCGTGGGAGGAGACCAGTAGCTCCACATCGGAGGAACTCCAGCGACGGATCCGTATCGTGACTCGGTGCTGGAACAGTATCGCGGGCTTTCCCGATCTACTCAATCCAATTCGAGATCCCCGATTCGCGTACCAGCTGTGGTCGCATAAGATCCTGCGCTGGTTGTCTCCGGTGCTTCTGGGAGTGGTTCTCGTTGCGAACGTCGGGCTAGTGGCTGTCACGAGTTCCGTAGTGTATCAGGTGCTGCTGGCCGGACAGATATCGTTCTATCTTCTCGCCGGAGTTGGTTGGGTTGCAGATCGACTCGAGATCGACAGTCCGCTAATCGCACACGTTCCCTTCTACTTCCTTCAGGCGAACTACGGTATGCTCCATGGGTTACTGAACTTCTTACAACGAAAGAATATCGTCGTGTGGGAAACCTCTAGCCGGACGGATGAGTAGCGAGTTATCGTGTTGAAGAATTCAAATCAAAATTCAGCGGTTATGATCGCAGTTGGATTAAATTGGCTTCCCAACGCCGGCCACGGACAGTATTCAACAGAGACCTTCTCGAAATCCTCTTTGAGCCACTTCATCGTTTGCCGATAATCATATCCCCGATGTTGATCATTAGTCTCCAACGACGGACGACCTACAGCTGCGCTCAACAACTCTCGTAGTGATTCTGTGTGGCGACGATTTCCGTCTATTAGTCGATATCCCTCTCGAACCATGATCGGAAGACCGACTTCTATCGGCGCAGAGACGATTGCTCTGCCCCCTTTGGCGGTTACACGTGCGATTTCCGAAATTGCGTTTCGTTCATCCGGTATGTGCTCGAGAACGTCTAGAACGAACACGGAGTCGAACGTATTCGATTGGTATGGGAGTGTCGTGGCATCTGCCACGGCATATTTCACGTTATCGTCAGTAGTGCCTGCTAAATTGAGCAACCTTCTCGCAGTTGAGAATGGCGGGTGTTCGCGTGAGATGTCTGTAAAATGAACATCTGAATAGATCTCAGAAAGGGAGAGGAGAAATACACCCGTGCCACCTCCGATCTCTAACACGGTTTCGTCTTTAGCCGATTGAGCTGCTTCTAGTGCTTGATCAAAGCGACGATAGTAATATTTAGAGAACCGTCCCGAATACATATGGTCAAGATGAGTGAACTCGGTCGAGATTGTATCAGTATCTATCTCTAAATCATCCAAGCGTTTAGCTGACATTCTTTATCCTTCAAGGGGTTCGTGACGCGTATTAATCTTGCTAACTAACATTTAGGCTCAACTCAAAATATAACAATCTCATGCTATAACAATTTCCAAGGTAATGGGTTGGATATGATGTGTGAACGTGTTATTTTTTCATACAATAGGATGCTAATCCGACCATTCCGATAATTCGTCCAATTCCCAGGGCGATAATTGATAAGATTGCAACAATATGGAACCCGATAGTCATATCTACATTACGGTCCGGAGGTGTGGCATTCGTTGACTTGTCATCCGTCTTATTATGGTATATGACTCTATATATGAGTCGAGCCAGTTTAAATGGGGCCCCAATCATTCCTAAAATAATTTTCGATCCAATCGGTTGATTGTCTAATTGCCACAGTTGTGCCCCACCTTTTCCAACGCGGTACATCTTTTTTAGAAATTGAACTAAATTCCTTGATGGATGCTTTACTATTGCATTAGAAGAATATGTAATTTCAAACCCAGAATTTGTTGCAGTTCTTGTCCAGTAAATGTCACCACCTGATTGAAGCTGTTCTGGGAACAGCCCGATCTCATCAATGAGAGTATTATATGCAAACAAATTTGCTGTAGTTCCGGTTCCCTTAAGGGTTGCTCTATCATTACGCATACTCACAAATGCATCGTATTTCTCTGCAGCAGTTTTTTTTTCTGTAAACTCAAACTGTACGCGACCAGCTACTAGGTCAGTTCCGTCTTTAATAATTGTTGAAACACCCGCTTCAATCCATTCAGGTATAGGAGTACAGTCGGCATCGGTAAAAGCGAGAATTTCACCTTTAGCGTGCTCAATTCCCTTATTTCTGGCCGCATACGATCCTTGAATAGAATTTTCAACAAGAAGCTTAACAGAAAATTCTTTTACAATGTCTCTTGTTTCATCTGTTGATCCATTATCTATAACAATCACATCAAATAATGAATCAGGATATGTTTGTTCCTCAAGAGCGCTAAGGCAATTTTGGATACCCTTTGGATCGTTATAGACCGGTATGATTACTGAGACTAAAGGAAGTTCTCTATTGGAATCCATACTCCTCTACCTCATCCAACTCATTCGGTTCGAATAATAATCTCTCATGTTTCTATTGGGATTGTTCAAAGAGATGAATAAGTATTATGTTATAGGATAGCCACTAATAGGCTACCATAGACAATAAGTGATGATTCAATCTAACAAAACACTTCCTACGGTATCTATTGTTGTACCAGTCTATAATGACCCAACCGGTTTAAGAACATGCTTAGAGTGTTTAGAATCTCAAACTTATCCAAAAGAAAAACTAAATATAATAGTTGTAGATAATAAATCCACAGACCATACTCCTGATGTGGCAAAAGAGTTTGATGTAGAGTTATTGTATGAAACCAATATCCAAGGATCGTACGCGGCCAGAAATAAGGGGATTAAACATTCCAACAACGAAATTATTGCAATGACGGATTCAGACTGCAAGCCAATTGATCAGTGGATTGCACGTGGAGTACATAAACTATTGAATCAACCCGCGGACCTAGTCGGTGGTGCGGTTAAGTTTGAGCTCTCCAAATCACCATCAAATTCAGAAATACTAGATTCTATCTCTAATATGCAAAACAAGGAGAATATTGAAACGAGAAATGTCGCTAAAACCGCTAACCTGTTTTCTAAAAGGGAAGTATTCAAAAAAATTGGTTTATTTCCACATGAATTAATATCCGGTGGGGATGTTGGTTGGACTAAAAAGGCTACTGAATCCGGATTCAAGCTATCATACTCTTCTAATGCAATTGTATTTCATCCAACTAGATCATTTTTGCCATTGGTGAAAAAGCAGTTTAGAGTAGGGCGGGGCATATCACAATCCTCGCAGTCTAAATCGATTCTTAGATTGTTATTCCCCCCAAACCCAATCAGAATTTTCAAAAAAATGAGAAAAAATGATGTTCGAACATGGAACTTTCTACCAGTGTGGTTAATTGGCTGGGTGCTAAAAACCGTTACCGCTATAGG
Source organism: Natronorubrum tibetense GA33 (assembly GCF_000383975.1). Taxonomy (NCBI): domain Archaea; kingdom Methanobacteriati; phylum Methanobacteriota; class Halobacteria; order Halobacteriales; family Natrialbaceae; genus Natronorubrum; species Natronorubrum tibetense. The sequence goes on along the minus strand of NZ_KB913017.1, from coordinate 3,766,840 downwards.
CAATCTATACGAAGGAACAAATCGAAATGAAAAGAGTTGAAGATTTTATTGTAGAAACAGCAAACAAGGGTACTAAATTACAGCAATCTGATGGAAGTATGCCTCCGGGCCACAATGGACCATATAATGACCAAGAGACGCCTGTTCGCAACACATCGCACTGGGCTATTACGTTCGCAAGAGCTTATGAAATAACTGGAAATAATGTATTTAAAAAGTCGGTTGAAGATGCAACAGCCTATCTTCTTCAAGACAAGTGTCGTCCGTCTGGAAAAACCTTCTATCACAGGATCTCGTCCGGCAAAGATTCATGCAATGGACTAATTGGGCAGGCATGGTCAATTGAGGCGTTGTGCAGATCACATAATGTATTGAAAGACAAAGAATTGCTTGAGGTAGCTGAAAATGTGTTCACATCACACCCCTTCAATCACAATTTTGGCTTATGGGGAAGGACTGAAATTAATGGGGAAAACCTAGGACTAGATATGACGTTCAACCATCAGCTATGGTTTGCAATGGCAGGCAGTTTGCTAGAAAAGAAAACTGACTCATGCGAAGTTTCTCGTCAAATAAGTATATTTCTGAAAAAAATTAATGAGAATCTACGAATCTTTGAGAGTGGACTAATACAGCATCATATACACACGCCATTAAAAAATATTTCTTATGGGATGATAAAAGGAGATGTTAGGGCAATAAAATCGTTTTTGAGGACCTATATTGGGCGTAGCCAACTCTATCAATTAACATTCGGTGATATCAGTAAATCGGATCTCATATATAAGTCGATTGGATATCATTCTTTTAACCTTTTAGCATTGGCAATTCTGAAAAACAACCGGCCAAATAACCCATTTTGGGAATGTTCCACATTTGAAAGCATTTTTGAATTTTCTAAGTCAAATGATTATATAGAATCCATAGACAGTAACAAATATGGTTACCCATATAACCCCTCGGGATTTGAAATAGCATATTTTTGGCATATCTGTGGAAACGAGCCAGACACATTGAAATCTAACTTAATTGAAAAGCAACTTAGTGATCACTATGATCAAAACACAATGTTAATGGAAAAAAATACATGTGATCCTAGAACCCTCGCTGCAAGAATGTATGAATTGACATGGTCGCCTAATTTAACAATCAAATTAGATGGTATGGAATAGTAATTAATAAGAATAGGGCCGTGTTTAGACGCTAGAACCTCTCCGGCTGAAGCAGTCTGCGGATAGTATCGTCTGCCTAGTAGCTCGTTCTAAATGTCTAACTTACTAGGAAGTGAAGCGGGACGGTGTGTTTGTGTCCAGCAAACTAGCCCGCTTCACTAGCCGCGTTGTCTCGCTTGCCCAAAAAGTCGTCGCTGGTGCGCCAGAACCGGCCGTTCAGAAAGGTAACGGCGGCTACGCAGACTGGGTGATCGTTGCGATTCACGGCCTCCGCGAGTATCTTGATCACCCGTACCGCCGTCTCTTAGACGTCCTTCACGAGATGCACGGTATCGTCGCTAAACTTGGTCTAGAAGTGTCCGAACTGCCCGATTTTTCCACCGTGTGCGCTCGCATGCAACAGCTGCAGATGCCGATCTGGCGCGTCTTACTGCGGTTGTCGGCGGAGCTGCATGACATCGGTGAGATTCAGGCAATCGACGCAACCGGCATGGATCGCGTCGCGGCGAGCCAGCACTACGCGAACAAGACGAACTACACGTTCAAAGCCGTGAAAACGACCGTTTTGATCGACTGCAAAACCAGTGCGATTCTAGATATACATTGCTCGATGAAACAACCGCACGACACACAGATCGGTTGGCAGGTCCTGCAACGAAATCTAGACAGAGTGACCAAACTAACTGCCGACAAAGGCTACGACTGGTGGCTGTTTCGCCACAAACTCCGTGCTGAAGGCGTTACACCGGTGATCAAGCACCGCGAATTCGGCTGGACGGGCGTCGCGAACAATGTGTTGCTCGATGATGAAACGTATCATCAGCGCTCGACCGTCGAATCGACGTTTTTCGCGCTGCGGCGCAAATACGGCGAGATCGTCCGTGCACGAACTTGGTTTGGACAGTTCCGCGAACTCGTCCTGAAATGTGCCATCAGAAACATCGAACTAGCGCTCGACCGCTCACATGCCTGAATTCAGGCGTCTAAACAAGACCAAGAATAGCAAACTCCGATCGCGATTATGGCCTCAGGCGTGTTTCACAGATAGTACTTCTCATGAAATAACTTAACTATACTGGGCTCTGTAGTATATATTATTGTCTAGTATTTCCTTTCAAAACCCTTTCCAATTTGTCATTCAAATCATTAGAATTAAAATTATTTTTAATATATTCTCTTCCTTTATTTCCCATATCGATCCACTGATCAGGATTGTTGCATAGAAACTCCAGTTCATCTGCCAATAACATTGGTTTCTTTGGCGGAACAAGTATAGCTGACTCATTCTGATTAACCGCATCTGGAATACCACCAACGTTAGTTGCAATAACTGGAATACCAGAAGCTTGTGCTTCAAGTAGAACTATTCCAAGACCTTCATCGAGACTTGATAGTAAAAACAAATCTGTTTCTTTAAGATGACTTTGGACAGTAGATCGATCCACCTGTCCAGTAAAGAGAACTGAATTTTCGATATTGAGTTCACAAACCAATTGCTCGAGCTCACTTCGTTTTGGCCCCCCGCCAACAATTCGGTATTCAATTTCTGGATCGATGTTTCTATCGATGATCTCGGAGATCGCTTGAATCGCATATTCATGGCCTTTTATTTCTGCTAACCTTGCCACGGTTGTTACGATCACCTTATCGGTATCATTGCCGTTTACACCATCTTTTCTAGGATAAAATTCATTAATATTTACTCCAATAGAGTGGAATATAATACTATCCGGATCAGCGCCCATTTTTATTAACTTATCAATAGTGGACTTTGAGTTTGCTAACAGTAGGTCACTGTGTTTAAATGCCTCATCATACATACCAGGACCATTTTCGATTCCTAGACGTATCCCATACCCATGGAACACAGTTATCACTCGTGCATTTGTTCCAGTTTGTTTGAGAAGAGAACCAAGATTACCATTTGGGCCGAAATGACAATATAGTACATCAAAATCATTTTCTTTAAATGATTGGGAGTAGTGTAGCATCCGTAATGAAAGAGCATCACGCCCATATTTCCCAATTCGAAGCGATTCGATTACTCTCCGAGGCCGGTAAGGAAAGTTGACAGCGAAAGTCTTTCCAGCGGACAGTATTCGCCGAATTTTGTTCTGAGGTATGTTTGGGTAATGGGTATTTGAAAGCAAATTATATTCTTGAATTTCCTCGTGTACTACCTCCTCATCAGTTTTATTTCGGGCAAAGATTTCTACATGGTGCCCTCGTTCAATCATTTCTATAATTTGATCTAAAATAAATGTCTCTGATATTTTTGGAAAGCTATTAACTAAAACTGCTATCTTCATGCAGGAATGTTGTCGTCGATTGGTAAAAATTTATTGTTTTATAGCCATACACTCAGTCTAGTTTGGAAAATCGTACGTCTGGATGATTTGAAGGTAACTCTCTAATTCTATCACTTTCAATCAATTCCTCAATTGTTTTCATCCATTGCTCATGGCGAACAAGCACCACAACAGGGACAGCATCGAGATCCAGAATCTTTGCTGCTGTAAGTCGGTGGCTACCATCTACAAAAAGAAATTCGCCGTCTCGAGCAATATCAACTGCAATTTCGTTAGTATAGCGCTTTAGTTTGTTATTTGGAAATTCTCCCAATTCGTCTTGTGTTTTATATCCGTGATTTCTAATACTTTGAATCAATTCACCTATCCTACGAATATCTTCCCTTATGAGTTCGGAGTTGAAATCACCGATTTGTTCTTTGTACTGATCAATATCTGTTAACGGTACTCCGTCCTCAAAGTGCAACTTAGAGCATATGAATTGAGATCTTTCATTGAATTTAATGGGGTATCCATCTGGTGTTGGGGGGCGTTGATCCCAGATACCATCTTGAACCTGTCCCAATAAGCTTTTGCGGTTTTTCCAAGGCGGATACTTACGGCCTGTATTTCGTTTGATTTTGGATGGCGGAATATAATAGCGTTTGAATGGGGAAAGAGGAGTATCGTATCGATCAATATCACGACTTCGCATCAAGTCAGACACTTTGAATGCTAACTCATTCGAAACAAAGTGTGTGAGTATGTGTTCTACTATTTCACGGCAATGATTTATCTTCATAGGTAACACATTCTGAACGAGGCTAATATAAACTTGTTCCCATTCTGATGGTGGTGTTTCGTTAAACGTGAAAAGTGAGGAGACACGATTTTATGGCGATCATGCCAAAACCGACCGTCTCAGCGGGTGTAGCGACTGGATGATTTGAGTTTTGTTGAGTAAGAATGGAACCCGCCTCAACTGATGGAGCTCGGTACTTGACTCCATCTTTCCGGTCTCTCGGTTTCGAATACCATTCGAGAATTAGAGAAGTTGGTGTCAAACGTAGTTGCAAGGCAGTTCACGATTTGGTTTATAAATGCGATCTACAGTCAGCAGTTGACTAGGAACCGAATCACGTTACGCTTGGCAAGATAGTAATTCAACTTGATAACTATCGCTATTGGCTGTACACTTCTGTTGATCCCGAACGAACAATATACTCCATGTACGGCTGTATTCGACGACTACGACCGCGCTGACAGAATGGTTTTTCGGGGTTCACTGAGAAACATGATTTCGATAATGCTGTGTTTCTCGTCAATTCAGCACCGTGGATCAAAGCTGCACTCCACCAGTTCGGCCTCCGATTTCGATACGAGAAATATGGAAGTCGGAACACCGTCGAATGTCTCTTCAAAGAAATAAAACGACGCACCTCCCGGTTTGGGAACTGTTTCAGAAACGTCGAGCCAGCACCTGCTGAAACATGGTTGCAGAGCTATGCATATTGCTGGAACCACCTGATCTGAACAATGCCGTCTGGAACCATGCCACAAACTAAAAATCCACGAGTATCATGTGAATTACTCCTCGAAGGTGAATTTCGACCTTCGCTTAATATTATTCATATCTAAACAGCTAGTGCTGGCAACCGTCACTACTAGCCAAAACGTCATTATCACAACTTCTCTATGATACACCCATGCAAGGTTGGAAAATATATGGAAATTTAACATCCCAATAGCGAATAAACCTGCTAACAATGAATGGGTAGAAGCGAATTTTTTGATACAATAATAGTATGGGACAAATATGGATATAATATATAGTAACAGCCCAGGAAGTCCCAATTCAGCAAAGTAAGCTAAAAACGTATTATGTACCCCATAGATTTCTTCAACATCTTCATATCCCTCTCTAAGGCCTAAATCTGTGTACCAATTAAAGTTCATCCCACCAATTCCGAACCCTGGGTGAGAAAATCCGGTTTCAATAGCAATAATATACTGCCGGTACCGGATCGCAGAGGTCGAAGTGAGATCAAGTGACAAAATTCTCCAAATAAATGCCCATAATAAGAAAAAGCCAATAATAGTCCCCGCTAATATGGTGGCCAAAGATATAAATTTATTACATCTTATGAGTAATAGCACAGTCACTATTATGACACACGATATTATAAATACTGCCAAACCATTCTGCGATCGGCTAGCTATCACTACAAGTGGGGTTGATATTATGCAAACCAGAGCAGGAACTGCTTGAAATCCTCCTTTAGATAGGTAATAAATTGCAGGTACAAACACAATTAATAACATGGCAAGTAACGACCGTGAACTACCTACGAATCCGCCAGGAAATAATCCTGTAGTAAATTGGAGCAAGCCGAAACCAATCTCTGTATTAGCTACACTCATGCCACTGTCTCCGTAATAAGGCAGACCCCATGGACGACCAATCAATGATTGCATAATAGCATTAATAGAATGGATTGAAATGGATGTAAATAGTGTGATCATGATTGGTTTATGACCAAATGATAATGAGATTCCAATAGTAGCGATCGCTATTAACACATATCGGAATTGGTTAATACCAAATATAATGCCTGTGGGGGGATAACCTTGTAATACTGCTACGATGCCAGAAATAAATGACCAAACTGCAAACAAAAATATTGGCAGGATCAAATACAATATATGACTTTTGGATTCTATATGCCATAATAAAATTGACAACGCGGCTACCAAAACCAAACCGAAATCGACCAGTAACAATTCAACTCTAGTAGGACCAATCCAAGGTGATAACGGAATACCAATATTAAATGAAACGAGAGCTGGTACTGATGATGCAAATCCCGCTGCTAAGCACCCTCGATACAGAATAAATAATAGCCAGATAAATCCTGCCAGACCGATAAATAAAAATGACAATTGGTCTGTGATTCCAGTTAACAATGCACTGGCGGGGGCAAACACACCAACTAATAATATGAGCACGATCCCTGACACCATAAACTCTCTCCGATTTGAGTTTTGATTAGTTAGTTTTATTATGTCTTTGTCCATTATTGCCATAGCCAGGGATAAGATGCCCCTTGGATGTTGATTGTGGCTTCACGCATTAAAGCATAGTAAAGCAGCAACGTGAGGAGTTATTCAATATAACCTAGCTCCTGAAGTCTAGAAACAGTATCCTTATCAATGGACTGAGCTTCAGCCTCATATTCCCACATTTCCGGTATGTTCTCCTGAACCCCATCGATCTGTGCCCATGGGACGAGCCGAACTTTTGGATGTTCTATAGAATGGTAATATCTATTATATTCTCCGAGAGCTTCACCGTGATCTCCAATAACAATATACTTGTCAAAATCGGTTCGTTGCACTAATTCCCCAACGGCAGGGAGTACTCGATCCAGATTAGCTTGGTACATTTTCCGTAGATCTGATTTGTTCAAATCTCCAGATTTAGCGGCGGACCAAATGCCTTTTTCGACTGCTCCTCCTTTTATGTTAGTATCATATTCTTCAATTTGACCTGTAAGTTGTTTAGAGCCAATAAACGGACCATGGGGTTGGAAGTAGTGAACTACCATTTGATCTGTCTCGGGAGCAATATCAATTGCCCGCTCTGTAACAGGTTCTGGTGGACACACACCTAAATCTTCGTCCCAAGCTTCACGCCATACTTCAACAAGTTGATTGAAGTGTTCATTTGGTATGTATCCATTATATCGTTTACTCAGTTCAGCACCATCGCCCGCAAGACCATCCACTTTTTCACCATCTTGAAAATTAAATTTCTGGCTTGTCACGGGCGCAGCAGCAGTTATATATGGAAAATCATATGTCCCTTTCCAGAGATTTTGTAGATATTGGAATGTATTCAGCGAAGCAGCCCACGTTGGCATACATTCTCCTTGAAAATACTGGTGAAAGCTACTCTGAAGATAATCAAATCTACATGCATCTAGTACAATAAGGCAGTAATTATCTTCAGATCGAAGCTTACCCAACAAATCTTCTTGCTGTGGATATTGTGATGAAATGAGTGAGGAGTGGATTTCAGATATTGTTTTGAGCATAATGTCATCAAAGATGAATTTTGGAACCTTCTTAGGGTTATTAATAGCCTTTCGAATAGGATTGTCTGGTACTTGCATCAGTCAACCACCATGCGGTCATCGAATTTAAACCTAGTTACTCATACAAAGGACACGATTCGAGGAACTGAACAAAAACATTCAAGCACTATCGTAGAAAGTCCCAATCAGTATTAAACAATTGCCAATATCTGTTTATAATTTGGATAACCAATCAGTGATACTAAATATCACGTGAAGAAAACAGATTGATTCTTCAGTTGCTCAGCCACCACCATAGACGACAGACTTCCAGGGTTAATTGATAAACCAAATGAAATAAAAATTGATGCGTGATGAACTCCCTGGCGAATGGGAAATCGATAGCTATCAGGACTGTTTGCAGATGAACGTCATCCTTTCACGAGTGTGTTCCCGCGTTTTTGCAGGAGCGTCTCTTTTCCAACTCTGTGTTAGTTCGAAATCTGAGAATAGTTCTTTATAGGTGCTTTTGGGACGAGGCCAGAAACTTTGATTATCCCCCTCTCCTGAGGTCGCCTCGCAGAGCAACAAACGAGAATTAGATGAAGTCACACGAGATACTTCATTGCAAACACTCTGTATATCATTTGGGGGTATATGTTGTAATACAGAGCGCGTAAAAATCAAGCCAACACTATCATCATCCAATGGCATATCTTGCGCTTTTGATTGAATATATTTTATATTGGGGTGATATTTCTCTATATATTGTGCCATTTCTTCGTTTGGCTCAATACCGATCACAGTAGATGCATAGTCAGATAACCATGGGGTTACCCGTCCATACCCGCATCCTATTTCGACGGCAGTCTCGAAATTGTGTCCTTCCAGATCCTTCCGCAATGCTTGGACCATATGGTAATTAATGGCGCTAATTTGTGCAGGGTTAGAGCCATCACCCCAACTGAATGAATCCCACGTCACCACTCCTTCTTGGCTTTTCCACTTCTGGAACTTTTTTGGGAACATTTGCCGCAGAACAAACGGGGGTATCCGGTGTGGTTTCTTCAGCCCTTTTTTTGCTAGGGCACTCCAATTATCACCTTTAGGCATAATTCCAATCTTGTCCCTTTGGTTGATATAGGTTATCGTTCAATCAGGTGTGAGGCAACTATGACGTCCCACTAAGTAGCTAACTCATATCGTTCCGTGATTGTCATTTAGGTTTTCCTCACTTCCCCCACGGAAGAGGTCACTGGGCGAATCTCTCTCAAAATAGCTATCTTCGACTGTGACTACGACGAGAGATGGGATGGTCCCCTCGATGCACGAATCTGCCTTCGGTTCCTCAGCAAATCACGCTTCAGCTCCAGTTAGCTGAGGATGATTTGTGAGGTGTTGATATTAACTTGATCAAAAGCCAGAGACGCATTATCCACGAGACTGGATAGCATACAGGTCGGAGTACTGTCCATCGTTGTTGATCAATTCATTGTGGGTTCCAGTCTCGATGATCTCACCGTTATCGACTGTGTAGATTCGATCTGCGTTTTCGACTGTAGACAGTCGATGCGCAATAGCGATCATCGCGTAGTCGCGGTCCATCTCCTCGATCGCCGCTTGTACTTCCTGTTCAAGGTTCGAGTCCAAGTCACTCGTTGCTTCGTCCAGCACTAATAGATCCGCGTCCTGTAGTAACGCCCGCGCGAGCGCGACACGTTGTTTCTGTCCACCTGATAGTCGGACACCATCGTCGCCGAGCATCGTTTCGTACCCGTTCGGCAATTCGTCGAAGAACTCGTCGATCTTCGAAATCTCACAGGCACGTTCTAGTTCGGCACGCGTTACATCGCGATTTCCGATTGTGAGGTTATACTCCAATGTGTCGTTGAAGATGAACGGATTCTGCCGGACGATGGCAATTCGTTCGCGCCAATCGTGAATATCCATTTCGTCGATCGGAACGTTATTTGCACGAATTTCACCACCGTCGAGTTCGTATAGCCGTGCAAGCACTGAGATGATCGTCGATTTACCGGCACCCGATTGGCCGACGAAGGCGACGAACTCGCCTTTGTCAACCTCAAAATTGATCCCGGACAAAACCTCTTCTTCTTGATCATACGAGAAATGAACGTCGGCGAACTCAAGATGGTCGACAGCCTGTGGAACATCGCGAGTCGGGTTGTTCGGCTCTTCTCGAGCCTCAAGTTCCTTAATAAATTCCTGTGTACGAACGAGGTGTGGAAGATCATTTTCAACATTGTAAAGTAACTTATTCACTTGGCTCACTTTCGGCCCGAGTTGGAACATCGCAAAGAGGAACACACCAAGTGCACCGATCGAGAGATTAGCGAACGTCAGCGCAAGATAAATGAGTACGAATACGGAAACAGCGACGCCGAGATTATAGAAGTTATTGATCGCAGCTTCGTTACGTCGAAGCGTGATTCGTGCACTAGTAAATCGGTCAACTGCATTGACAAAATCCTGTCGAAGCTCACTGGCAAGTCCGAAAATACGGACGTCACGGATGCCCTGGGTGCCCGCCTGTGCAGCTTCTTGCCGTCGTTCGTTGGCGTCAGCAACAATATCGCCAACCTCGTAGCCCGGTTCAACGATTCGCCGAAGGAAGACCGTTAAAAATCCGAGAACACCTACTGCAAAGAGTGTCAATAATGGCGAGATGACTAGCGCGATTAATAGATAGACGAGCGAGAGAAATAGCGACTCAAGTAATTGGACAACTCGTTGGATAACTCGCCCTGCGTAGGTGGTCTGTGTAACGATGGCATTGAGAATGTCGTCAGATCCCTCCTCGTCAAAGTATTCAACACGCGCGTCAAGCGCGTTATCATAGGCCCGAAGTTGAAGGTCACGAATGTAGTAGGTTCGCAGAGCCTCACGGAACCATGCGACCACAAAACTAGTCGTGTAGCGGACGGTCATCACGACGGCCACACCGACGACAACGTATCCAAGTGTGAACGGAACACCAAGAGTCGCGTAGGCCGTTACGAATGCACCCAAAAGCCCGTCAGCCTCAGCTGTTGGGTCATCCAACTGTACGATCTCGATGACTGGCAAAATAAAGCTCAGTCCGATACCCTCGAGTACTGCCGCAGCAAGCCCCAGCACGACAATCAACGCTGTGAACTTCGGATTGAAGCGAGCAACGTCGAGGAGGGCATCTATTTTTTCGCGCCGAGAGACGGAATCGGATTCAGATGAGGACATACGGTGACTGATTAGGTAGTAATTTGGCAGAGTGTAATAACCTCGGTGGTCTGATGCGGTCGTAGAACTCTATTACCGGATGCTTAGCACCACTTGACTAGTACTCTCCTTCAAACAATATGCGACGTTAAAAACCGATCTACGCGACTCACAGCTAATGGTCTGATGTGTAACTGAATTACGACCATAAAAAGGAATACCACGGATTACTCCGCACAAGCCATTGAGGTTTCCTAAGAACACTCAAAGCACCTGAGTCCAGCATTTTAATTTAATGCTATTCTTCCATCTCGAGTTCGCTCACATCTAGCTCACCCTCGAGATACGCGTGCCCAGTTTCCGTAAGCGCATAGAGGCCAGTTCCAACGGATTCCAGCAGTCCTGCATCAGCGAGTGTCCCGCATCGCTTGCCCACATACTGGCGATCGTAGTCGATATTCGCTGCAACTACCTTTGGAGACACTTGGATAGGATGCTCGTCGAAAAAGAGCAGAATCTCGTAGTCAACAGGAGCCATCCACGGGACCCGTTCGACCATCTATTCACGATAGACCTCCATCAGAACAGAAAAATCAGTACCATCTTCGAGAGATAATTCGTTATTTGGGGTCTCTTTAGAACGCCATATGTAGTCAAGATTTATGTCAGAGGAGTACTTTGTCTCTCGCACGGAAGCAATATGTGGCTCTTCCAATCACTGAGTCGCAGAATGACGGACCGGTGTTAGCGGCACCAGTCCGCGAGAAGCTCCCGTAACCACACTACGGAAGCCATGTCGAACGACGATTCGCGGGGTAATGAAAGCCCCGACCGACAGGATGCATCGCCAGCACGACTCGAGGACCCTACTCAACCGATCGAAACCTATCTCGAGGCCCTCGACACGCTCACCCGATCACTACACGCGCGCCTCCATCGAGCCGAAATAGAAGGCGAACGAGTACCGGACGAGACGCGCCACCAAGCCCGTCGACGGTGCCGGGAGATCAGGGCGGAAGCGAGCCAGATCGGCTTGCTCCTGCTCGGACCCGAAGCGGCGATCCATTATCATCCGGACGAGACCGACACCAATGCGGGCCGTGGCGTGACGACGTTCTCCGGACCGCCGCCGAAAAAATTCGACCACGACCAGCACGACGATCAGGAACGGGCATCCGAAGACCGGCCCGACACCGAGGAGACCGACGGTGAGAACGATGACTGAGTCGCTCGAGTCCCAGCTCGCCGCCCTCACCGACCGTATCGAGCAACTCGAGGCCGAACTCCGACGAAAGGACGAGCGGATCGCGACGCTTGAGTCACGCCTCGACGATCACGACGAATGCCTCGACGATCACACCCACCGTCTCGAGGACCACGACGAACGCCTTGACGACCAGCATAAACGCCTCGAGAACCACACCCACCACCTCGAGCAAACTGACACCCAACTCGAGGACCATCAAACGACACTCGAGGACCTCCAGACCAACGCCACAACCACAACCAAGCAAACCAAAGCGGCCCTGAAGAAAGCGAACACCAACAAGACGCGCCTGCGCGAGCTCCAGGCGCGCGAACTCGAGAAGGGAGCCCACCTCCGGGCCGACACCGTCGACGAACACGAACTCGACGTCCGGGGCGATCGCCTCGAGCGGATCACGAAGGACGACGGCCGAACCTATTTCAGACTCCCCGAACACACCGATCCCCTCGACCGAAGCGACGTCTCGCTGGCCTACGGCGACCTGCTCCCGATCCAGCAACTCGCGCGCGTGGACGACGACATGCTCCGGTCGACCACGAACGCGCTCCCGACGAGATTAGCCGCGAAGCTGTGGAGCGCACGGACCGACTCGAGCGTCGGTGACGATCCCTGGAACGCGGGCTGCAAGGGCGTCCGGGAGTACCTCAAGGCGAGCGACCTCAAACACTGGATCCGACGCCAGGAGCCGGGGACCAGCGAGAGCTACGCGAAGAAGTTGGTCTCCCGCACGATCGACGCAGTACTCGACCTCTCGAAGCACCGACTCGCAGTCCGCAAGCGAACCGAGCGAAAGAACGGGCTCGAGTACACCGAGCGCCGACTAATCGTGCCCGACGATGCGGCGATCCCCGGCGAAACAACCCAGGCCGCAGAGCAGCCCCCGGAGACGGCTGACGTCCTCGGGTGACCGTGGACGGGACGTAAGCAACCACCCTCGAGAGAGATCTTCCCTCTCAAAACTGAACGTGGAAATCCTCGCGAAGCGGGTAGGTAGTGGGTCGGGTAGCTGCTGGTGTCCCCTCGAGCAGTCGCTCGGCAGTCTGTTAGTGAGACGGATTCGATGACTCGCCCGAAGACGACGGCTGTCCACGGCGACCGAACAGGCCAGTTCGTCGCGGAACCGCTCGAGACTCCGCCGAACGTCGTCCGGATGAAAGCCGGCTCAGGAGCCGATGTAGAAAACGATCCGCTCGGTCATCCCGCGTCCTCGTCGTCGAACTTCTCGACTACTGCTTCGGATCGCCGCGTATCTCGCTCCCGCTCGTCGCGAAGGACGGCTGTCGCCGGGAGCTCCTCCTCGCCGTCTCGCTCGAGGCCGCGGAACTCCCGCATCGAGCCGACCGGCCGGACGACGATCTCACCGGCCTCGTTCTCGACGAACTTCACCCGTCCGGGCACCGGGATCCCGTGTTTCTCTCGAAGCCGCTTCGGAATCGTCGCCTGCCCCTTTTCGGTGACGGAGACGATTCGCTCCTCACCGGCTCCGTTGGTATTACTCGGCATACGTAATACATCCAGATAGAATTACTTAGCCCTGTTCTCGGATGTTCCCAGAGGTTCGCCCAGTATCTTCCTCATCCTGCTGGGACTCGTTTTCAACCCGCTCCGGCGATTCGAACGCCGCCACAATCCCTCGTCCGACTCGAGTCTCGAGCAATTTCCCCAAACTCGACTGCGACCGAAGTCCGAGCGCGGCCAGCCCGGCGACGACAACTATCTCCGGCGACCCGCTCCTGTACGCCCGGAACCAGTTACTCCGCTTTTTCATCAAGCCGAAACGCCGTCCGGACTGATTCTGGGAGGGGTGGTCGAGGGGCCGTTTCGTGCCGCTCAATTTTCTCGGGCGTTCGCGTTTTCTGGTGCACGGCTCGCGCCATTGGGACGCCCTCGAGATAGTTGAAGTCCACGAGGATACCGACACTATATTCGGTGAAACCGTAGAATTTCCACGGCAGGCCACGCTTCTCCTTGTTTGGTGGGTACTCGTAGATTTCGAGGATGCCCGCTTCGACGAGCACGCCCAGCTGCTCTTCCACGGTCTTTTTCGATTTGCTCGGAATGAAATGATTGATTTCACCCGCTGACGCGAGAGCCTCTGGGTGCCCCAAGAGAACCTGAATGATGCTGTGGCGGGTTTCCTGCGACAGTAACTCCATCAACTCTCGCTGCCGCTCCAAGGGGTTTTCCTCCCGGTCGGCTTTGGAGTGCGCGGAGATGTCGGACACGTCATCTAGATGTAAGATGGTGGATCACATAAGCACACAGGGTTGACTTCACTACGTTAGACCAGTATGGTTATGGATGGAAGAAGGACGATGTACGTTGTGACACTTCCTTACCGGTACGTTTCGTGGGTGACTCCGGGGATGTTCCCGAAGTGTCCGTCACCAGCGAGAACAGGCTCATCACGTTCCAGAGCAGTTGCTGCGACTGCTGCATCTCCTTTCCCGATACCAGGCCCCTTTCCTTTGGCCGCATCGGCCATTCGCTCACCGAGCAGTCGCCCAGCGCGGCGAGAGATGCTCGGAGTCATATCCACTACTGGATAGGAATCGAGTACGGCTTCTACCTTTTGACGTTCTTCGAGGGTGTTCGCCACCTTCCCGACGCCGATGTAGAGCTCCAATACGGTCATCGAGGGGATCACCAGCGGGATGCTCTCGGCTTCGAGCTCCTGTTCTTTCTGGACAGCGGGTTCGACGTCGTCGATGACATCCAGAACGAAGCTCGTATCAACGATCATTCGAAGCGCTCTGCGACCTCCCGTACTTCATCGCGGTCTGCCTGATCAGCGGCCGCTATCGCGTCGCGCATCTCGCTCACCTGGTCTTCGTCGAAGACAGTGCGGAGATCGCGGAGTGACCGCCCACCGATAAGACGATCCACGGCGTCGCTGAATGACTCATCATCACGTTTGTTCGCTTTGATGCGTTCGTATACGTCATCTTCAAGACGGATCTGATGTGACATCCTTGTTGACAACGTTGACGCTCCACGAGAATCAAGATTGGGGTAGTCAGCGCACTGCCCCAGTTCGTCAAGGTTCTTCGGTCTTGTGCTGTTCTATAGTAACAACTGAAACGATTTACACACTGACCCAACTAAACGAGTAGCGCATCGTCTTCGTTCTCGTCGACTGCCACCCGTCCCGAAGCCGGAATCTCGCGTCCCTCGTCGAAACGCTCCGGGATCGTCGCCCGACCCGTTTCGGCGACGGAGACGCCTCGCGTCAGACCACCGCGCGGTCGGGTGGGACTGAAAGGGGCCGACGCGGTGAGCGAACGCGACGCGGTCGCGATGCTCGGGAGCGCTTGCGCTCCCGTTGCTCGAGGAAGGCGGGCGCAGTAAGCACCGGAACGACTGGAAGGAGTGAGGAGCGCAGCAAGCCCCCCGACTCGAGCGCGTCGGGGGCTTTCGAGGTGTGCGTCTCTTCGAGAGCCGTGCCGACTCACGCTCGAGAGGGTTCTACTCCTGGAGTATTTCTTCCTCATCGTGTCGCGACCCGCCCTCACCGCGTTCCGGCGGCTCCGGCGGTTCGAACGCCGCCACGAGCAGCTGACCGACTCGAGACTCGAGCAATTCCCCCAAACTAGACTGCGATCGAAGCCCAAGCGTAGCCAGACCGGCCACCAGAAGCTGTCCGAGGAGCAGCGGTTCCGAGACCAATCCAACACTCACAACTAGCACTAGCGAAACGAGCACCGCAGCCAGCACGCAAGCACTCACCGCCTGAATCGGACGCGCCTGGACGGCCGAAACAAACCACCTCACATAACCGACGACCGTCGACGTCGTACTCCGGGCCTCGAGTCCCCTCCCGACCCGATCCACGCCTCGAATCAGCGGCCCGAGGGCCCGCGTCTCGCGGAGGTCGATGACGATGACCTCCGGATCCGGCTCGGAGGTGAGCCACCGGTAGGCGAACGACGACTCCAGAACGTCCGTTCCCTTCGTTCCAGCACCGACGAGCCGTGACCCACCTCGCCACTGCGTGATTCGGCTCCCGACGGCCGCCCCGCTCGAGACCACCCTACTCCCCGCGACCACCGAAAGCGCTCGCGAGTTCGCACGCGCCCGACCGAGCGGACCTCCACCGACGGACTCACCCTCGTCCCGAGACCGAAAACTCGAGACCCAACCCGAAACCACCTGCATGAACGCGGACCCTCCGACCGCCGACCGAACCCGATCACTCCCCCGCCTCACCACCTGCACGACGACCGATCGATCCCGCGCGGACTCGAGCGCCTCGTCACTCAACAGCGGACACCTCGCCCTGAACGGTCATCCCGTCGAAGTTGAGCACGATGGACGAGCCGACGCCGAGTCGCTCACCCCGGAACTCGATGCCGGTCTCGGTTTCCGTCGTCTGCAACTCGACGACTATCGTCACGTCCCGATTCTGCGGATGCTCGCGCTCGTAGATGTTGCCGTCCTCGCTCTGTAAGACGATTGACGCCGGCTCGCTTTCCACGTCCTCGACGGTCGCGACCGTCTCGCCGCGCATCGTCTCGGACATCCCTTCCCCCAGCCCGTCCGCAACGGACGGCCGGACGTTCTCGAGTTCGACCGCCGCTCGCGTCGTGGTGGCCCCCTCGGCGTCCGAGAGCGTCTCCCCATCGTGTCCGAGATCGGTCACCGTCCCGCTCGTGGCGTACGCGCCCATATCGAGCTGGATCTCGTTCCCGAGCATGACCGGATTACCGGCGACCTGGAACTGATCCTCCTCCCGGTCCTCGTCCTCGATACGCTCGCCGTCGACCTCTGTACGGATCGTCACGTCGGGCTGGCTGCTATTCCCCTCGTTCGCCGCCGACGGCGTGATCTGGACGTCCGTCACGGTGATCGAGTCACCGGACCCCTCGAACGTCGCGACGTCGCCCTCGTCGATTCGCTCGACGACGTAGTCGGGCTGGTTCTCGAGTTCGATCGTTGCGTACCGCGTCTCCGATTCGCTGCCGCCCAGGGCCGCGACGACCGCGATCCCCGCGACCACCACAGCGAGCAACACGACGACGATGATCGCGTCGATGACGTTGACGGCCCCGAAGAGGTTCCCGTCGTCGTCGATCAGCGGCATGGCTCACTCGAGAGACGGCCGGCGCGGCGAAACGGAGACAACCGCGCCGTCGACAGTTCGTTTCGCTGGCGATACTCGAGTGTTCCGGCCGCAAGTGACCGTCCACTTGCGTTCCCGTTGTCACGTCCCAAAACGACAATCCCGCCGTTCGCAGCCTCCCTGCTCGTCGCGTCGTCGCTCAGTCGTCGCAACCGAGTGCCGGATCCCGGTGCGAGTCGGCGTAAGTGCATGCCACGGGCCACACATCCCGACCACATAATTAGCGGATGCCTACGCGACCGGAAAAGGTCCCGTCTGCCGACACCTCGCGGCCCTCCCGCTCGAGCGAGACGATGCCGAACGCCGCCGCTCAACATTGTATCGACGTATCGACGCCGATGCCGCCTTCCCCGAGCGTCATGACCGTCCGCGATTCTTCGCAGTCTGCGCTCGGCGGCGTGATCGACGTCGTGCTCCGACTGGACTCGGACTCCACGGTCGTCTCGTAGGTTCCCGGATCAACCAGGACGATCTCGAGATACGCCTCGGCCGGAACGTCTTCGGTCCGATCGAGGACGGTCTCCTCGTCGTGGTCGATCCGAACCTCGACCGACCGCTCGTCGTCCGTTGCGTTCCGGATGTAGAGGGAGTACGCCGCGTCCGTTTCCGACTCGTCGCCGATGGTGATCCGCTCGACCGGTTCGGTTTCCGACTCCCCGTCCGACGTACTCTCCTCGTCACGCTGACCGTCGTCGCTCTCGTCGGTCCACAGTGACTCGTCGTCGGACTGACCGTCCGAGGAATCGCCACTACTCCCGAGACAGCCGGCGGTGACACTGACACAGACACCTGCACCGAGACCGATGATGTCGCGTCGATTCATACTGAGTCCCACGTGATCGAATCGCAAACGCTTTTTTCATAGAAGGCAGATTGTCACGAGCACATATGCTGATTATTGAGTTTCCCACCTGTTCGAGTGCCCCTCGAGAATCGAGGAGAGACTAGTGTAATTTCCATCGTAAACAATTCTCACCTCGAGTCTTCGCTGTCTCAGCTCAAGTACGCCGTAAACTGGTCGCCCCACTCCTCTCAGTCGTCAGTCGCGGTTTCTGCAAAAATATCGGTTTGGGGACGAGAATCATATGATCGGGACAAACCGACGGTGTTCACGCTCGTCGATCGTGGCACTGGCGACCGATACGTGATCCCAGCGAAATCAGCCGATGAATCGACGGTTCGGCTCCTTCTCGCAAACCGCAAGAAGGGGCCACTGATCGTCTACATTGACAGATTTCGTGCTTACGATCAATTAAACGAGGACGACGCATTCGACCGCGAATACGTTGTCCACGGCAATGGCGAATATGCGGACAAAACGTTCACGTCAACACCTGCGAGAGCCATGGGTCGCTTCTGCAACCGTGGCTCTCGCCTCATCGAGGCATCTCAAAAGATAAGCTCACACAGTATCTCCGAGCCTTCCTGCTTCGACGGGAATTACTGCGGAGACCGGAAGAGAAGCGCTCAAACACGCTATCAAAGCCACGCTGTGAGATCAACAAAGTGTTACACAAGAGTGTTCGTCCTATTCGTGAGTAGACTAGTAGAGTTGCTCTCTCCATGAGTATAACCAGCGGATTATAGTCACGAGTACCGTAACACTTCATACAGCATCCACCCATCTTGTCATCATTTCTACCTAACAATCAATTACCACCTTATTTTAGCTCGGCTTTTGATCGTCTCAGTAGCCGTCTATACAGTTAGTATCCGGAATTTTGGAACTGGTACCCAATACACTATCGGTAGGGGAATCACGAACGTACCACGGTGACAATAGGGAGACAATAACTGCACATACACAATCTATGAATATTCATCAAGTGTGGCTATGACGGCCGTTTCAGGCCTTTAATCGGCTCGTTTCTCCGAAACTGTTCTCCGGGTATAAGTGGGACTCAGTAATAAGCCGAGACTGGGTCCCGCATCACAGCACTGACGGCAGGGGGCTGGCGAATCTTCAACGATTCGCCGCTCCGCATGGGTTGCAAACTCCAGGTGTATGTGATGTGTGGCCTGATACAACAACAATGAAACGCGCACTCGCAATCACACTGACGGTAGCGATGCTTGGCAGCCTCATGTTCATGGGGTTCGCAGGAACAGCAGCGGCAGATTCACATACCAACATGCCCGGAGACGGCGATGTTAATTTCGGTGACCAGACCTCTGGCGATGCGATAAACATTGCCGAAACGACCCAAGAGAACAATAACGCACAGGTAGGCACTGCAGAAGCCACTTCGCAGTCAAGCGCGACTGCAATGGGCCATGACCACGATCCCAAGAACCACGGTGGAGCTGCAGAAGCCTTCTCCAGTTCCAGCGCTGATGCCACCGTAAACCAGGCCCAGGATGTCACCCAGTCTAACACGGCGGTGACGAACCAGCAGGCTGAGACCGGAGACAACGTTCAGGCAGCAATCAGTGCTGCCTTCGGTGACGACTTCGACGACAACAATAGTAGTCCCAGCTTCCTTGTCGGTCTCTGAGTGACGAACTGCCGTTAAAATCGGTATGAATAATATTGTTTTTTGCCGACCAGTATAGCCGACTAGAGCAGAGCTTTTCTTGAAATCTGCATCCACGGAATAATCGCTGGTGCGATATCGTATTGACAATTTGCTTCAGCTAATGCACAGAAATACAAGTTCATCGTAGGAGTCCATTCGCCGATTCAACAGTCCGCTTGTTTTGTCTAATCGTTGCAATCCTTTGAGGACCGTTTTCTTCTTGCTGCCGTTTCTGCTTGGCGAATTATTGTTCATACGGGGAAACCCATTTTTGATGCAACCGCGGCAGCCTCGTCGTACTCAGCGCTCACATCGTACACCTCGCCGTCCACGTCGCTGGCGACCTTCACCGTCACCTCGTGCGTCTCACCCCCAATATCGACCTCCACGGTCTCGAACTCCCGGTTTGCGATCCAGCGGTGGATCGCCCCCCCGCCTCCCAAACGCCGACCGCCGACTCGAACGAGCAGTCCGTGATCCCCGTGTAGATTCGGGCCGGCCCGTCTGCAACATCGCTATCGCTAGCACGATCAGTCACCGTCTCAGTGATAGAGTGACCGAAACCGGATCCTGCGGACCTCTCACTCGATTTCGAGCGTCCACTCGTCGACGGCGCTCACGGTAACGTAGCCGACGCCTTCGGTGTGAACAGCGGTTACGCCGCCGAACGGGCCGATCGCATCGAACACGAGTTCCCTCCCGTTCCAAACGAAGTCATCGTTCTCCGTTTCCTGTGGAACGACATCGACGCGGAAGTACGATTCAGCCTCGTACATGGCTTTGACAACCGTGTCACCGTCGAATAGAATCGGACCGATCCAGTCCGTTCCGGAACTCGTAATCGAAAACGGCGGATTCTCCGCGTCGTCTTCGGACACGTGCGGTTGTTGAACGGTCAGTTCCCACGGTCCGTCGGCGTCGACGTAGAGCACGTACGTTCCCTCTTCGACGAAGGTACCGGTTGATCCATCGAACGGTCCGATATGACTGAGCAGCGAGTAGTCCTGCCCGTTCTCGCTCGGAACGGCCCGAACCTCGAACGTCGACTCACCCTCGTGAACGCCGTCGATCAACGTCGGCCCACCGTCGATTTCGAACTCCTCCGTTACGGTTACTCCGTCGCCGGTGAACTCGATCGAATCCGACTCCTCATCGTCGTCGCTATCGTCTTGTCCCATGGCGGTCGCTGGGACGGTTCCGAGTGTCGTCCCGAGAACGATTCCACCACCCGTTAGCAGCATTCGGCGGCGCATAGGTGTGTCTCTGTGAATTTGGTACTTAGCTCGCTAGGATCGATAGGAGGGCACAATCGCATCCAAACTTCGCCCACGCCTGTTTACTCGGCGTATCGGCGGCTAAATTACTTCCGCTGTTGCCATTTCGTGACCAATCCGCGGGTGGATGGAAAGAACATCAGGTAATTAGCCCTAACCGACTAACACCGCTATTTCAGAAGGTGAGGCAAACCGCCAACAGAGCTGAGTCGTCGGGGCGAGGTGACGTTCAACTATCGAATAACCGTCATAAAGCGTACGGTGGACCCGAAATTAACGCTTTCTTCGCTACGCATCTCGACACGTAATCGGCGCTATCGAATTATCAGGTTCCACTCACACGTGGGCAGTATAGAGAACGAAACAGTTTGTTCGAGCGAGATATTTGGGCGAGTGGCACCGTCTAGTTAGCGCGGTTTGAGAAGCAGCAGGTCGTAGAGTTGGTTTGATCATGCCGCTCGCAGACCTGCTCAGCGAGTGCTATGCGGCGGAATTTGATGAATGTTGGGAGCGGATGGCGACGCCCATCAGGGTGTTCGCCGTCCGCCTCCATGCGACCAGATATTCGCTTCGATAGACACAAGCAATTCTTCGCTTGCTCGGCGTAGACCGCTCTTATCAAGCGATCTGCCAGTGGGTACATCGGCTGGCTGACAGCGTGCCAGACCCGCCGCCGACCACGATAACGAAGTTCTCGTGCAGCCCATCAGAACGCTTCGCGTTCTGAGGACGGCGAAATCGTCGCGAGTCGCGATTGATGAGACTGCTGTCAAGATAAACGGCGACTGGCCTTGAGGTATGCTGCAATCGATCTCGACTCACGGTTGATTCTCGATGTCGCAGTCTTCGCACGACAAGGCACCGATCCAGCTGCCGCGTTTCTGCATCGGTTAACCGAGAAACGCGATCTCTCCGATACTGAGCTTCTCGTTGTTGGCTACGGCCACCTGACTGCACTCTCCCGATTAGGATTGAGCGGTCAGCTTAATTATGTTGACCGAAACCTGACCGAAAAGTGATTTCATACGCTGAAGATACGGGTCGACCGCTTTCATAGTTCGTGGGTGGCCAGTCCATCGTGTTCAGATAAGCTGATTCCATGCAAAGGCGAACGATCTAAGCCACTCACCAGCTGTTTCCGCGTGTGCATGACTAAAGCAGTTTGAAAACGAAGAAGTTCGTCGTTTTATTTCTCGAAAGACACGTTCGACGCTGTTCCGATTTCCGTGGCGTTCGTATCTGAAATCGAGATCATGTCGTTGGCAGGCGTAGTTCAGTGCTTTGTCGCCGTCGACGAGAAACACGGCGTCATCGACGTCGTGTTTCTCGCGCAGTTCCGCAATGAATGAACTTGCTATCACTTTGGTTCTGGTCGGTTCAAGCTGTGTATGGAGCAATTCGTTTGACTCGGGATCCACCGCAGCATACAGCCAGTACTGCTCGTCGTTGAGTCGGATCACGGTTTCGTCAACCGCAACCTGATCCGGATCCCGACCAGAATCTGGCTGTAGGTCAGCTTTGTGAACCCAATTATGGACGGTGGACCGAGCTCGATTAACACCGAATATCTCGAGAATGCGAACAGTATTTGAAAGCGAGAGGCCAGCGAGATGAAGCTGAATACTGAGCTTCATCAACAGTCGCGGTGTTGCCTCTCGCTCCACAAAATCCAAGTCAATTTGGCCGATACTAGAACTGAGGCGTGCGTTTTCGGGCATGAATCACTTTGAAAACGCCACGCCTCACTCCTTCAACCTTATCTGAACACCACCGGCCAGTCGGGCCAGCGTCAGAGAGTGGCTTGATCAGTTCGCACACTACTACAACACACAGCGACCGCACCAGTCACTCAACGGACGGACGCCAGCGGAGGTGCTAAACTAGACAGTACCCCAACGCTTAATGACTCTGGTCTCCGTAGAGTTTTGAGTTAAAACTTAAAGTTCAAGTTACTAATCTAACAATCACGACTGTATATATCCGGCCTCGTTGTGATAACGGTGTACATGGCAGGAACCGTATCCGAGCGAGAGAAAGTTCTCCTTCCGGCAACGTTTAGCCCTGCGTGTTATACATGTGTCCGGTCACTCGGAAAAAGCGGCGTGTACACGATCGTCGCCTCCGAGTACGAGGACGTCCCGGCAGGCGGATCACGGTTCTGTGACGAACAGATTCGCATTTGTTCTCCCGAGGACGATCTGATCGCCTACAAAAATGCGCTGAGACGCATCGCCAGACGGCAAAACGTCCGCACTATTCTCCCGCTTCGTCCCTCTGACCCGTATGTGCTCGCGAAATATCAGGACGAATTCGAACGACACACGTCGGTACCTGTCCCCTCGATGGAAACAATCAGTATCGTCAACGATCGGATGAAGCTCTACGACAACGCCGTCGAGGCAGAGGTTCCGGTCCCCGAAACCTGGTGTATCGATGAATTCGATCAGTGGGACGACGAGTTCATCATCAAATCGCGATACAATCTTCTTACGGCAGAGCAGGTTCCGTCGTACCAATCGAACGAATCTGGAATCGAAAAGGGGATCGTCCACGTCGAATCCGGCGCCAAACCTAATCGAAATTCGATCATTACCGAAATGAATCATAAACCGATCGTCCAAAAGTACGTGCGAAACGACGCACAGTACGTGTTCGGTGCACTATACGACGACGGAGAGCCGCAGGTGACGTTTCAACATCGACAGATTCGCGGCGACTCCTACACTGGCGGTGGTGGCGTCTATCGAGAGTCGATGTACGATCCGGATCTTGAGGCTGTTGGTCGTCGACTCCTGGAGCATCTCGACTGGCACGGAATCGCGTGTATCGAATTCGCGAAGGACAGCGAGACGGGCGAGTACAAACTCCTGGAGATCAACCCGCGTTTCTGGCAATCACTCTCCTGTGCAGTTCGTGCAGGTGCTGATTTCCCGACGTACTACTGGATGCAAGCAACCGGTAGGACTGAGGCGATCGATCCGGGATACGTGAACGGAATCAGAAGTCATTACCTCTATGGCGAGATCTGTCACCTGTCGAGCGTTCTATTTGATAGTTCGGTACTGGTCGATCGCCCGTCGTTGCCGATCAAAACGTGGAAAATCCTCAGTTCCTGTCTCATGACTCCCCGATTCGATGTCGTACATATCGACGACCCGGTCCCGACCGTGCGTAGTCTTCGTCGAGTCCTTCGAAACAGGCTGATGAAGTGAACGGCCTGGATCGACGGTGTCGTTCGACCGAACCCGTTGTCGAGCGAGATTCGGTGCGGCGGTTCGAAAGTCGATCGTCCGTGGAAAAACTCTGCTACCCCTCGTCAGTCGTCGTTTCAGTCGCACCCGATTCTCCCCATAGATGAACGTGATAACTCGCGTCGTCTACTGATGGGTCGGACGGAACGTTGTCGTCCAGATACACCAGCCACACGATTCGAACCTCGTCATCCGCTCCCGTCGGGTCGATATCGTGTTCGATCGTTCCCGTTTCGTCGTGCTCGAGTTGAATCTCGAACCGCTCGAGCTCCCGCTCTTCGTGCACTACGGTTTCATTATCACGGACCTCGGCGTCCTGTTCGGCGACGACGACGGTGTAATCCACCGTCTGGCGTTCGTGATTGTCGATCGCGAGAACAAACTCCTGCTCCTCACCGGGCTCGAACTCGGTCGGATAGTCGTCGGCAACCAGTTCACCGTCGTCCTCGACGAGGAGCGTGACGGTCGAAAAATCGTCTTCCTGTGGCAGGTTCGTGGCGGCGAACCCGACGCTTCCGGCCGCGAGAAGTACCGATGCGACGAGCAGGATGGACAGGACCGCATCCGCTCGGTCGGCCGGTTCGAGCACACTGGATCGGGCTGCCGCGAGCCACGTTTCGTACGGAACCCGAAACCGCTCCGCTTCGGGAATGGTCCACCGTCGAACGACGGCGACGCCCGTCAAGATCAGCGAGAAGGCAGTGATGCCGATCGCGATCGGACCGGTCTGAATCCCCCACGACGTGAACGTAAAGAGAAACCCGACGATCGGAACGATTACCGCACTGAGGCCGATCGAGAGCGCTACGCGTTCCGAACCGTCGATTCCCGCTCGTAATCGATCACTTTCCCTCGATTCGTCGCTGGGTGGTGACTCCCCCTGCTCTGGGTAGAGTGCTGCTACGACGGCGTAGCCCGGAACGAAGAGCACGAACACGAGAATTGCCGGAATTCGAAGCATCGGTATTTCACGGACGATCGGCGCGAACACGACAGCATTGACGACGGCCGTTACTCCGAGAACCGCCACGAGATCCGCGGGGATCTGCCAGAGCTGGCGAAAGGGAACCGGACCGAGCGAGTGATCGGCGGCCATGCGTCGCTTCTTCCACCGTCGTCGGTAAAAAGAGGCTGGTCACGAAACGAGACACTCAAGTTACGGTGAACGCGGCGGTGAGTCAGTGTTCGTGTTCGATCCGTTGTACTCGAACGATATCGTTGGTTATTACCCGTCGTATATTTATATTAAAATATAATAAGATGTTTACAATCTATCTTACTGACCACCACATTCAAATGTGATATCAGTGTATACGTTTTCTAATGTGGCCCATTGACCGCACATGAGTTCCGAAGACATCGACGGAGACGCGAGTTCACCCGACAGTGAATCGGTCAGTGGCCACAACCTGAGTACGACCCGTTTGCCCGCCGATCACGCCGAACGGCTTCCCGAAGAACCCGCATCGTTTCGCAGCGATCACGCTCGTTCTTCCGGATCGCAGTATCGCTGGACAGCGCTCGCGCTCGCAGCGCTCGGACTCGGGATCGGTCTGGCCGGGATCCTCTTCCCGGACACCCGTGACGTCCTCTTTACGCTCGCCGCTGTCGGACTGTTCGGCGGATTCCTCACGTACTATCTCTCTTCCGGCCAGTATCTTTCCGTCACAGTCGGCGAATCCATATACGCCGCAAGCGCCTCGAACGGTGCCGCGATTGTCGACGCGTTCGACCTGAAAGCGGACCACATTTACGCACCAACTGGGCCGAACGCCGACCTCCATCGAGCACGGTTGGTTATTCCTGTTCGATCCGGCGGCCACGTTCCCGAAGAACTTGCCGTCCGGTCCGAGGACGGCGGTAACGGACTCGTCCTCGAGCCAACCGGGTACGGTCTCTTTCGAGAATTCGAACGCATGCTGTCCGGTGATCTTGCGACGACACCGGCCCCACTCGCCGCGGCGCTCGCCGATGGACTGGTCGAGGGACTCGATCTCGCGCGTGAGGTGAAGCCGACCGTCGACAGTGCCGATGGGCGGATGACGTTCGAGATCTCTGGTGGCTCGCTCGCGCCTCTCGACCGGTTCGATCATCCGATACCCTCGTTCATCGGTGTCGGTCTCGCCGTTGGACTCGATCGGCCGATCGAACTCGAGGTCGACTCGAGTGATGGTCGAGCGGAGTGGCTGGTCACCTGTCGGTGGGAGATAGACGACGCTTGACGTGAAACGGGGCGGCGATAACCGACGGTGCACCGGATGCCATGTGAGGAAATCGGTCGACAGTTCTGGCGTGACGGTCGCGCACTGGAACTCGATTCGACCGCTCACTACGAAAGTATGCCGATTCCCTGAATTTCGAGGATTCGTCGCATCAGTACGATCGAGAAAGCGACCAGACCGAACGCGAGGAGTAACCGCAATCGCGATCGCCACCTCGGTTGCACGGCGGACGGTGCCGTTAGATCGGACACGACGAGGAGACCGAGCATCGTGAGGAGGAAAAAGAGTTCATACGTGAGCGCACCGAGTGCCACCAGTCCGAACACGGCCGTAACCATCCAGGCCATCTGCCAGCGAACGAATTGAATCCATCGGTGGTGGGTCATCGATCGGTTTACCCCAAGCACGAACGTAAAACCGGAGGGTACACAAGTCGGCCAACCGGTCACCAACCGTCTCGTGACCGAATCGATACTCGAGAACCGCTCGATTCCGGGACACCCGCAGCGCTTCGGCACATCACTGCGACGCCGTTACGCTCGGTCGCTCACTCCACAGCCACAACTGGAGGTCGTCGAAGTCCATGTGCTGGTCGACTGGCGACCCCCAGTCACCGCCGAAGTAACAGTTGAACCACAGGGACTCGATTTTGATATCCTCGTATCCTTCGTCGCGCATGTAGAGTTCGTCGACGCCGATAGCGCGTTCCCCGTCGACCCAGGCGAGGTACGCCCCATCGGATTCGCCGGGCGCGTTCACCTCGACGTACTGGTCGATGCGGTGCCAGGTGTCCGTCTCGAGCGGAACGTCCCACCGCGGGTGGTCGCCGTACTCGCGGTCGGCCTCCGCGTGATAGATTTGCGTCCCGAGGGCGATCGGCCCCGCTCCCTCGGGATGTCGGTCGGGCCGGCAATTGAACATACGCGCGGACCATCCGTTCGTCCCGTCAACCTCCCGACCGCCGTATCCTCCCTGTTCCGTATCGCTACCGTTGAACCGCGACGCGAACCCCGGGAGTTTGGTTCCACCGAGCCCGTCCGAGTAAAACTCCCATTCGTCCGGGAACCGCATCCACGTCCGGAGGTGGGCAGCTTCGGGTTCGAAGTCGTAGTGCTCCTCCATGAAGTGGTCCATCGTCATTCCGTAATATTCACCTTCGGGCCAGTAGACCCGAAACGGAACGTCCGATCGACCGGTGTACGTCGTCGTATCGGATCCCTCAAAGATGTTCGTGAACCACCGTTCCCAGTCCTCGTCGAACGATACCGTGTTGTACTGATCGGCGGTTTCGAGGAGGTCGTCGACGTCATCTACCTCGCCGTAGTCTGGATCGTCGGTAAAACATCCCGCTAGTGTCGTTCCAGCGACCGCAGCGAGGAGGGCACGTCGACGCATACGGGAACCTACTACCTTCATCGGATAAGAGCCTTTGGCCGTCATTAGCGCCGTAAACGAGTGTTTGGAGGTGAATCAACGAACGGTAATCCCTCGGAGTAGGTCAGGAAAGAGTTATCAGACGTTACTTCTCGATGTCGACGACCGCGCTGAGTCGTCTTCCGACACGCTTCCGTCGCTTGCGTCGATGGAACCGATCGAGTGTATCGGTCTACTCGTCGGCTTTCCGTCGGCGTGGCCGCGCTATCGGGCGATGCGATAGCGACTCAGAAGTCAGGGCCGCTCCTCCCAGAGCCACAGTTCGAGGTCGTCGAACAGCATGTGCTGGTCGACCGGCGAGCCCCAATCGCCGCCGAAGTAACAGTTGCACCACAGGGCCTGAATGCCGATCAGGTCACCGTACCCCTCGTCGCGGAAGTACAGCCTCTCCATCTCGACGGCGAGGTCGCCGTCAACCCAGCCGCGGTAGACGCCGTCTTCCCTGCCGGGCGTATTCATCTCGACGTACTGATCGATCTGGTGCCAGGTTCC
Source organism: Natronorubrum tibetense GA33 (assembly GCF_000383975.1). Lineage (NCBI taxonomy): Archaea > Methanobacteriati > Methanobacteriota > Halobacteria > Halobacteriales > Natrialbaceae > Natronorubrum > Natronorubrum tibetense. The sequence goes on along the minus strand of NZ_KB913017.1, from coordinate 3,738,516 downwards.
CCTCTCGAGTGCGGCGTCCCAGGTCGGGTGCGCGCCGTGTTCGCCGCCGTTGCCGGCGTGGTAGACCTGACTGCCGAGACCGATCGGCCCGTTCCCGTCGGCCCGATCTGGTCGGCAGTTGAACAGTCGGGACGACCAGCCGTTGGTGCCGTCGGAGGGGCGGCCACCGTAGCCGCCGGGACCGATGTCGTGGTCGCCGGTCTGGTAGGTGCCGGCGAAGCCGGGGAGTTTCGTCCCGCCGAGACCGTCGGAGTGGAACTCCCAATCGTCGGGGAAGTAGACCCAGTAGCGGACGTGGCCGGAGTCGGGCTGGTAGCCGTGGTTTTCGTCCATGAGGTACTCCATCGTCGCGCCGTAGTACTCTCCCGTCGGCCAGTCCACGCGCAATACGGCGTCCGAGCGGTCCGAATCGGACGTCACCGATGTGTTGGTGCCCTCCGTGTTCGTGAACCACTGTTCCCAGTTTCCGTCGAACGAAATGGCGGTGTGGTCGGACGCAGTCTCAAGATCGTGTCCGGACTCCGAGTCGTCACGTCCGCTCGCAGCCCCGCTCGCGATGCCCAGCGTCGCAAGCGTTCCGCCCGCCAGTTTGAGGCAAGATCGTCGACCGAGTCCGTCGTCAGTCCCGCGATACCGAGTGTGTTCAGTCGAGGGGCTACTGTCGTCCGCGTCCGCTCGGTAACGTTCCATTACGACTCGACCAACCGAGTAATACAATTATAAACTTTCTCGAGTTCGAATTCGCTATAATTCTTGAAATAATTCTTATTTTAAAAAACAGTAAAAATACAACGATCTGCTTAATAGAAAGCGTTCTTTCGTATCGATGGTTACTTTGAGCCGAAAAATATCGAAAGACCGCTTGTTGAGTGGAACGGCCGTCTGCTACTGGCCGAACACGAGACTTGTCAGTTGAGACAGTGTAACGCGTTAAGTTTGTCCTCGACCACGGTTTGGACGTTCTTCGTCGTCTTCGGTATCCTCCTCGTCGTCGGCCGTAGTGAACGCCTGTACCGACCCTTCGGCAACCCGGTTGGCCCCATCCAACAGTGACGCGTAGTACTCGTACTCCGCCCCTGTCTCCAACTCATTGTTGGACATGGTTCGGGCGATACTCGTCGGCTCGGTAACATCGGTTGGGCCCGCGTAATGCCAGACCCAGCCGCCACTCCCGGCTTCGCGGAAGTAGAATCGGGCTTCCAACGCGTCGTGCTCGCCGACTGTTTCGACCTCACCGGTTAACTCGACGGACTCGTCGGTGACCTCCGCACCTCCGGTAGTCACACTTGGGCCTTCTTCCGCCTCTTCTTCGAACGTCGTGAACGTTTCCGTCTCGCCCGTAGCTACTTGTTCGCTTCCATCGAGCAGGGACGCGTAATATTCGTACTCCGAACCCTCCGCTAACTCGTCGCTGGACATGGTTCGGGTGATACTCGTCGGTTCGGTAACATCGGTTGGGCCCGCGTAATGCCAGACCCAGCCGTCACTCCCGGCCTCGCGGAAGTAGAATCGGGCTTCCAACGCGTCGTGCTCGCCGACTGTTTCGACCTCGCCGGTTAACTCGACGGACTCGTCGGTGACCTCCGTACTTCCAGTAGTCACGCTTGGGCCTTCTTCCGCCTCTTCTTCGAACGTCGTGAACGTTTCCGTCTCGCCCGTAGCTACTTGTTCGCTTCCATCGATCAAGGACGCGTAATATTCGTACTCCGAACCCTCCGCTAACTCGTCGCTGGACATGGTTCGGGCGATACTCGTCGGTTCGGTAACGTCGGTTGGGCCCGCATAATGCCAGACCCAACCGTCGCTCCCGGCTTCGCGGAAGTAGAATCGGGCTTCCAACGCGTCGTGCTCGCCGACTGTTTCCACCTCGCCGGTGAGTTCGATAGCGGTTTCGTCGACGATTGAACCGCCGGTACTAACGCTCGGTTCGGTCGGTTCACCGCTCTCGTCATCATTCCCGTCGCTCAGATCCGGACGATCGTTCCACAACCAGATCTCCAGATCGTCGAACAGCATGTGCTGGTCGACCGGCGACCCCCAGTCGCCGCCGAAGTAAAACATCGCCCACAGCGTTTGGATGCCGATCAGGTCACCGTACCCTTCGTCGCGGAAGTACAGCCCCTCCATCTCGACGGCGAGGTCGCCGTCAACCCAGCCGCGGTAGACGCCGTCTTCCCTGCCGGGCGTATTCATCTCGACATACTGGTCGATCCGGTGCCAAGTGCCCGTCTCGAGGGCGGCGTCCCAGGTCGGGTGCGCACCGTGTTCGCCGCCGTCGCCGGCGTGGTAGACCTGACTGCCGAGACCGATTGGGCCGCGGCCGCCGGCCCGATCTGGTCGGCAGTTGAACAGTCGGGACGACCAACCGTTGGTACCGTCGGAGGGGCGGCCACCGTAGCCGCCGGGACCGATGTCGTGGTCGCCGGTTTGGTAGGTGCCAGCGAAGCCGGGGAGTTTCGTCCCGCCGAGACCGTCGGAGTGGAACTCCCAGTCGTCGGGGAAGTAGACCCAGTAGCGGACGTGGCCGGAGTCGGGCTGGTAGCCGTGGTTTTCGTCCATGAGGTACTCCATCGTCGCGCCGTAGTACTCTCCCGTCGGCCAGTCGATGCGGAGTGCGCTGCCACCACGACTGTGATTCGTCGTCGTCGAAACGTAGCCGCCGTGCGTATTCGTGAACCACTGTTCCCAGTTCCCGTCGAACGAGACGTGGTTGTAGTCGTCCGCGCTCTCGAGATACGCGGCGGGATCGGAGCCCGCCGTCGCACTCGCCGTGGTTGTGGCCATCCCCAGAGACGCCGCTGCCACAGCGGCACCACTGGTCAGTTTCAGGTACGACCGCCTGTTACAACGGTTGTCGGTTGTTCGTCGCTCGTCGCCAGTGCTGCTGCTATTGCCGTCCAGTATCGGTCGATCGCGTGCCATTGTAATTGTATACAGACAGTCACGGTATAATAAGTCTTTCCGCATGAAAGTCACCAAACGATTAGAATTGAATTCTAGAGTTGAACAATTTCATTATAATATATATGTTCTTTTGGAAAAATATGGTCTATTTATTAACTATTACCGGAAGTCAACAGGCGCTTACGAGACCGAATAGGGATCGGACGTCGCGTAAGAAGCTACTACCGCAGCAATCGTACCGTTCGCCATGAACTCGGTATCGACCCGTTCGATTGCGAGCCGGATCCGATACGGAAATCACCAATTACGTCCTGAGAAAACCACACATTCAACCGAGAGACCTTCCTTCGCACTGTCACCACCCCTACAGCTATACAGTCCCGCTCGATGTACGATCCGTGACTCTACAGATGCGATCACGTACACTCCTCGCGGGCGCGCACGACCTGGACGGTCCCTTCGACGAATCGTCGCACAATTCGGTGACGATTCCCGCGACGTCCGACTTCTCTTTCGAACTGAACGGACGATACAAACGACGTGTGTCCTCTCGTCTCTACCGGTCTATCACACGATTTCGTCTACCGAACGCGGCGATTCGCGGTCGAACGGTTCGCTCGCGACACGAGGGGGTCCGTTCTCGTCCCTCAAGGACGACGAGTCGTGATTTGTCGCCGGCAGAATTGAAAGCATGACGTTCGCCGTAAGCCGCGAGCAATTGTTCGCTCTCACGTACGCGCTCATGATCTACGGCCTGCCCGTTTTGGCGGTTGTCGGCATTTTGACGCCGCTGTTGCTGGGACTGTCGAATTTCAGTATTCTCGGAATCTATCTCGCCGTTCCGATGCTGCTCGCACCCGTGGTAGCGCGGTCGTTCCGACGGTCGACTGAAAAGAAAACAAAGACGACGTTCGATCCCGATTCACTCCGCCGACTCGACTGGCGAATTCCATCGATACTGGTTCACGTACTCGTCGCGATTCTGATCTCCATGACGGCGGCGTACGCCGTTCGACCGACGGCGTTTTATTTCGTGTTTGCCGCCGTCTACGGGCTGTTGTTTTTACTAATTCTCTCATCCGGACCCGGCGCTGCACGCAGCGGTGTCGCACTCTATCACTGTATCCTGGCGCTGCTGGTCTCGATTTTCAGCGTGACGCTCAACTACGATTACTTCATCGGTAGAACGGATTTGCCCGCTCATGTCGGAATGATGCTCTCGATTTACGAAACCGGTACGATGCCCGAAACGTGGGAACTGTACGAGTCGTTTCCGCTGTGGCACACGTACACTGCGTCGTCGTATGCCCTTCTGGGCGAGTCGATTAATCCTCACACGACGATGGTCTTACTTTCTGGACTCATCTTCGGTGCGGGCGTGGTGATGATGTACGTCCTCGCGCGTCGTGTGTATCCGAACGAGACGGTCGCGTTACTCTCCTGTCTGGTGCTCATTGCGATCCCCGAGTACGTCTTCTACGGTATGTACTCGATCTCGCGGAGCATCACGTCCGTCCTGTTTATCGTTCTCCTCTTCACGCTTGTCTCCCGCGCGTCGGTCAGAATGCGGCTGCTGAGTGCTCTCTTCGTCGCCGCTATCGTGTTCTATCACACGGTATCGATCCCGTTCGTGCTGGTACTACTCGGAATTCTATTCGTCGTCGAGCGGGGATACACCGTCAACCAGCGCTCTCTCGAGCGCGGAATCGGGGCTGAAAAATACGTCGTCGACGGATCGGTGCTGCTCATCGCTGGCGCGATCACCGGCATTTACTGGTTGTATAGCGCCGAGAGCCTCGCGGCCCTCGTAATCGATTACACCGTCGGCATTTTCGTCGGAACGAGTCCGACGGAGGGTGCTCCCGGGGGCGTATTGCAATTCCCGTGGCACGAGTTGGCGAATTACCTCCCGTACGCCTTCGCGTTATTCTTCGTACTCGTCGGATTTCTCTTCTGGTTCGAACGGACGCGCGACGAGGCACCGCTTCTCACCTCGTTCAGCGTCGCGACAGTGCTGATGATCCCCCTGTTGTTCCCAGGTCCGACGCTCCTCGTCGAATCGCTGGCAGGAGTGAACTTCACCAGGTTCGCTCATTACGGGTTCGTCTTCCTCGCATTGACGGCCGGATACGGACTCTACGAACTGGTCAAGAGAGGCGGTTTCAAAACGTTTCTCGTCGTATTACTACTGGTATCGTGTTTCTCGTTCGTGGCCGTCTCGAACGACTTCGTCGCATCCGATAACCCCCTCGTCGAGCGGGAGTTCTACACGTACTACCACACGGAACAGGAACGGGAATCGTTCGAGCAGCTCGATGCGGTCCATCGAGACGAGTTGGGATCCGACCACGTCACGTGTCGATACTACGAGGAGGTGCTGCAGTCCGAGTGCGAACGGTTGCCGATCGAAGACGGATCCGTCGACCACGGAGTAGCCGACGGGGTTCTCATCCGCGAGGGGGAACTCGAGCAGCGACCGCTACAGTTGGCCGAATCTGAATACGTCTACGAGGACGAACTGCCGTGGGACGAGTTCTCGGAACGGAACCGAGTGTACGATTCGAACAGCGTCGTGTACTACCGGTAATCCCGACGGTGCAGCGGACCAACCGATCAGTCACCATCTTGCCAGCAGGTTCGATTTCCGGACGTTGAAAGCCCATGCCGCACTTATTATGCCATTCGATGCGGTAATGAGTAACTCCGACAACCACTGACACTGGGTCCGATCGCCAGTGTTCCACGTTCATGATGATATATTACGTAACGCAGACACGATACCTCCTTGTATCCGGACAGGTGATTAGATGAGTATCGAGGTCGCGCGTCTCGACGACGCAGACGAATGGAACAGCCTCATCGAGCGCTCTCCACAGACTACCCCTTTCCATCGCTTCGAAGCGCTCAAGGTGATGGGAGAGTACTCAAACGCGACTCTGCATCCGTTCTGTGGCTACAAGGGGGACGAACCCATCGGACTGTTCCCGGTTTTCGCGTTGTCGCGGGGCCCGATTCGCATTGCGCTCTCCCCGCCTCCCGACCTAAAGATCAGTTACCTGGGTCCCGTTTTACTCAACCACGAAAAGCTGAAACGACGAAAGGCCGAAAAGCGCCACCGTCGGTTTATTGAGGCTGTCGACGTGAAACTACAGGAGACCGTCGACCCTCGCTACGTCCACGTTCGAACTCACCCGGCCTACAACGATCCCCGTCCGTTCATCTGGAACGACTTCAAGGCGACCCCGGAGTTCACCTACGAGGTCGACATCACGCCCGATTCCGACGACCTGTTTATGACGTTCAGCGGTGACATCCGGTCGAACGTTCGCCATGCTGACGACGCCGAGTACGAACTTCTCGAAGGCGACGAGGCGGACGTCGGGAGAATCATCAACATGGCACAGAACCGTCACGCCGAGCAAGGCGTCGCGTTCAATGTCCCCGAGTCCTTCGCTCGCGATCTCTATCGAGCGCTACCCGAAGGGACCATGCGCGCGTACATCTGTCGAGCGGAAGGTGAGTTCGTCGGCGGCGATCTCACACTGGAGAACGACGAGGTGATTCTCGCTTGGCAAGGGGTAGCCGATTACGAATTCGATTTACCCGTGACAGATCTCGTCGTCTGGTACTATATCCGCCAAGCCCACGAACGCGGTATCGAACGATTCGATCTCGCCGGGGCAAACAATCCCCGCCTCTGTAAGTACAAGGCCAAATTTAATCCCGAGATCCGGTCCTACTACACGCTCGAACGAGGAAGTAAAGCGATGAACGGAGTGAAGGAACTGTACAAGCGCTTCCGGTGACGCGCATCGAATTGATCGACTACCGGAACGTATTCGATATCTGGTCGGCAGACGGAGAACTCGAATTCACTCTGATTCGGGAAGCGGCGGATGCGACGTGTCCCAGTTCCACCGCCCGATCTTTTTCATATCGAATGGTGGATAGCCCAGACTGTACGTTCTAAGCGTTCCTGCCGGTCCGAATCCGCTCGACACTATCGAAAATCGCGAGACGTTGTCGATGTCGGTGTCAGTGTAAATCGACGAACCGAGGTCGTATTCGTAGATCGCTCGCAGCCGTTCGGCGAGAAGATACTTGTGCCATCCTTCCCCGCGATCCCCTTCTCTCGTTCTGGCAAAGAACAACCAATACGTATCGAGGTCCCCGATCCAGTCGGGGAGTTGGATCGGAACCCTGTCGGATCTCGGCGTACAGATCCATCCGTACGCGGTCCAAGACTCGTCGTCGTGTGCGAGTAGGCCGCTGTACCCTGAATCGAGGAAATGAAAAAATCTCTCCCGTCGGTTGCTTGATTCTACGACAGTATTTATTAATTCCTCCGCAACCCATTCAACATTCAAATCCCGACTGGGAATCGCAATATTCGGTATCGCACCGTCGTGATAGTACACGAGGGACTCGGTACGTATTTTTTCGAACGACCCGGAAAGCACGTCCATGATTGCCCCCTCCAGCACGAACGACGTAGCTGTAACACTTGGACAGGACTGCCGTATAATAGCGGCCGAACTCACCGCTCGCATCGTGTTACGTACCCCTGTGGAATCAGTTTTTGAGCATAGTCACTATCTCGCCGTAATCGATGAGATCAAGCGCGTGACAGGCGAAGAGCCAGATACCGGTTCCAATCGTTACACCCAGTATCAGTGCCGTGTACCCCGTGAACGCCTGGGTGAGTCCGTGAACGGCCGTTCCCATCACGAAGGAAAGCACCAACACCCGTAAGAGACAACGGCCGATGCTTGGGACGTCGAACGGCAGTTCCGTGTAGACGATGTAGACGGTGGCGAACGAATACAGACCGTGCGTGATGACGGTCGCAATCGCAGCGCCAACGACACCTACGACCGGAATTAACAGTATGTTCAAAATGAGATTTCCTAACGACGTAATGAATTTGACGATCGCTTTCGATCGAGCTCGGCCGAGGTAATCGACGGCAGGGCTCGAAATGGAGGCGAGTCCCTCGAAGAAGACGAACAACGCGAGAATTTGCACAACGACAATCGCACCGGTGTACTCGTCGCCAAAGATACTCGGAATCGCGACGTCTGCGACGAGGATGATCCCGACAGCAGCGGGGACATAAAATATGAGCGTCTTGTTCAGACTCTCCTGGTAGAGGGCTGCGGCGTTCTTCCCCCGCCCAGCCGCCTTGTCAGCACCGTAAGTCGGCGAAAGTGCGAAGCCGAGCGAAGCCGCAGGGACGCTGACGAGCTGCGAGATTTCTTTCCCGATCGTGTAGAACGCGACGGCCAGCGGATTAATAAAGTAGCCCACGAGGAGGATGTCCACCTGTCGGTCAACGACGTCGGACAGTCTCGTCACGGTCAGCGGAACGTTGTACCGGAGAACCTGGTACCGGATTTCGGATCGATCTCTCTCCCCCGTTTCGTCCGGACTCCGAACCCTGGCGATCATGACGAACCCGACGATCGCCGCCGATCCGTATCCGAAGACGTATCCGAGGACCGCGGTCACCGCGGACGGTTCGTAGAGGACGAATCCGATCACGAACAGGCCCGTGAACAGCGCTTCGAGGGCGTGAAGCTTCGCACTCGCGATGACGTTCTCGTACCCCTGCAGAAGAATTCGGTTGTACTGGTGCAGGGAGTAAAATAGCACGATACCCGAACCAACGACGATGACGGGTGCGATCGACGGTTCGTCGAGCACGTCGGCGATCACGTCCGCTGAGACGACGAGAATCAGCGCGACTGCGATCGCTGCAACGATCGCGAGCAGCCGCGATTCGACGACGACAGTGTCTGCTTTCGCCGGCTCTGACGATTTGAACTCCGCGACGTATCTCGCAGCAGACCGAGCGATTCCCATTTCGCTGAACAACCTGAAAAACGCGAAGACAGAGATCGCCAGCGCGAGCAATCCGTACGACTCTGCACCTAGCGACCGAGTGAGGAATACGAGCAACACGCCGGCCATCAGGGCGTGGAAAGCTCTTCCTGCGAACTCGGACGTGACGCTCGATACGAGGTCACTTCTCATTCGTACCTTGCTGTAAACGGCTGTATGGAGATCGGATTCGTCGTACGAACATGGGGTACCTTCGATTTGGCGCCGCTATCTGTACTTCTGGTAGAGATTCGAGACGACGTTCATCAGGGGGGTCCCGTTCTCCAGTTCGTAGTACGTCCCCAGATCGGGGTTGAACTTCGACTTGTACTCGCAGATTCGCGGAGAATCGGCCCCGTGGAGGTCGTACGTTTCGACCCCCCGATCTTTGGCGTCCCGAATGATTCGCCAGTGGAGCAGATCGTTTATCGGGTACTCCACGTCGGGCTTTCCGCCACCCTCCGAGTAGTAGATCGTCGACTGGCCCTCGAAGACAATGATTCCGCTCGCTCGCTCGCCGTCTACATCCGCGACATACGGACGAACGCGTCCGTCCGGGAGCGATTCGAACAGGTCCGTGAGAAACTCGAGCGGTACCCGGTACCGCCGCCCCTGCGCCTCGTATCTCGACCGGATCTGCTCGTGGATGAAGCCGATCGCGTCGGTGCCGCCTTCTTCGATGGAGAATCGATCCGAATCGTCGGGATCGAGGTAGCGACGGAGCGACTTCGAGAAGGATCGTTTGAGCTGTTCCTCGTCCCGATCGAGGTCGAGTAGATAGGTGTGTAGCGGCCTCGTGTCGTAGTCGTTCCAGCTGAACGGCCGCGGATCGTCGTAGGTGACCGACGTACAGATCCGCGTGTATCGAGGTCCAGACACCTCGTCGATCCACTCGAGACAGCCGTCGACGAACCGTTTCCGTCGTTGCTCGAGCTTTCTGCGTTTGAGCTTGTTCTCGTTGAGGTGGGCAGGCCCCAAAAACGGCAATCCGAGTCCGGGTGGCGGTGAGAACGCGGTTGAAACCCCACCCTTTCGAATCTCGAATACCGGAAAAATTCCGACGGGTTCCTGGCCCTTGTATCCTACCAGTGGATGCAACTCGGCGGACGCGTGCCGTTCGATGACCTCTAGGACGTCGTAGCGGTGAAAGAACGTTCCCATCGGCGATTGCTCGACGTAATCGTCCCACTGTTCGCGTTCGGTCGGTTCGAGCGTGTCGATGTCGATGCTCATTGTATCATTTCTTCGAGTTCAAGTCGGTCGTAACACTCGCCACACGGTCCCACCCATCCACCTCTATCCTGCGCTCCTTCGATCAACTCGACGTACAGCTCCCGGTATCCGGGGAATTCGCTCTCGTTGAAGTACCGAGGATGCCACAACACGGTCATTACGGCGTCGTTCGCCGCTGCCTCGTCGAGGAGACGGTTACACTCGCGCAACGCTGCCTCCGTCGACCCGGCGGATTCAAGCAGGGGCCGCTCCATCGCGGTGAGCGGGAACACGACGAACTCGTCGTTGAACGGTCGAAGGACGTCGTACTGTCCGTCGAACCCGTATCCGCCGTTCGACCCGAGCGTCGCGTCGTATTTCAGCCCGATTGCCCGGTGGTGTTCCCACGTCGTCGGTCGTTTCAATCGAAGATAGTGCTGGCGCCCGCCGAGGATTTCCTTCCCCAGGATACGCTCGAGCGTCTCCTTCTCGTACCACAGCCGTCCCCGGTCGTCGTACGTTTCGTAGGAGCCGTGAATTCCGACCTCCCAGCCGCCGCGATCGAGGTCTCGAATCACGTTTACGATCCGCTCGTCTTCGATGCGGTACCGGCCGCCGTAGAGCTTCCAGCTCTCGGGACGCAGCCACTCTCGCAGTCCCTTCTCCCAGAGCCGTTTCTCGTTCAGGAAGTAGAACGACGACCGAACACCGAGATCGTCCTCGAGGCTCATTACCTCCTCGAACTGCCAGTAGGGTTGCTCGTCGTTGAGCAACGAACGCAGGTGTGACGGGTCCCGTTCCTGCAGCGCGTAGTACGGCGCTTGGAACGTCTTGAACGGGCGGTCGACGTCGTGGGTTAGACACAGTGCGAATTCGTACTCGTCGAGCAACTCCGTCATCGCTGTCTCACTCGATCAATCGTTTTTTGCAGGGCCCCGGGCCGAGATTTCGGTACCGCGACCGTTCGATCGACGATTTCCAGAATGAACTCCGTCATATCCACGTTCTCCTCGAGCAGGCGTTGACGGCGCGACTCCCAGACCGACGAGTCAGTCTCGAGGATGGTCGTCGCCTCTTCGAGGAGTTGCTGAGGCGGCGGACTTTGGGCATGACTGAAAAGAAGTCCGTACCACGATTCTAGTTTCTCGAGAACTCCCGCGGAGAGCGACGACACGTAGATCGTCGGCGTGCCAAGAACGGCGCTCTCGATGGCCATCGAACCGCTCTCTCCGATGAACAGGTCCGCGTAGTAGAGCAGATCGAGGATCTGGTGGACGGGGAGGTCGACCCGGCGATCTTCGAGCGACGCCGGTAACTCGGTCTCTGAGGTGATCAGGACCCGAACACCACTGCGCTCGAGACCCTCGACGAGCGTTTCGACGCCGCCGATCCCCTGCTGTCCGATGTCGTGAGCGGCGTCCCACGATACGAGACGTAATACTGCGAGTTTATCGTCCTCGTCGGCGTCGACGTGGTCGAGGACGCGAGGATTTGGCGAGAAACGATCGGGATGGAGATACGCGAGCTGGTGGAAGCCGGGATAGCTGACCTGTTTGTTGCCGAGGTCGTCCCAGTACGATTCCGGGGTGCAAATAACGTCGGCGAACGGATACGCGAGGTAGTTCTGGATCGTCGCGTGCTCGGTGTCGGTAAACAAAACGCTCTGACAATCGAAACAGGTGGACGCGTGGGTGATCGCCGGTTCACTGACGGCCAGCAGGACGTCGGGCTGGAGGCTTCGAACGCGTTTCAGAATCTCGTACTCGTATTTCGTCTGTACTTTCGCCAGTTCGTACAGGTTCGACGAACCGCCTGCAAGAAGTTGATACTCGATTCCGTACTCGTCGAGCAACTCACACGCAATGTCTTTTTCTCGCGCAAAAACGTGAACGTCGTCGCCTCGACTCCTGAATTCGGTTATCGCATTTCGGAAAAAGTGAACGTTAGACGGGTGCTGGATCGTCACGACGACGCTGAGACCGTCGCTAGTCATGGATACGCACCACCTTCTCCTCGTTGCAGTGTATATCGAACACTGTACCGAACAGTATGCAGAGACACCCCACTGCAAATAGCGTGAGGCTCGACGCGAATCGTTCAGTCGAGCCTTTTTTTCGACTTACGTGTGCGTACAGCGATCGAACTCCGATGGCCGCCGCGAGGCCTGAAGCGATCCCACCGACGATGTACGATAGCGCGAGTGGGTGGACGAACCATCCGCGGTTGGTCTTCTGTAGTCGCCATACGAAGTTCCGCAGGAGCATTCCGGATACTTTGGGAATGTATTCCGTGTATACGATACTCGACTTTTCATCTCCGTAGATCGGTTTCATCGTCACGTCACCGACACGGATATTGTGAACGTTCAATTTCGTGAGTACGTCGTTGGTGTACCCGTAGTACTCGTAGAGGTCCTCGACCTCGATGGTCTCGAGCGCCTCTCGTGAAATAGCGGTGTACCCATTTTGAGGGTCCATTATCCCCCAGTAACCGCTGGCAATACTCGTCAAAACTGTCAGAACCGCGTTCCCGAAGAGTCGCCAGGTTGGCATCACTCTGTTCGGTTTCGTGCGGAGCAAACGGTTTCCTTTCGCGTACTGGACCCGCCCTTCCACGATCGGATCGAGCAAGCGCGTCATCTGACCGAGGTCCATCTGCTCGTCGCCGTCGACGGTGACCGTGATATCGACCCCATCTACGAGCGCCAGTAGATAGCCCGTCTTGATCGACCCGCCGGCACCCCTGTTCTCGTGATGGCGAACTGGAACGACTTGGCCGACTCGTTCGTGAACGGATCCTCGATTCGCGATTCGACCGCCATCCGTCAACATCGTCCGGAGCCCACTGGACGAGTGCTCGCCCGCGCCGGTTTCGGCAGCGTCCAGCACTTCGGCCCACGTTCCGTCCGTCGACCGGTCGTCGACGGCGTAGATCCGATCGACGAACTCGGGCATCTCGCGGATGACGTCTCCGACGTGACCCTCTTCGTTGTATGCTGGTACGATCACACCAATGTGATGATTTCGATACATGATTACAATCTCCGATACTCGTATCCGCACTCGGTCATCTCGTCGGTGTCGAACAGCGCGTTGACGTCGACGAAGAACGGGTCGTCCGCCATGTCCTCTGCTGCGGTTCCGTAATCGATGGATCGGAACTCCTCGTGGGCCGTCGCCAAGACGATCCCATCGACGCCCTCGAACGACAGTTCCTCCTGGACCTCGATGCCGAACTCGGCGCGTGCGACGTCGTTCTCTGTGCAGGGATCGTATCCGACGACATCGATGTCGAATCCTTCGAGATACGCTATCGTCCCATCAATGGCGGAGGTTCGAACGTCACCTACACCCGGCTTGTAGGAGAGTCCGAGGACGAGAACGCAACTTCGTCGGGGAACCTTGTCACAGTTGTTCAAACACTTGATTACGAGTTTTCCGATGTGCACGGGAACGTACTCGTTGACGTCACGCGCCTGCTGTATCAGGTGCGGCATGAATCCATTTTGTTTGGACTTGTAAATGATGTAGAAGGGGTCGATCGGGATGCAGTGGCCGCCGACCAAGCCCGGCCGATAATCGTGAAAATTCCACTTGGTACGAGCTGCCTTGAGCACCTCTCTCGTGTCGACGCCGAGGTTTTCACACGCGATCGCGAGCTCGTTGACGAGCGCAATATTCAGATCGCGCTGGATGTTCTCGATACACTTCGCCGTTTCCGCCACCTCGATGCTCGGTGCTCGGTGGACACCGGCGTCGACAATGGTCTCGTACAGGGACGCGATCTCGTCGCGGATCTCGTCGGTTTGTGCACTCACAATCTTCGTGACGTTTCGGATGGTGTGTTCGTCGGTGCCGGGAACGAGTCGCTCGGGCGAGTACCCAACATAGAAGTCCTCGCCACACTGCAGGCCTGACGACTGTTCGATCGCAGGTGCGAGAACTTCTCGTGTGGCTCCGGGATAGACCGTGGACTCGAGTATCACGATCGTACCCGGTTCGATGTTTCGGCCGATCGTTTCGCCCGCACTCCGGACAAACTCGAGATCCGGGTTCTTCAGATCGTCGAGCGGTGTGGGGACGGTCACGAGAACGAACCGTGCGGCGCTCACCGCTGCCGGTTCGTTCGTGAACGAGACGTCACAATCCGCTATCGCGTCGTCCCCGACGTCGCTGGTCGGATCAACCCCGGAACGAAGTCGCTCAATCTTTTCGGTATCGACATCGAATCCGATGACGGTGTGGCCGGCACGATCGAACTCGTACGCGAGCGGGAGGCCGACGTATCCCAGCCCCACAACGCAAATGACGGAGTGTTGGTCTGTCCCGGACGAGTCGTAGGGTCGACTCGACGATCGATGAGACGACATGTCACCCACCCCTGTCAGACGGTTGTTTATTTCTCGTCTCTCCTCTGCCCCGTTCGGTCGCGCATATCCTTTCATTCGACAGCCGTTTGTGCGTGTCCTTCTTCGGTAGGGTCCCCAGACCCTGTTGTTCGATTTGTTCTGCGATTTCGAGCGCATTCAACCCGTCTTCGAGCGTGACCTTGGGCGAGGAGTTCGTTGCGACCGCCTTCAGAAACGACTCGAGTTCGTTTCGGAGGGGCTCTTCGTTCGGAACGTGCAGGTGTTCGACGGAACTCTCGTGTCTGTAACGGATCTTGCCGTTCTGCTCGACGTACTCCGGAACCGAGCGACGGTGAATCTCGATCGACTGGTTGATGTAATCGACGAGGAACAGCCCCTCTTCGGCGGTGACCTCGAGCGTTCGCACTTTCCGCTGCGTCCGATGGCTCGCCGTCAGTGATGCCATCAGGTCGGGCCCGAATTCCACTAGCGCTGAGACGTGCCCGTTCTTTCGAACCCCGGTTCCCTTCACGGACGTCGGAACCTCGTCGAGAAGCGAGAGGACGATATCGATATCGTGGATCATCAGGTCGAGTACGGCACTGTCGTCCGTTTTCGTGTTTGGTGGCGGGCCGAGTCGGCGCGAAGCGAGGCCGATCACTGAGATCTCGTCGAGAATCTCCGCGAGCGTTATCACTGCCGGATTGAACCGCTCAATGTGACCAACCTGTAGCAAAACGTCCGCCGAATTCGCCCTCTCGAGTAGGTCCTGTCCGGTTTCGAGATCGCCGACCACCGGCTTCTCCACGAGCGCTGCGACGCCGGCCTCCAGACAGCGGGTCGCTATCTCGTAGTGTGCGCTCGTGGGAACCGCAATCGAGATGGCGTCGACGGCGTCGAGAAGCGGATCGAACTCCATCGCGGACGTGTCATGATCGTGTGCGACCGCCCGCGCACGGTTCTCGTCGGCGTCGAAGACACCGACGAGGTTTGCGTCCGGGAGCGAACTGTAGACGCGCACGTGGTGTTGTCCCATCGACCCCACTCCGATCACTCCGACATCGAGTTGTTCGTTAGCTCGCATAGTCATCGATTATCCCCACGATGTGTTCGACATCGACTAACACCCGAATGGACCGTTAGTTCAGAAGTATGACCGGTCGTAGCGCACGTATACTGTCGAAGCGGCCGTGATCGACGACCTGTGTTGGCCAACCGGTTACGGCCTTCTAATAGGTCACTCTGATGTCGACTTCTCAGGTAGCTACATTCTTTGCGGGGTAAAATCACGCTGCTCATATGCCTTTGATACCGACGATACTGTCAAAAGCCGAAACGATCGTTTCAGTGATTAACCGTCGCTGCCAACGATTTGAGGCCTCAGAACGACTGATTGGGGACTAGAGTTACAATTTACTGCTCACCCCACTCGGTCTATGCGAGATTTCCATCGGAAATAACACGGAGTTTCGGTTTTATTGTCGCTGTACAACGTCGTCGTTAGACAGACTCGGGCCCCATTCGCGAACGAATAGCCAAACCGAGTACAACTGCACGGCACCGTACTCGAATATCTCCTATTACCGCCATCGATCGAGAACAAATCTCTTATTTCTTTCGTGGTTCCGGTCACCGCACCTGAACGTCCACTGACTCTCCGCTTTGCTGGTCTCGTTTCGTCCTCCCTGAACAGGTGCTCGTCTCACCCAGCTGTCACACTGGGGATCACGAGATGTCGCCGAAGCTGTCGTCGGCATCGATAGCCGCTTGAGCCACAGTTTCGGCCCGTCGAAGCACGTCGCGAACTGGAACCCGGGTCTCTCGAGCCACCGCTAGCGCGTCGTCGTACTCCGCACTCACGTCGTACACCTCGCCGTCCACGTCGCTGGCAACTTTCACCGTCACGTTGTACGTCTCACTATCGACCTCTAGCGCCACCGTCTCGAACTCCCGGTTCGCGATCCAGCGGTGAGTCGCCCCCGCATCGCGAACGCCGAGCGTCCCGGTCTCCTCGGCCAGCGCTCGAGCCACTCGCTCTCGGTCCGCGGGCTTGCAGATCACCTTCACGAGATGCCCCGGCCGCGACTTCTTCATCGTGACCGGCAGTATCGACACGTCTCTTGCGCCCGCGTCTGCGAGCGTCTCCTGGAGGCCGCCGAGGACCTCCGGCGTCGCGTCGTCGAGGTTCGTCTCGAGGACGGCGATATCGTCTTTGACCAACTCGCCGCGCCCGCCGCCGTCCCCGACCAGCACCCGCAACACGTTCGGGTGTGGATCGAGGTCGTAGCCGCCGGCGCCGTAGCCCGACCCCTCGAGGTCGAGCGCGGGCAGCGACTCCACGCCGTCGGCGAGGTGGCCCAGGATCGCGGCCCCCGTCGGCGTGAGCAGTTCGGTCTCGACGGGCCCGCCGCGGAGCGACCAGTCCGCCCGCTGGGCGATCTCCACGACCGCCGGTGTCGGGACGGGGTACTCGCCGTGACTCATCGAGATGCTGCCGCCGCCCGTCGCGAGCGGCGTCGTGACGATTTCGTCGGGGGCGAGGTCGTGACACAGCAACACGGCCCCGACGATGTCCGCGATGGCGTCGTCGGCCCCGACCTCGTGGAAGTGGATCTCCTCGAGGGACTCCCCGTGGACGCTCGCCTCGGCCTCCCCGAGCAGTTCGAAGATCGCGAGCGCGTCGCGCTCGATCGCCGGCTCGAGGCCCATGTTCTCAACGATCTCGCGGACCTCGAGGTAGCTCCGGTGGGGGCCGTGGCCTTCGGCGTGGACGTGATCGTGGCTGTCTCCGTTCTCGTGCGTGTGAGCGTGGTCATGAGTATGGTCGTCCTCGTCCCCGTCGTCGTGGGTATGCTCGTGCTCGTGATCGTGCCCGTCTCCGTGGTCGTGATCGACGTGTTCGTGGGAGTGTTCGCTCCCGTCGTGCTCGTCAGCGTGACCCTGTTCGTGGCCGTCGGAACCGTCACGATCGGTCAGGTAGACGTCGATGGTCGTCGAGGAGATGCCGCACTTGACCGTCTCGTCGATTCGGTACTCCACCTCGAGGGCGTCGGTGACGGACTCGAGGACGTCGGGAT
The DNA here is from genome assembly GCF_000383975.1 of Natronorubrum tibetense GA33. Taxonomy (NCBI): domain Archaea; kingdom Methanobacteriati; phylum Methanobacteriota; class Halobacteria; order Halobacteriales; family Natrialbaceae; genus Natronorubrum; species Natronorubrum tibetense. Next base: position 3,721,095 of record NZ_KB913017.1, on the reverse strand, counting down.
CGGCGCCGGCATCGAGCAGGGCGGCGAGGATCATATCGCCGCTTGCGCCCATGCGGCCGTCGAACGCGAGGATGCTCATAGGTAGGTGGCCGGGTGGCACGGTCAAAAAGGCATCTGCTCGTCCCGAGGCCGCTTCCGTATTCGGTTCCGCCACCGGCTGTCGGTAGCACCAAAACCGACCGATGCCGGTACATCTATGTAGTTTCCAGCCACAGATACATATGGTAGCATCTAGCACACCATGCGGTGAAGGCTAGCAAAAAACCTATCCGCTCACGAAGCGGAGTAAAAGACATCATCGTCTACCCCGAATCATGAATGAAGTTCAACTGGAGGTTGCGAAGGCGTACCCGAACGACTCGGGTCGTGGTATCGCCCGACTCGACCCGGACACGCTGTTGCATTTGAAGCTGAGTCCGGGCGACATCATCGAGATCGAAGGTGCAGACACCACCGCGGCGAAGGTGTGGCGCGCCGACCGGCAGGACTGGAACACCGACACGGTCCGGATCGACGGCTTCACCCGCCAGAACGCCGACGTGGGAATCGGCGAGCGCGTGACGATCCGCAAGGCCGAAGCCACGAAAGCGGACAAACTCACGCTTGCACCCCCCGAAGAGGCGTCGGTGCAGTTCGGTTCCGACGCGGCTGGCATGGTGAAACGCCAGATTCTCAAACGGCCGGTCGTCGGCCGCGACATCGTCCCGGTCATGTCCTCGACGAATCATCCATTCATGCGGTCGCCAGGGCAGGCGATTCCGCTCATCGCCGTCGAGACGGAGCCGGAGGGTGTCGTGTTGATCACCGAGGACACCGACGTCGAACTCCGTGAGGAGCCGATCAGCGGCTTCGAGAAGACCGGCGGCGGGATCACCTACGAGGACATCGGCGGTCTCCAGGGCGAGATTCAACGCGTGCGGGAGATGGTCGAACTCCCGATGAAACACCCACAGATCTTCAAGAAGTTGGGGATCGAGCCGCCACAGGGTGTCCTGCTCCACGGGCCGCCGGGGACCGGGAAGACGCTGCTGGCGAAAGCGGTCGCCAACGAGACCTCCGCGAGTTTCTTCTCCATCGCGGGGCCGGAGATCATTTCGAAGTACTACGGCGAGTCCGAACAACAGCTCCGTGAGATCTTCGAGGACGCCAGCGAGGAGTCGCCGTCGATCATCTTCATCGACGAACTCGACTCGATCGCGCCGAAACGGGAGGACGTCACCGGCGAGGTCGAACGCCGCGTCGTCGCCCAGCTGTTGACGATGATGGACGGCCTCGAGGCCCGGGGCCAGGTCATCGTCATCGCCGCCACGAACCGCGTCGATTCGGTCGACCCGGCACTGCGCCGACCCGGTCGATTCGACCGTGAGATCGAGATCGGTGTCCCGGACGAGGTGGGTCGCGAGGAGATCCTCCAGATCCACACCCGCGGCATGCCACTCTCCGACGACGTCAAACTCGGCCACCTGGCCGACGAGACCCACGGCTTCGTGGGTGCGGACATCGAGTCGCTGACGAAGGAAGCAGCGATGAAGGCGCTGCGTCGATACCTGCCGGAGATCGACCTCGACGAGGAGGACATCCCGCCGAGCCTGATCGACCGGATGATCGTCAAGCGACAGGACTTCCGCGGCGCGTTAAACGAGGTCGAACCCTCCGCGATGCGCGAGGTGCTCGTCGAACTCCCGAAAATCTCCTGGGACGACGTGGGCGGGCTCCACGACGCCAAAGAACAGGTCCAGGAGTCCGTCGAGTGGCCGCTGAACAACCCAGAGCGGTTCGAGCGGCTGGGCGTTGATCCGCCGGCCGGCGTCCTCCTCTACGGACCGCCGGGCACCGGAAAGACGCTGATGGCGAAGGCCGTCGCCAACGAGACGAACGCGAACTTCATCTCGGTTCGTGGCCCGCAGCTGCTCAGCAAGTGGGTCGGCGAATCGGAGAAGGCCATCCGCCAGACCTTCCGCAAGGCGCGGCAGGTCTCCCCGACGGTGATCTTCTTCGACGAGCTCGACGCGCTCGCGCCGGGCCGTGGCGGTGAGACCGGCTCGAACGTCTCCGAGCGGGTGGTCAACCAGCTGCTGACCGAACTCGACGGACTCGAGGAGATGGAGAACGTGATGGTCATCGGCGCGACAAACCGCCCAGACATGATCGACCCCGCACTGTTGCGCTCGGGTCGGTTCGACCGACTCGTCATGATCGGTCAACCCGATGTCGACGGCCGCGAACGGATCCTCGACATTCACACGCAGAACACGCCGCTGGCGGCCGACGTGACCCTCCGCGAGATCGCGGAGATCACGGACGGCTACGTCGGCAGCGACCTCGAGTCGATCTCTCGGGAGGCAGCCATCGAGGCGCTTCGCGATGATCACGAGGCCGATATCGTCGAGATGCGTCACTTCCGACAGGCGATGGAGAACGTCCGACCGACGATTACGGACGACATCCTCGAGTACTACGAGCAGATCGAAGAGGAGTTCCAGGGCGGCGGCTCGGGTGGCCCTGGGCCGACGGGCCGACGCGGCAGCCGCATCGGCTTCCAGTGAGCTGAGGCGCTCGCGTATCGACGTCGATTTTTTGCACCAATCTGCCTTCGAGCAGCTGCCGTCTTCGACCGGTCCCGATCTCTCGTTGGCAGTTCGGTGTCACGAATACTACAATAACGCGATCTGTCGAACTGTAACCAGCCCTTAGGAACGGTAGCAGACGATTGTAATCCGAAACGAATGCGGATCAGATAACCACCAACTGACCGCTTTCCGGACCGAAACCGAAGGTGTTCGTTCAGGTGGCTCTTATCGACAGTGAACCTGCCATGGGGTCGGCAAACGTTCGTCCCGTTATATGTACTAGCCATCGGATCTGTGATACGTATCCGTCCAGATCGATGTCGAAACCCTCCACTGCCAGCGACTCGGCCGACGCCTCCCTCGAGTCGACCGACGACCAACGTCGGGACGAGCGAGAGCCATCCGGCGAAGGGGACGATCCCGACCTCGAGTCGAGTCCCGAAACGGCGAGCGACGACCGAACGCTCGAGGCCGTCGCTCCATCGCTCGCGAAACCGATTCGCGTAGCCGGGTTCTGGGGGGCGATCGTGCTCCCCATCCTCTACCTTCCGTTACTCGCAAACGGGCTGTCGACGCCGCTCCAAGCCCTGCTCTTTCTCGGAGTGCTTTCGGTAAACCTCGTCGCTTTGTACGTCGGTCACACACATCGGCGTCGACGCTCGGGCGATCGGTGAGTCGACGACGCGGAACTCTCACTCGCTCGAGTGCCACCGCATCACGTGTCCGAACTCCTCGCGCAGCGCCTGCCGTTTGACGAGCACGAAGCCGACCGCGATGAGACCGAAGCCGACGACGGTCGTCACGTCGATGACTTCGCCCAGATAGGCCCAGCCGACGACCGCGGCGAAGATCGGGGCGACGTAGGAGACCATGTTGATCTCGACGGCCCCCAGTCGCTCGAGCAGGTCGAAGTAGAGCAGGAACCCGATCGCGCTCGCGACGACCGCGAGGTAGCCGAGCGCGCCGAGCGCTTCGGGGTGGGTCCAGGCGGCGGGCTCGATCGGTTCGCCGAGGCCGAGACTGACGAGATGCATGAGGAGTGCGCCGCCGATCATCGACCAGGCTTCCATCGTCTCGATCGGGAGATCCGCCTCGATGGCCCGCGTGAGGACGCTTCCCAGCGCAAAGGCGGCTGCCGCACAGAAGACGAGCAGCGTTGCGACGACGTCCGCCGACAGCAGGTTCGACGGATCCGGCCGAGCGATGATGGCGACGCCGACCAGTCCGACGAGCAGGCCGACGACGCCGACCGCCGAGAGCGCGTCCGACGGGGCGAACGCGCGGGCGAACCCCGTCGTCAACACGGGTGAGAGGCTGACGACGATCGCCGCCGCAGCCGCGGTAGTGTGCTGTTGTCCGACGAACAGGAACGCGTGGTAGGCCGCGATCAACAACACGGCGCCGGCGGCGACCAGTAGCCACTCGCTACGGCACCGCGGATACCAGTCGTCGACGGCGAATGCCGCGTACGCCAGCATGAGCACGCCCGCGATATCGTATCGCAGGGCTGCGAACAACACCGGCGGAAAGTGATCGAGACCCGCGCTGATCGCGACGAACGCGCTTCCCCAGATCGCCGCGAGCGCCAGAAAGAGTCCGAGGTTTCGATATCGGCTCACACGGAACGTCTCGCCAGAACGCTCCTACCTGTTTCGGTTCGAAACGATCGATGTCGAGGCCGAACCGTGGCTATCGGCTCGTAGGAACCAACGATCGAACGTATCTCGACCGTCAGAAACCCGTCAGAAACGGTGGCGACGCGAAACTCCCTGCCAAAGAAGACGCCGGTTCAGAGCGGGGGTAGCTCGCGGATTTCGGGCTCCGCTTCGGTCTGCTTGAACTGCTCTAACAGCGGCTTGATCTCGTCGAACCCGTTGGTGAGCACGATATCGCCGCTTCGCAGGTCGTACTCGATGATGTCGTAGTCGGCGAGTCGCGGCAGGTGGTTGTGCACCAGCGAGACGTAGACTCGCTGTCTGGTGTCCTTGTCGATTTGTGCCGGGCGGGCGTCGAGCTCCCAGGCCGCGATTCCGGTGACGACATCCTCGAGGTTCGCGTCCCGGTGCTCGGCCAGCTGGTACAACAGGAACCGGCGCTCGGACTCGGCGAGGAGAGAACAGGCAGCTTCCATTCGGCTGGCGCTCGCATCGTTCATACCTGTCCAAGAGCCTGAGCGATATTACACCTACTGCCAACACAGATAGGCACCCCCATCCGAACGATCGACACTGTGTTGGCACCGATTACGGCCCAAACGGACAGTACAGATGTCAATGCCACCGATTCAGACCTCGTGTAAGTCCACCGTTCGCCGGGCCGGTATTCACGAACTCCGTCAGGTCCACGAATCCGGCTCACCGGTCCGCTCGCTGGCCTCACCGTGAAGGTGGCAGGCGACCGGGTGTTCCTCGGTCTCGAGTTCGGGACGGTCCCGTTCGCAGACGCTCTCGTATGTCTCGCGCAGTCGGTCGGCGGCGGCGCCCCAGTTTTCGTCGGCCAGTTCCGCGAGCGCCTCCTCGAGAATCTCGTCGTGACGTGGGGGGAGGGTCTCGTCGAGCAATCGCTCCTTCAGTGCCGCGACGAACCCAGGAACGTCCTCGGCGGGTATGCCGTCCTCGCCGCGCTCGAACCGACCGTCGTCGCCGACGGACTCGAGCGAGACGTCGCGGCTTTCGATCCGCTGGCGGACCGTCATGAGTTGGCGGTAGGTATCCTGCTCGATGTCGAGGTCTTCCGGCGGGATCACCATCGGACACCGGGTCCGGAACCGACAGCCGCTCGGTGGATTTCGCGGCGACGGCACGTCACCGGCGAGCGTCTCCCGTTCGCGCTCGCGTTCCGCGGTCGACGCCCGCGGGACACTCTCGAGCAAGGCCTGCGTGTAGGGGTGTCTCGGGTCCTCGAACAGGTCGCCAACGGGACCGATCTCGACGATCTCCCCGAGATACATCACGGCCACGCGGTCACAGACGTGACGAATCACGGAGAGGTCGTGGCTGATCAGCAGGTAGGTCAGATCGAACTCCGCTTGCAGGTCGTCGAGCAGGTTCAACACCTGCGCCTGCACCGAGACGTCGAGGGCCGACGTCGGCTCGTCGAGCACCAGGAAGTCGGGCTCGAGGGCCAGCGCACGGGCGATCCCGATCCGCTGGCGCTGGCCCCCGGAGAACTCGTGGGGGTAGCGATCGAGTTGGTCGGCCGAGAGGCCGACGCGCTCGAGGAGTTCCTGAACCCGGTCCCGGCGCTCAGCCTTCGATCCTACGTCGTGGATGTCGAGGGGTTGTCTGACGATGCTCCCGACCGTCATTCGGGGGTCGAGACTCGAGAACGGATCCTGAAACACGATCTGGGCCTCGCGCCGAAAGTCGTCGAGGTCGCTGCCATCCATGTCGTAGACGTTCGCGCCCTCGAACTCGACTCGGCCGTCGGTCGGCTCCTGCAGTCGAAGCAGCGTCTCGCCGGCGGTCGACTTCCCGCAACCCGACTCGCCGACGAGACCGAGCGTCTCGCCGCGGTGGATATCAAGGCTCACCCCGTCGACGGCGCGGACGGGCACCGGCTCGTCACCGAACAGTCGATCGAGGATCGAGTCGTTCTCCCAGAAGTACTTCTCGAGGTTCTCGACGCGGACGAGCGGCATGTCGGCGCTCACTGGTGTTCACCCCCGGTGGTTTCCGCCGGCGGATGTCGCCGTTCTTCGTCGTCTTCGTCGCGGTCGTCGGGACCGACGTGCTTGTCCCCAGCGGGACGGTCCGTCCCGACGAAGTAGTCGTCGGGCAACGCTTTTTCATCGTCGTACTCCGTCTCTGCGAGCACGCATCGTACCGCGTGATCGTCGCTCCCGCTCGTCGGATATTCGGGTGGATGGTTCAGGCAGTTCTCCATGGCCTTCGGACACCGATCCGCGAAGTGACACCGATCCCCCATCTCGTGATCCAGCAGGCTGGGAACGTTCCCCGAGATCGGTTGGAGACGACCGCCTGCACCCTCCAGATCGGGAACCGAGCCGAGCAGGCCTGCCGTGTAGGGGTGGACGTAATCGTCGAAGACGTCCTCGAGCGTGCCGCGCTCGACGATTTCGCCGGCGTACATCACGCCGACGCGGTCGCACATGCGGGCCACGACGCCGAGGTTGTGTGTGATCAGGAGTATCGTCATTCCGGTCTCCGCTTTGAGATCGTCGAGGAGGTCAAGAATCTGGGCCTGAATGGTCACGTCGAGTGCCGTCGTCGGCTCGTCGGCGACCAGTATGTCGGGTTCGCCGGCGAGCGCTTGTGCGATCATCGCTCGCTGGAGCATGCCGCCGGAGTACTCGTGGGGGTATTCGTCGGCCCGCTCGACCGGATCGGGGATGCCGACCAGTTCGAGCAACTCGATTGCCCGTTCGCGACTCGCTGACGTCACGTACCGCTTCGACTGGAGCACCGTCCCGAGTGCCATCGAAGTGAGCGTGTAGTTCTGCGAGCGCGCTCGCGTTGACCGTGGGTTCGCGCTCGCACGTTGCTGGACCTCCACTGCCTCGGCGATCTGTTCGCCGACGGTGATGCTCGGGTTGAAGCTGCTTTGGGGATCCTGAAAGATCATACTGAAGTGGGTCCCGCGCAGCGAACGGCGAATCGACGGCGGTATCCGGAGGAGATCGACCTGATCGTCGTCGATCGCGTCCGGGTAGTCGTCGGCAACGGCGTCGGCGAACTCCCGGTTGCGGTACCATATCTCGCCGTCGGTGATCTCACCGGGAGAGTCGATCAGGTCGATGATCGATCGAGCGGTGACGCTCTTTCCGCTGCCGCTCTCACCGACGATGCCGTAGGTGTCCCCGCGCTCGATAGCGAGGTCGACGCCGTCTACTGCGTTCACCTGTCCTTCGTCGGTGAAGAATCTGGTCTTCAGTCCCTCGACTCGCAGAATCTCGTCAGTCATGTTAGCCAGCACCTCCGGCACCTTCGCCCTCGATGTTCGGGTCGAGGGCGTCCCGTAGCCAGTCGCCGAGCAAGTTGATACCGATCACGGCGAGGACGATTCCGATCCCCGGAATGGTGGCGACCCACCACTGGGTCCGCATCACGTCCTGTCCGTTCTGGATCTCGAAGCCCCACGAGAGCGTCGTCCCCGAGAACCCGAGATACGAGAGCGAGCTCTCGAGGAGGATGATCGCCGCGACCTGAATCGTCGCGAGGACGATGATCGGCGTGAGGCTGTTGGGGAGTACGTGCTTTCGCAGGATCGTGCCGTGGCTCGCGCCGAGCGAGCGCGCCGCCTTCACGTACTCCTCGTTGCGTATCGACATCGCTTCGCCGCGGGCGACGCGCGCGAACCAGACCCAGGTTACCAGTGCGACGACCACTGCGACCATCCCGGGAAACGTCATCGTCTCGGGCATTCCGTCCGCGAGCCCTGCTCTCACGATCGGATCGGGTATCCCGATCGTCCCTCTGCCGAACGCGCCCATCAGCGCCAGCGCGAGGACGAGCGACGGGAACGCCAGCATGACGTCTGCCATCCGCATGAGTCCGTCGTCGACCCGGCCACCGAAGTAGCCCGCGGTGAGGCCGATGGGGACGCCAATCGCAGCCGCGAGCAGTGTTCCGGAGATGCCGACGAGCAGTGACGTTCGCGCACCATAGAGGAACCGCGAATAGATGTCCTGTCCGAGGTTGTTCGTTCCGAGGACGTGGTCGCCGGTTCCTTCGACGGTGTGGCTTACCCGTTCCCCGTCCTGTGCGATCGTCGTATCGTAGCTCAGTCCAACCGGCGGGTACGAGGCGCCATTGTCGTCGGTATAGCCCTGATCGTAGGGATTGTGCGTCGCCAGCACCGGCGCGAAGATTCCCATGAGAAGGATCGAAACGATGAGCACGATCCCGAGTTTGGCTAGCAGGCTCTGTCGCAGTTCCTTCGTCAGATTCGATTTGATTCGGTCCGAAATCATTCGTCGCTCACCTGCGGATTCAGCCGCGCGTAGACGGCGTCGACCAGAATGTTGATCACCACGAACGCGACCGCGATGAACAGGACGATTCCCTGCACGACCGGCCAATCGCCGTTTCGAAGCGATTCGATGAACATCAGTCCGAGACCGGGCCAGTTGAAGACCTCCTCCGTAATCACCGCACCGCCCATCAGCGTCCCGAGCTGGAGCCCGAGAACCGTGATAATCGGAATCAGCGTGTTTCGAAGGACGTGTTTGTACCGAATCAGCGTCTGCGGGAGCCCCTTGGCCTCCGTCGCGGTCACGTACGGCTTGCCGAGTTCGTCGATCATGCCGCTGCGCGTCAGTCGCGTGATCAGCGCTGTGAAGTACGTCCCGAGCGTAATCGCCGGCAGAATAATGTAGCTGAGCCAGCTGAGCAGGTCACCGACGTAGCCGTATCGAAAGACCATGTACATCGCATCGTGGAACGCGACGCCGCGCCCAGAGGTCGGAAACATCCCGACCTGTTCGGCTACCAGCAGAATCAGCATGATTCCGAGCCAGAAGTTCGGCGTGCTGATCCCGACGAGCGAGCCGAGCGTCGCCCCGTAATCCGCGGGCTGATTCCGCCGGGTCGCGCTGACGACGCCGAGCGGGATCGCGATGACAATCGCGACGACCGTTGCCGCGACGGCGAGTTCGACGGTCGCGGCGAAGTGCTGGGCCACGATGTCGGTGACCGCCCGACGCTGGTTGTACGAATATCCCAGACTTCCCGTCAGTAGATCACCGAGATAGTCCAGATACTGGACGTACATCGGCTGATCGAGCCCGAGATCTTGCCGAATTTGATCGCGCGTTGCTTGATCCGGCACCTGTCCAGCGATCAGGTTCACCGGATCGCCGGGAGACAGCGCCCGAAGGCCAAACATGATGGTGACGACGGCCCAGAGGACGAATATTCCCTGCAGAACCCGTCTCATCAAAAACTTTCCAAGAGCCATTCAATTCCCGTTCAGCGGTTATCGGTTGCCAATAAGTTGTTTTCGTTCTTCATCGGTACTCAAGTGAGATAGCGAGCTCTCTCTCGCCGATCAGTTCATCTCCCAGACGAAGATGCTCTCGTCCTCACGAGCGTCCCACTCGATGTCCTCGTTGATGCCGTAGATGCTTTCCTGCTGGTGCAGGAAGACCCACGGCGCCTTTTCACGGGCCATCTCGTTGACAGCCTGGAGCATCTCCTCTCTGGTCTCCGGATCGTCTTCGACCTGCGTGGCCTCGAGTTCGCTCTGGAGTTCGTCGTCGCTGAAGGTCTGGACGCCGCCGTCCTCGTGGAAGAAGCCGACCATCCCGTAGTCGGCGTCGCCAGTAATAACCCCCCAGCCGATCAGGAAGAAGGGGATCTCGTCGTCGTCCGGGCCGGCGGACGCGGCGTCGGAAACCACGTCGAACGGGACGATGTCGACGTCGCACTCGACGTTCGGCAGCTGGTCGATCTGGTCGGCCGCCCGTCGGCCGACGTCGGCGTCGTTGAGGTAGCGTCCCTCGGGTGCGGTGAGCGTGATCTCCGCGGGATCGTCCTCCGTGTAACCGGCGTCTTCGACGAGTTGCTCGGCCTCCTCGAGGTCTTGGGGGTACGGATCGAGCTCCGGGTTGTACCCGTTGACTTCCGGCGGCGTCGGCTGGGACATCGGCGCACCGAACCCGCCCAGGACCTCGTCGATGATCTCCTGATTGTCGACCGCGTAGTTCATCGCCAGACGGAACTCCTCGCTGTCGAACGGCTCGACCTCGTTTTTCATCGGCAGGAAGATGTTACGGAACGAGGTCACCTGTTCGATCCGCGACTCGTCGTCGTTTTCGATCTCACCGACGTCGTCGGGGAGGACGTTGTCGATGAGGTTGGTCTCGTCAGCCACCAACGAACTCACCCGACCGGAGTCGGAGGTTTCGCCCTCGAAGATCACTTCTTCGAGCTCCGGTACGTCGCCCCAGTAGTCGTCGAACGGCTCCATGACGATCCGGTTCTGGGCCGGATCGTACTCGGTAACCTGGAACGGTCCGGTACCGTTGAACGCGTCCGCGTCGTCGCCGGAGATGACGCCGTCGTCAGTCGTCGGCGCGTCGTTCTCGTACCACTCCTGGCTGACCGCTCGCAGGTAGTTCCCGAACTCGAACTCCGCGAGCTGTGCTGCGCCGCTGTAGGAGAGCTCGAGGGTCGTGTCGTCGATCGCCTCCGCACCGTCGATCGAGCCGAGCCCGGCAACCTGATCCGATACCGGTGGGACGTCGGGGTCGATCTGTCGCTCGAGCGTGAACGCGATATCGTCCGCGGTCAGCTCTTGTCCCTGATGGAAAACGACGTCGCTGCGGATCGTCAGCTCGACCGTGCCCTCGTCGCCGTGCTCCCAGTCCTCGACGACGCGACCTGCAGGTTCTTCGCCCGGGACGACGTCGAACAGCGGTTCGTACACGTGATCGTATACGTTGAAGTACGGTCCCGTGATGTGGTCGTTCGGGTCTTCGACGTCCGGGAACTCTCCCTGAGTAATCGTGAGCGAATCCAGCTCGAGATCACCGTCGCCATCGTCGTCGTCTGGATCGCTTAAACAGCCGGCAAGTGCACCTAGTCCGGTCGTCGCCCCGGCTGCCCCGGTAAGCTTCAGCAACGTCCGTCGATCGATGCTCTGGTTGATAACACCCTTCATACCCCATAGGAAACCGGATGATTATTTATAAATATTGGTATCTACCGAGCGATATGTTGTGGTATGTACACCGATGTATAATTACGTCCAACAAACGGAGAGTATAAACGGCCGGTCGATCAGTCTCACGGGCAGATTTCTGGGATAACTTTAAGAAACCTTCGACTCGTACTACGAGTATGGCCGCTCACGGCCGGTCCGCCCTGCGGGACCTGTTCGACGAGTCGCCCACACCCCACATCGCTCACCCGCCGCGGACCCATCATCGTGACTTCTACGTCGCTACCGATGGGTCCTTCCGGAAGGCGGGCGGTGGACTGGGCGCCGTCATCGAAACGCGCGACGGCACCCGTGTCGCACGCGTCGCGACTACGGATACGCCGCCGGATAACAACGTCGCCGAGTATCGAGCGCTGCATCTCGGACTCGACGTCCTGGCAGCGCGTGCGCCTCGAGACGCCCGCGTCGGCGTCCTCATCGACCACGATGCGCTCGCCAGTAACGTCAACAGCGCCATTCTCGCGACGAACCACCCCGACGGAAAGGCACCGCGTCCGATCTCCGTCCCGTCCGCGACCCGGTATCACTGGCGGGGCATCCAGGCGCGGCTCAACGGCTTCGGCGAGGTCCGGGCCGCGCGCATCGACAGCGACCAGAACCCCGCCCATCCGCTCGCGAACGCACCCAATCAGTACCGACACGTCAATCGCGAACCGGACCGCTGTGTCCTCCCGGAGACGCCCGAACCGACCGCGACCGAGTTCCCGCCGCCGTCTCGAGCCAACCGCAATAGCGGCGGTCGCGCCTCGGACTGACGGCCAACCCCCAGCGATCGCTTCGTCACTCGAGGGTCGACCCGCTTCTTCGAGCGGGGATCGAACCCACCCAGTCCAGCGGTCGGAACCGCCACCGTTATTTCGTCGTTCGGGTCAAGACAGTGCATGAGCCTTCGCGTCGCGATCGCGGCACCGTTCATCCAGAACGGGAGCCGACAGCTACAGGAAAACGAACTCGTCGTCGCACTCTCGCTCGATCGGGACTGGTTTTCCCCCGACCAGTCCAAACGGCTGATCGACGTCGCGACGCGCGAGGGACTGCTCGAGCCGGTCGACGACGGTCTCGAGGTCACGTTCGATCCCGCCGACGTAACGGTTCCCGACGAGTTCGTCCCCGACGAGGACCTCCTGCAGGAACGCTCCGCGTTCGAGCGCGTCCTCGATACGCTCGTCGCGGAAGGCGTAGAGAAACACGAGGCTGTCGGCGCGATCAACACGCTCCAACAGGAACTTGGCGTCACGATCGAAACCGCCGCCGTCGTCTACGCCCGTCGCGAGGGGATCGACGTGACCGACCTGGTCCCCGTCGCGCGGGCGGCGCTGAACGACGGCGAGGCTTCGTAGGCGTCTCGACGTGGACGAGGCCGCCGCGAACGAATCGGAAGCCGAAGCGCGTTAATCCCCGGCCGACCGATGTCCGCCATGGTCGAAGCGCGGATCACCGACGGCCGCCGGATCGCCGAACTGCTCGCCTCCGAACTCGACGGCCGCGAGGACGGCACGCTCGAGTCGACGCGCGTCACGAACGCGGATCGAGACGTCGAGCCGACGGCGGACGGCTCGCGAGCGTACGACGTCGAGTTTTCGGACGAGCGGATCGCCCGGGTGTTTGTCCACGACGATCGCGCGCGCCTCGAGTTCGAGGCCGGACAGGATGTCGCGGCCGGGACTGCCGACGACCTCGAGTTGCGCGTGCGCCCGAAGGCAACGGAGCCGCCGCGAACGCTGGTCTTCGTCGAAAGTGGCGCGGCGGTAAAGCGGGCGACGGACGTCGTACAAGCCGTCAACCGGTTATTGTAACGTTTGGCGGGTGCTGCCCGCTCGTCGTCGCGTCTCTTTTGTGGAGTACGATCGGTCGTAACGGGCGATCGAACCCCGCGAAAATGGCAGCCGCGAATCCGTCGGTACCTCGTACGGGCTGTTGTACGTCATTACCGGCGCAACCGCGACCGTCCTGCGGGTTCCGGTAACTCGGTACAGCAGACCGTCTCAGTAGTCGTCGGGTCGATGCGGTCGGAGTTGTCGTAGACGAACGCTGAGCCCGCCGCGAACAAAAACTCGGTAACTGAGTCGGAGTAGCGCAAGCCGTGGTAGCCGTCCTCGATTGCACCGCTGGCTGTGCCGTCCGAGTCCGCCGTCGCGTATCGACTCGAGTCCTCCCAGCCGATCCGCTGGATCTCGCTGCCGACGCACCCTTCGTAGGAAGCCGGCGAACCGTTGCCGACGACGGTCGGCACGTGCGACAGGTTCGTACTCAGTCTTACTCGAGGAGCTGACGCCGTCGATCAGCAGGATGTGGTCGAGCTAGTTTTCGTGCCACGGCATGTCGCCCTTCCAGTCGTCGCCGGTCGCGCCGGAGAGCGGGTACCGGCTGAGGTACGATTGCTGGTCGTTGACGATCGGTTCCGCAGGGCCGTCGACGGTGACGTCGACGAGCAGGGTGTTGAACTCCCAGGCGTGGCGACCGTCGACGACGCGGCCGGCGGCTCGAGTACCGTCGTCGCTGACCCACATCAGGTTGTCCTCGATGGTCGCGCCGTTGTACGTCGAGGGCTCGATGGTGCTTCCGTCCTCGATCTCGAAGTAGTAGTCGGTCGGCTCGTCTTCACCCTCGGCGACGAACTCGTAGGTGTGTTGCCTGGAGGCGTGCCACGGCATATCCCCCTTCCAGCCGTCGCCGGTCGCGCCGGAGAGCGGGTAGCGACCGAGGTGGGACTCCTGATCGTTGACGATCGGTTCCGCAGGGCCGTCGACGGTGACGTCGACGAGCAGGGTGTCGAACTCCCAGGCGTGGCGGCCGTCGACGATGCGGCCCGCAGCGCGGGTTCCGTCGTCGCTGACCCACATCAGGTTATCCTCGATCGTTGCGCCGTTGTACGTCGAAGGCTCGATGGTGCTTCCGTCTTCGATTTCGAAGTAGTAGTCGGTCGGCTCCGACTCGCCCTCGGCGACGAACTCGTAGGTGTGTTCACCGGAGTCGTGCCACGGCATGTCGCCTTTCCACTCGTCTCCGGTTGCACCGGAGAGGGGGTAGCGACTGAGGTATGATTGCTGGTCGTTGACGATCGGTTCGGCCGGCCCCTCGACGGTGACGTCGACGAGCAGCGTGTCGAACTCCCAGGCGTGACGGCCGTCGACGACGCGACCCGCGGCGCGAGTGCCGTCGTCGCTGATCCACATGAAGTCGTCTTCGATAGTCGCACCGTTGTACGTCGACGGGACGATGGGACTGCCGTCTTCGATCTCGAAGTAGTAATCCGTCGGCTCGTCTTCGCCCTCGGCGACGAACTCGTAGGTGTGGTCGAACTCGTGGCCGTCCTCGTCGTCGCCGTCGTCCTCTTCGGGTTCGTCGGCTTCCCCCTCGTCGTGCCACGGCATATCGCCCTTCCAGCCGTCGCCAGTTGCGCCGGAGAGCGGATACCGCTCGAGGTTCGAGTCGACGTCGTTGACGACCGCGTGAGCGGGGCCCTCAACGGTGGCGTCGATGATGTTCGTATCGAACTCCCAGGCGTGACGGCCGTCGACGACGCGGCCCGCGGCGCGGGTCCCGTCGTCGCTGACCCACATGTAGTCGTCCTCGACGGTGGCGTCGTTGTACGTCGAGGGCTCGATCGGTCCGTCCTCGATCTCAAAATAGTAGTCGGTCGGCTCGGACTCGCCCTCGGCGACGAACTCGTAGGTGTGCCGAAGGTCCTCGTAGTCGCCGCGAGGCTCGGGTGAGCCGCCGGAACTGCCCGACGCGGCCGCTTCGGCCGACGTGGGGACGCCGTCGGGGATCGAGAGATCGGGGGTAGAGCCCGCTCGAGACGTGTTGACGTTCCCCTGCGTTCCGCCGGAGATGTTTCCGCCGTTGAGAACGATCCGCCCGCTCTCGTGGGTGATCGCCGCGGCGCCGTACGAGCCGGCGGCGAAGTTGCAGTTCGTGGCGGTCATCGTCTGGTTGCCCCAGTGCCAGAGCGGTCGGCCGTGACTCTCGGAGTAGTTCCCCCAGCGACCGTCGCTCGTCGAGTAGTCCGTGTTGTCGTTGTACGCGACGCAGTTCTCGAGCGTGTCCGACCCGGATCCCGTCCGGAACGTGGTGACGCCGTTGTTCTTCCCGTAACAGTTGGTCCAGTGGACGCTGCCGCCGTGGGCAGTGTTGGAACAGTAAAAGCCGTTGTTCGGGTAGCCCTGGACGTTCATTCGGTCGAACTCGACGCGGCAGTTCGCGCTCCGGTGGTAGAAGACGGCACCGGGGCCGTGGACGAAGCTTTCGCCTCGTTTGTTCGCCCCGTCGCCGATGTAGACGTTCTCGAAGCTGACGGTGCCGCCGGTGTTCGTGATCGAGAAGATGAAGCCGCTTCCCTGATAGAGCCCCTCGACGCCGACGTTGCGGATCGTGGCTGCGCCCTCGACGAGCACGGTGATGCTCCCGCCGCCGGTGACGTCGATGAGTTTGTTTGCCCACGTCTCGTTGCCGAGACGGATCGTCTGTCCGCGGGCCGTAATCACGTCGTAATCGTCACCGCTGGCACTCGCCCCACCGGCCGCTGCGGCCGCTGCCACCGTTGTCGTTCCGGCGAGTTTCAGGTACGAGCGACGATCAAGTAACGTGTTATTATCCGCTTTATCGCCGTTAAACGCCCGTTTGCCGCCGTTTTTACCGCCATCCGATTCTGCAATATCGCGTGCCATACGATCCTGTAATTCTCTGTTTCCTATATAAGCTTTCTCCTTAAGAATGAATAAAATAAACAGAGTGTCCTTGAATCTTGACTACTATTAGCATTATAAGCGTATTCAGTTCACTATTTTTTATATATCGGCGGCAGTTCGCTTTGCAGACTGGCCCACGCGTAGCTCCACCGAACGGTTCCGTTGTCGAACCAAAGCGGGCGACGAGAACGGAGGGCTGCGAGAACGGACGCCGTAGGTGTTCGGGTCGGTCTGAACGGTAGCGGCTGCTCGTCGACCGAGGGTTCTCTCGAGGAGAGACTCAACGATAGCCGTCGCCAAACGATGCGCTCGCTTACGTAGCCGGAGAATCGAGTGCGTCGAGAATTGACGGGAACTCGGCGGCGATAGCCGACTGATCGACGTGATCCGTCGCCCGCGGATCGGGGTCGGGACCGTCCTCGAGCATCACCTGCACGACGTCCATCCCGGCGTTCGTCGCGCCGTAGACATCGGCTTGGACCTCGTCGCCGACGTAGACGGCGTCAGCGGGATCGACGTCGAGTTCGGCGGCGATCGCCTCGAACGCCCGACGGTCCGGTTTCCCGGCCTCGAGTTCGCCCGTCACGAGCGCCGCGTCGAAGGCGCGCTCCCAGCCGAGCGTCGCGATCTTGTCCCGCTGGGCCCGGACCGGGCCGTTGGTGAGTAGTCCGACGCGGTACTCCGCACGAAGGTCCTCGAGCATCGCTTCGACGCCCGGCAGCGCCTTGAGCGAGGCCGCGATCGTCTCGCGGTAGGCGTCGGCGACGGCGGCCGGGTCCGCGTCGGTCTCCCGGCCCTCGAGCAGATCCGCGAAGATGGGTTCGCGCGTCTCGCGCGTGAGGTTTCGCCGGTGGGCCTCGAGATAGGCCTCGCGGGTCAGCGCCGGCGCGCCGGCTTCGGCGGCGGCCCGCTGGAGGATGGTGGTTCGGTCCTGCGTGGGCACGGCGAGTGTGTAATCGAGGTCGAAGACGACCGCCCGTGGCATGGGAGTCACGGGGCGCTCGAGGAGGTTGAAGCTATCCCTTCTGCTCGGCGTGTGAATCGAAACTGGTACCGAAGGGCGAGTAAACGATCAGTCGTCGCTCGGCCGCGGCGTTGGCTCGGATCTGGCCTCGAGTCTCGGATGTCGGACTCGACGCGAATTTATTTCGTTTCGGGTGATACGGCTTCGGCGGACCGTTTGATAACGCTGTAAACCGCCCAGACGGTCCAACAACCGACGAGAGCTGTAACAGCGATGAACCAATATCCCCGGTACGCGTTTTCGAGGACCGCGGATAGTATGAGTACTGCGAGGACGTACACCGAGAGGACCGTGAATAGATCCTCGAACGCTGCGGGCCGACGAATACGGGGTACCTTCAGCATCGTGCCCGTAGTACGTTCCTCGAGAACACATACCCTGGGGTCCCTTCGAAGGATAGTACGTACACCACAGGGGAAACCGAGATACAGTTACGCGTTAGGATAGGTCCGCCAGTACGTTCGCCGCCTCGTCGTCATCTTCGGAGAGAACCGATTTGACTATGAGTTTTCCCCCGAGCGTGTGGGGGCTTATTACGACATCGGCACCCGCTCGTTTCAGTTTCGAGACGTTTGCGGCGCTACTCGCGGCGGCAACGATCCGCATCGACGGATCGATCTTCCTCGCCGTGAGTATCGACATCGCGTCCTGCGAATCGCTTTCCGCCGCGGCGATTACGGCGCTAGCGGCGTGAATTCCCGCTTCCTCTACCGTTTCGCGTCGTCCGGGATCACCCTCGAGTACGTCGTACTCCCGATCTAACTCGATGCGCTCCGCCCGCTTCGCGAAACGATCAGAACCGGGATGCTCGAATCGAGTTCCTCGACGATAGTCTCCGTCAACTCGCTCGTTCCGAGAACGAGGACGCGGGCGCCGTCACCGTGAGAAGCAACATATATACGGCCCTTGAACAAAATCGCCGTAGGGATTACTTTCTATGGACCAGATCGCTCTCGCTGCTGACTTTGCGATCATCATCGTCGTCGCGACCGCGATTGGTTTGATCGCGCGTCGGCTCGGGCAGCCGACGATCGTGGCCTACATCGCCACGGGCGTCGTTCTCGGTCCGGTGCTGTTCGACGTCGTCACCGACGAGGGGCTCGTCGACGTGATGGCAGAACTCGGGCTCGGATTCCTGCTGTTTCTCCTCGGAATGAAGATGCGGTTCGACGATATTAGAGAAATTCTCAAGCCGATTTCAAACATCGCTATCGGGCAAACGGTCCTCCAGACCGCGCTGGCGTTTCTCGTTGCGTGGGCGCTCGGCTTCGGCACCGTCGAGGTCCTTGTCATCGCGCTGGCGACCGTCTTCGGCGCGACGCCGATTATTGTCAAAGTATTGACTGATAAGGACGAGATCACCTCCCTTCCCGGAAAGATCGACGTCGGCGTCCTGATCGTTCAGGACATCTACCTCGTCGTCGTCCTCGCGATGTTCAGCGCCGACTCGCTGGGCAACCCGGGAGAGATCGCGACCACCCTCGCAGTGATCTTCGTCATGATGGGCTTTATCGGCCTCTTCTCGATCCTCTCCTCGCGGTACCTCCTCCCGCGGCTCTTCCGACGGATCGCGGACAACAAGGACGTCTTCCTCATCGTCGCGATCGCGTGGGCGTTCCTCTTCATCGCTATCGCCGAGGGATTCGACCTCTCGGTCGAGGTCGGCGCGTTCCTCGCGGGAATCAGCCTCGCACAGCTCCCCTACAGCAAGGAACTCGAGGACCGTATCACGCCGATCACGGACTTCTTCATCCTCGTGTTCTTCGCGAGTATTGGGCTTCAGATCGAGAGCGCCGCCAGTCTCTTCGCCTACTGGCAGGAGGCCGTAATCGCCTCGATCGTCCTCATGATCGGCAACTTCTGGATCATGTTCTACCTCATCGACCGGGAGGGCTTCAGCGTCGAGACCTCCTTCCTCGGCTCGATCAACATGGTCCAGGTCAGCGAGTTCTCGCTGGTCGTCGGTGCGCTGGCGATCGCGCAGGGATACATCGGACCCGACGTGCTCGGTTACCTGACGTTGATGGCGCTGATGACGATGACCCTCTCGACGTACATCATCGCGTACAACCACACGATCTACGAGCGCGTCGCGCCGTGGTTCAGTCGGTTCGAATCGGAAGAGAAAGTGGACCAGGAGCTCAAGGTTTACAAGGACCACGCCGTCGCAATCGGCTACGACGAGGTGACCGAGCGAGCCCTGCCACTGCTCAAAGAAAAGTACGGCGAGGTCGTCGTCGTGGACCGACGGACCGATCACATCGCAGAACTCGAGTCCGAAGGTGAGTACGACTACGTGTTCGGCGACTTCCGACATAGCGAAGTCCGAAAGGCTTCGGGACTGAAGAAAGCGAGCTTCGTACTGAGTTCGAGCGTCCAGACCGATGTCAACGAAGCGCTGCTCGATGAGGTCGACGACGACGCGACGGTCTTCGTCGAGGCCGGCCAGATCGACGATGCACGCGAACTCTACAGACGAGGTGCCGCGTACGTCATCATGAACACCTACCTGACCGCCGAGAAGGTCAACGATTACCTCGAACAGTACTTCACCGACAGGGAAGCGTTCCACTCGGCCATCGAGGACGATATCGAACGCATTAGGCGGCGCGACCGATCCGATGCCGAGCAGGATCGCGACTCGAAGGGAATCGATATCGAGTTCGATCCGCGGAAGTTCGGGGGTGACGACTGACGATGGCCGACCTCGTTATCGCGCTCTCGGTGATGTTCGTCACCGCGGGCGTGCTGTTGATCGTCGCGAACCACTTCGGGTTCTCGCCGATCCCGTTTTATATTCTCGCCGGTCTGCTCGCGGGACCGGTGATCACGGGCGACCTGTTCGGTCCCCCGATGGTCGACCAGCAGGAGCTCCTCGAGCTCGCGCAGTGGGGGATCGCCTTCCTCGTGTTCGTCTTCGGGATCCGGGTCGACTTCGGGGACATCCAGTCGGTCTTCCGCGACGCCGAAGTCGCCGCCGCGACGCAGCTGCTCGTCGTCGGATCGATCGCGTTCGCCGTCGGGTACGGGTTCTCGATCCTTTTCGGATTCGAGTACGCGCTCCGGAACGCGATCTACTTCAGCGCCGCGGCGACACTCAGCTCGACGCTCGTCGGCGCCGGCGTCCTCGAACAGGAGATCCGTAGCAACCTCGTCCACGGTCGGCTCGCGTCGTCGATCCACTTCTTCGACGACGTCGTCGCGATCGTGGTTATCCTGATCCTCTCGGCAGAGACGTTAGCGGATCCCCAGATCGTCACGTCGAACATCGGGTACGGAACGCTGTTCCTGATCGCCGGTCTCCTCATGTATCAGCACGGGTTCCCGCTACTGGTTCGCGCTGCGGACGGGTTCGAGGAGCTCATACTGATGGGGAGCATCTCGATCCTGATCGCCTTCCTCGCCGCCGCGGAGCTCGCCGGGATCTCGATCGTCATCGGCGCGTTCGCCGCCGGGATCGCGATCCGAAACGACGGCGCACAGGCGCTGGGCGTCCAGAACGGGATCGAGTCGATCAAGGACTTCTTCGTGGCAATCTTCTTCGTCACCGTCGGCGCGCTGGTACAGATACCGACGTTCGAGGTGCTCGTTCTCGCGGCCGCGTTGCTCGGTCTCGCCCTGGTCGTCAGCCCCGCGGTGCACCTACTCGCGTTCCTCTACGAGGGGTACGACGCGAGAACAGCGTTCTACGCGAGTTCGAGTCTGAACCAGATGAGCGAACTCGCGCTCGTGATCGCGATCCAGGCGTGGCTGCTCGGAACGATCGCGGACGGACTGTTCGACGCGATTATTCTGGCCACGGCCGCCACGATGATCATCACCGTCATCGCGCGACAGTACGAAGAACAGGTGTACAGATCCGTCGTCGAGCGGCTCGTCAGAGGGCAGCAAACGCGCCGGATCGACGAACACAGTCGCGTCGCCGACGACCTCGAGCATCACGTGGTCGTCGTCGGGTACGGACGACAGGGCCGCTTGCTGGTCGACAAACTCGAGCACCTAGAGCAGCCGTACGTGGTCATCGAGAACGACCCCGTGCTCCGAGACGACCTCGAGCGGGAGTGTCGCAACTACGTCTTCGGGGACGCTATGGGATCCTATCCGATGGAACGGACGAAACTCTCCGACGCCGCGCTGCTCGTTTCGACGGTCGATCACAGACCGCTCTCCGAGCACCTGCTCGACCTCGAGACGGATGCAGACGTGATCCTCAGATCCAGTTCGTCGGGAACTGCTCGGCAGTTGCTCGACGACGGCGCGACGTTCGTCAACGTCCCGAACGTTCTCGCGTCGGATCAGCTGGTCCACAACGTCAAGCGAGTACTCGAAGACGAAAGCGAGGTGGACGCGCTCAAAGACGAACACATGGACGTGCTCGTCGATCTCGAGCGCCACGGCTTCTCGACGCGATTCGATCGAATATAGCGACGACCGTCCTGAACGAGACTGAAAACGGTCCCGACTGGATTTGAATTCCGTGTCTGAATCCGCTGATCGCTACAGCGGCCCGCCGAGATACTCGTGGACGGCGACGACTGTCACGAGTCCCGTGATGAACAGGGCCGCGGCGATTGGACTCGAGAGTTCGATCGCTTCCGCGAGCCCGAGCGCTCCGGCGGCTGCCAACCCGACGCCGACCGCATAGATACTGAGATTTCGGACCAAACTGACCGTATCGATCGACTCGAGCATAGTCCGTGATAGGACGAGCGGTCTGAATAGCTCTGACGGTCTCTGTCGGACTCACTGATCCGGATGTCAGCATACAATATCGATTAGGGGCGAACTGACCGTGGTCATCTCGCCATCTCGGGTTTCGATACGTGAGCTTTTATGTCGGTTGTTGTTTCATCTAGCGCTACGAATGGTTTGTCAGAAGGTGCCGCAGGGATTGTCGTTGGTAGGGGTGAACCGACGTGTCTGCTGACGACAGCGAACTCGCTCGTAATCTCGGCTTCGTCGAGGCGATGACGCTGGGCGGCGGCACGATGATCGGAGCCGGAATCTTCATTCTGCCGGGAATCGCCGCCGAGAACGCCGGTCCGGCGAGTTCGGTCTCGTTCGTGATCGCCGGGTTCGTCGCGTTACTGGCGGCGCTCTCGATCTCCGAACTGGCGACCGGCATGCCGATCGCCGGTGGCAGTTACCACTACGTGAATCGTGCACTCGGCAATCTCTTCGGCTCGATCGTCGGTTGGGGCGTCTGGACCGGACTGATGTTCGCGAGCGCGTTCTACATGGTCGGCTTCGGCCAGTACATCGTCGAGCCGATTCCGTTCCTCGACGGTCGTGCGCTCATTATCCTGTTCGGGCTCCTCGGGCTCGTGTTCCTCGTCGGGCTCAATTACGTCGGGACCGAGGAGTCCGGCCAGTTCCAGAACATCATGATCGGCCTCGAGACGGTTATTATCATCATTTTCGTCGCAGTGGGGGTTTTCTACGTCGATTCGGGCAATCTCGAGCCGTTCGCACCGACGGGCCCGAGCGGGATCATCGCGACGACCGGGATCGTCTTCGTCACGTTTCTCGGGTTCGAGATCATCGCGACCGTCGCGGAGGAGATCAAAGATCCGGGCCGGCTGATCCCGCTCACCATGGTCCTTTCGGTCGTGTCCGTCACTGCGCTGTACGCGGTCGTGATGATCGTTAGTACCGGCGTCGTTCACTACGAAATACTGGGTGGGTCGCTCGTTCCGGTCTCCGACGTCGCGGCCGTCTCGATGGGGTCGGTAGGAGTCATCGCGATCGTCTCTGCCGCTGCGGTCGCCGCGATCTCGAGTTCTAACTCGTCGATCCTGTCGGCCGCTCGCGTCGTCTTCGCGATGGGACGGGACGGGGTAATGAGTCACAAACTGAACAAGACGCACCGACGGTTCCGTACGCCGCATCGAGCGGTGTTAGCGACTGGTGGCGTGACCACGTTGTTGATTATCACTGGTCTTTGGGTTGGCGAGGCGTTTATCGAGTACCTGGCCGAGGTCGCGAGCTTCAGCTTCTTGGTCTCCTATGCGCTCATCCACGTCACCGTCGTCGTCGTCCGGCGGGCCGAACCCGAAAATTACGAGCCGGATTTCGAGATGCCGACGCCCCTGTATCCGGCGGTGCCGATTGTCGGCGTCGCACTGTCGTTCGTCGTCATCTCGCAGATGGACACGGTCGTCGTACTCATCGGAGCCGGCATCATCACGCTCAGCCTGCTGTGGTACGCCGGCTACGTTCGACCGCGCGTCGACGACGACCAGCTGGTCGGTGATGCGATCGTCGGCACCGAAGACAGAGCCGGCGAATCGACCGATGCGTACAGGATCGTCGTTCCGATTGCGAATCCCGAGACGCAGTCGGAGCTGTTGCGTCTTGCCGCAGCCACCGCCCGAACGCACACCGAAGCCGGGACGCCCGAGATCGTCGCGGTGAACGTGATCCGAGTTCCCCCGCAGACGGCGCTCGAACAGAATCTCCAGTTCGAAGAGGAACGCGTCGAACGGCAACGGGAACTCTTCGGGAGCGCACGCGAAGCGGCCGGCGAACTGAACGTCAATCTGCGTACCCGCGCGATCGTCGGTCGAGACGTCGGGCGAACGATCCTGTCGGTTGTCGAGGAGGAAGAGGCGGATCACGTGCTCCTCGGCTGGCACGGGAAACGACGGAAGCGAGACTACGTGTTCGGATCGACCGTCGACCCGGTTATCAAGGACGCGCCGTGCGAGGTCACGATCGTGAACCTCGCGGACCGGGAGATCGGCTCGACCGTCGCACTGGCGGGTCCCGGACCGCACGCACCCATCGCGGCGCGTCGCGCATACGAGTATGCGTCGCTTCAAGGAACGACACCAACGCTACTGAACGTACAGCAAACCGCCGAGGACGGAGCGGAGGGTGACGACCCGATCGGCCCGCAGGAACGCGGTCAACGGATGATCGAGCACGTCGCCGAGACCGCCGGCCTCGAGGACGGAACGTACGAGTCGAAGGTCATCGTCGGCGACGATATCGAGACGGCGATTCTCGAGCATATCGACGAGTACGACACCGTTTGTCTGGGCGTCTCGGAGAAACGGTCCGTCTCGAAGATCCTCTGGGGATCGGTCGCGGATCGGGTCGTCAGTCGGGCCGACGGAAACGTGGCGCTGGTTCGCGGCGAGTACGACATTCACCGATCGGTCCGAGAGGGAATCGTGGAACGATTGTCGAGGTGAGGACGTCCGACGAGCCGTCGTAGCCACGGGTGACGTGACGGCGCTTCTGATCGACGCCGGCTTGTATGTCGGGGCGATCATCGAACTGCTGGCCGAAGTGGCGAGCTGCTCGTTTCTCGTCGCCTACTCGCTCGTCCACGTCTCCGTAGTCGTGATCCGGCGAGCCGATCTCGACGAGTACGAACCGGCGTTCGAGATTCCGAGCCAGCTCTATCCGGGGGTTCTCCTGAGCGACACCGACGAGTAGCCACTCAGTCGGACAGCCCTTCGATCAAAAACTCCGCGGACGCGAGGTTCGTCGCCAGCGCCGTGTCGTGCACGTCGCAGATCCGCAACAGCGCCGAGATGTCGGGCTCGTGGGGCTGGGCGCGCAGCGGATCCCGGAGGAAGACGATGCCGTCGAGGATCCCCTCGGCGACCTCCGAGCCGATCATCAGGTCGCCCCCGAGCGGTCCCGACGCCTTGCGCTCGACCTCGAGGTCGGTCGCCTCCATCAGTCGCTTGCCGGTCGTCCCGGTCGCGAGCAGGTCGTACTCCCGCAACTGGGCTTCGTGAGCCTGCGTGAATTCGATCAGTTCCGACTTCTTTTCGTCGTGAGCGATGAGCGCGACGCGGGTCATACGGCGAATGGTCATCCGGCGAAGGGATAACGTTACCTCCACAAACGGGCTGCCCGACGCGATGGGGCGTCCTGACGCGACGGCGCGTGGAGTCGACCCTCGTCACGGCAGCGCGTCGCTCGAGCCGGATTTCTCGACGAGACAGTCCTCGAGGACGAGCACGTCGAGGCCCATTCCGAAGAAGTCCTTCAGCGCCTCGGTCGGCGTGTCGACGATCGGTTCGCCGTGGTCGTTGAACGACGTGTTGAGGAGTACCGGGACGCCGGTCACGTCCTTGAACTCGCGAAGCAGCCGGTAGTACCGCGGGTTCTGGTCCTCGCGAACGGTCTGTGCTCGCGTGGTGTCGTCAGCCGGGTGAACCACTGCTCGAAGGTCGTCCCGACGGTCGGGTCGCACGTCGAACGTGTCGATCATGAACGGGCTGGTCGTCGCGTTCTCCAGGTACTCGTCGGCAGCCGACTCGATCATCGACGGCGCGAATGGCCGCCACTCCTCGCGGTGTTTGACGAACCGGTTCACCCGGTCGCGGGACGCTTCGGTCCGTGGATCCGCGAGAATGCTTCGGTTGCCGAGCGCTCGAGGCCCGAGTTCGGAGCGGCCCTGGAACCAGCCCACGAGCGCGCCGTCCGCGATGCGTTCGGCGACCCGCCGTTCGAGGTCGTCCGGTTCGGCGTACTCGATCTTGTTCGTCTCGAGGAGTTCCCGAATCTCGGCGGTTGCGTACTCGTGGCCCCAGTAAACGGTCGTCATCGGATCGACCTCGGACGGCGATCGATCGATCCAGCCGCCGCCGAGTGCGAGCCCGGCGTCGTGAGCAACGGGCTGGACGAATACCTCGTCGACGGCCGGGTGCTCCCTGACCGCCTTGTTCAGCTTGCAGTTGAGGGCGACGCCGCCGGCCAGGCCGACGTTTCCGGTCCCGACGCGGTCGACGTACGTGCCGACCATCTCCGTGACGGACTCCTCGAGGAGTTTCTGTGCTGTGTGTGCGAGGTCCTTCTCGAACTGGTCGAACTCGTCAGTGTCGGTCGACCGCGGTCGGCCGAACAGCTCCTCGAGGGCGGCCACGCCGTGTTCCGTTCCCCAGCGACCGGTGAGCGCCGTCACGTCGTAGTCGACGCCGGTATCGATCGTCTTCCGCAGTCGGCGCTCGATCTCGGGGTTGTCCTCGCCGTAGGGGGCGAGTCCCATCACTTTCCCCTCGCCGTTGAACATCCGATAGCCGAGGTAGTTCGTGATCGCGGCGTAGAACAGGCCCCAGCTGTTGGGGTGTTCGTACGTACGCACGCGCGTGAGTCCGTCGGGGGTGGCGTGCCAGACGACGGTCGAATCGTACTCCCCTTTCGCGTCGATGGTCACCACCAGCGCCTCCTCGAACGTCGACGGGTGGAACGCGCTCACAGCGTGACACTCGTGGTGAGAGCGACACTCGATCGGCGGCACCGGCGTTCCGATCCGCTGGAGCCGGGATTCGACGATTCGGGTCGGCATAACCGACGCCACGAACTGATCCCTGACGACGTTCCGGAGGTGCGTGACTTTCCGTAGCGTCCCCTCCAGCTGGCTGGTATTTTTCAGGTAGTGAGGGGTGATCTTTCGCCGGAGTTTCGGATCGTAGGGAAGGACGATCTTCTCGATGTCGGCGAGCTCGATCCCCTCGTACTCGAGACAGGCGCGTATCGCCTGCTCGGGGAAGGTGTCGACCGCGTGTTTGTCCCGCGTCAGGCGCTCTTCCTCGATCGCGAAGCGAAGTTCGCTGTCTTTGAACAACGCCGCACTCGGATCGTGTTGGCCGTAGAGGTCGATCGCCGGCTTGAATGACAGGGTGTAGCTCATGTGTTGGTTCGTCTGCGGAGTCGGGTGTGGTCGTGTCGTTTCATCGGGAGGGTCGAACGGCGAGCGGCCGTTTTCAGTGTCGTGGGGTAGGGGACTGTTTCGGGTCTCATGAGTATGTTACTCGACGTAGCCGAGGTCCTCGAGTCGGCCCTCGACCGCGGAATCGATGGTCGTCCGCTTCGATGCCGTGTACTCCGGATAGCTCGTGGACTCGGTCGGCTCGACGACGGGGAGCACGCGTCCGTCCATTCGGTCGCTGTAGGGTACGTCGAGCGCGGCGAGAATCGTCGGCGCGACGTCGAACAGGTGGGCGTCCTCGACCGGCCGCGAGGCGTCGATCCCCTCTCCGCTGGCGACGAAAATCCCGTCGAGTTTGTGGTTCCAGGGCTCCGTCGTCTCGGCGAAGTACTCGTCGGCCGGTTGCGCCGAGAGGAAGTGCTGGAAGTCGGTGGGGATCGTGACGATATCGACCGCTCGATCGGCGTACGGCCCCTCGAAGAACTCCTCTCGAGGGGCGACCGTCTGGAAAACGGGCTCACCGTCGGGTGCGGTCACCGACTCGAGGTCCCGGATGAGCGCCGCCCTGACCTCGTCGTACTCGTCCTGTGGCACCTGCCCGTTCGGCTCGCGGCCCTCGACGTTCAGCCGAACGCCGAGTTCGGTCCGCGCGCGGACGTACGCTCGAGAGTTCGCAAAGTCGACCTGTTCGTTTCCGGTTCGGACGACGCCGTCCGGAGCGTGGGCTTTCGCGAACTCCGAGAGGCCGAGTCGGTCCAGCACGCGACCGATTCGATGCGCCGTCAGTCCGACGCTCGCCAAGTGCGCGGCGAGTCGCTCCACGGTGTTCGGCTCCCACTCCTCTGCCTGTTCGCCGTCCCGGAGGTCGTCTCGCATCACGTTCCACGTGGGCATTCCCTTGCCGCCCAGCGTCGTCTCGAGGTAGCCGGCGTCCTCGAGGAAGGCGTTGACGCGGAACTCCGGCTTCTCGTAGCGCCCCATCCCGTGATCGCTCGCGACGAACACCTGTCGCGGGTTACACGCCTCGAGCACCGCGCCGATCTGCTCGTCGGCGGCGGCGTAGACCTGTTTGACTTTCTCCCACTCGCCGTCGAACTCGTGGAAGACGGTGTCGGTCTTCTGAAACTGGAGAAAGCCGAAGTCCGGTTCGAACCGCCCGCTCAGGTACTGGAACGCCTCGCCGCGCATCTCGACGAGGGAACAGTACTCGTCCATCTTCTCGGCGTCCGATAGCGATTCGTCGCCCCGCGAGTACTTCGGGTAGACGCGGTACTCCCCGATCTCCTCGCGAACGTCGTCGAGGATCCCCTCGGGGTGACAGGGCGGATCCTCCGGGCCGATGAACCCGGGGACGATCGCGCCGTCGATCTCGTCCGGTGGGTGGGTGACTGGAACGTTGACGACGACGCTCGAGCGATCGTGTTGGTCGAGTAGCGTCCAGAGCCGGTGTGCGCGGACGTCGTCGCCTTTCACGACGTGGAAATCGTAGCCGTCGAACCCGGTGAAGCCGAACACGCCGTGTTTCCCGGGGTTGACGCCGGTGAACAGCGACGGCCACGCGCTCGGCGTCCACGGCGGAATCTGTGACTCGAGCGGGCCGCTGGCGCCCGCATCGAGTAGCGCCTGCAGGTTCGGAATCACGTCCTCGTCCGACAGTCGGTCGAACACCGACGGACAGCCGGCATCGATCCCGATGAGTAGTGCGTCCATCCGATTGCGATCCGTCCGTTCTCCTTCGGTTCCCGCGTTCCGTTCCATCAGATACGCGAGCATCGGCGTCGAGGGGTGATTATTAATATCGAGTAAAACTGGCACTCCACCGTCGGACGTTCGGTTTCACACCCGCACCGAGAGACGCGAGCGAGCGACGTTCTCCCGACGGTTCGGCGACCCGTTGACCGCCTGAACGGGTGTTTAACACCTCTATAAACGCCCTCACCGCGGTGCGAACGCGGGCTCGTAAACTCCCGCTCGAGGAAACCTCGCTTAACGGCACCATCACCAAAGGGTGACCGTTCGTAGGAACGGCAAACATGGACCACGATCTCTCACGACGTCACGCACTGGCGACGTTCGCCGTCGGGTCGACCGCGCTCGCCGGCTGCCTCGACTTCCTCTCCGGCGACGGAACCGACGACTCCGCCGAGGAGGGCGGTGGGAACGGAACGAACGGCCACGGGTCGACGTGGCCCGCGATCGACTCCGGCGAGGTCATCGACGATTTCGAGGATCTCGACCGCTGGGGCGTCCGAAATGGGCGACTCGAGGCCGCTCCAGACGAGGCGCGAACCGGCTCGCAAGCGGCAGTCATCGAGGGCGACGACCGGACTGCCGGGATAACCATCGGCCTCTCCAACGGACTCGACCTCGAGGGGTGGGATACCTCGCTCGCGGTCAAGCCGGAATCCGCGACGCAGATCGTCGTGGAGTTTATCGCACCGACCCGCGACGAACGGCTGAACACCGTTCGTGCGGTCCCCGACGGCTACGACGGCTGGTTTCGCCTCGACTGCGGCTACGAACACAAGCCGGAAGGCGAGCCGGATCTGTCGAACGTCACCCGATTGAACGTGATCGCGGTCGGACCCGACGACGGCCCGACCCGGCTGCTGGTCGACGACCTCCGACGAACAGAGGCGGTCGACAACGGCAAGGCGATCCTCGCGTGCTACGGTGGACACGACTCGCACTACGATCTCGCAGCCGAACTGCTCGAGGAACGGGGCTGGGCCGCCGCGGTCCCGGTCGATCCCGGGCGCATCGGCGGGCAGGGGCGGATGGGGATCGACGAGTTACACGAGCTTCGGGACCGCGGCTGGGACGTCTGTTCGTATCCGCGGGGAGAGAGCGACCTCACCGAACAGCCCGCGGAGCGACAGCGGACGGTCGTCGAGAGCACGCGGGACTCCCTCGCGGATCGCGGCTTCGACGACGGCTCGCGTCACTTCTTCGCCCCGGACTGGCGCAGCATGACGCCGGAGACCCACGAAATCGTCCGGGAGTACCACGAGTCGGGCTTCCTGTTCGGCAGCTGTCCAACCGGCGCGCCGCCGACCGGGACCCATATGACCCCGGTGATCTGGGGTCCCGCGCTCCACAACGGCGTTCGACGACACATCAACCTCTGTGATCAGTACCGCCAGCTCACCGTGATTCGGATCCCCCGGATCGTCGAGGGGGACGCCGGGAGCAACAGTATGTCGCTCGAGGAGTTCGAACACCTGCTCGATCACATCGAAAACCGTGGTCTCGACGTGATCACGCCCTCCGATATCGTCGACGGGATGGACGATATCGACCGCGGAACTGGGGACGAATCCGGAGGGAAGCCGGACGGGACGATCCTCGAGGCGGGGAGATCCCATTCGTTCGACGGAGACGGAACGGACGAATCCGACGCGTTCGATCTCGACGAGGGAATCGTCACGGCACAGTTCACTCACGACGGCGATGGCACGTTCGCCGCGGAGCTGATACCGGTCGATGGCGATCTCCCCAACGAACGGCTCAGTACCACGGCTGGAGTCACCGAGGGCGAGTCGATGGTGCCCGTCGGCGGCGGAACGTACCAGATCGTCGTCGACGCAGACGGCCCGTGGTCGATCGAACTGGAGCAGCCCGCCGTCCACGGCGACGACCTCGAGGAGCCTCCGATCGAAGCGTCCGGATCGGGATCCGGATTCGTCGGTCCGCTGTGGGCCGACGACGGTCTCACCCTCTCCGTGACTCACGACGGCGACGGCGCGTTCGTCGTCGACGGCTACGGTGCGGACGGCGGCTGGGAACAACTCGTCAACCAACGCGGCGAGTTCGATGCCTCGAGATCGGCCGGCGCGAGCGGCGTCTCCTGGATCGACGTCGAGGCCGATGGTAACTGGACGCTCGACGTCGGCGAACCGTGAACAGCAGTCTCGAGCGGTGAGAAAACCGATTCGCCAGCCGGAACCGTTTTTCCTGCGGGCCGGTACGGTCCAGCTAATGACGACTCTCAGCGCACACCACGTCGGTATCACCGTTAGCGACCTCGAGGAAACGCTGCCGTTCTATCGAGACGTGCTCGGTCTCTCCGTCGCCGATCGGTTCAGCGTCGAGGGCGAGGCGTTCTCGGACGCCGTCGGCGTCGAAGACGCCCGCGGCGAGTTCGCCCACCTCGAGGCGGACGGGATCCGAATCGAACTCGTCGAGTACGATCCCGAAGCGAGCGACTCGCCGGCCGCGGGGCTCAACCAGCCCGGTGCGACACACGTCGGCCTCTCCGTCGACGATCTCGACTCCTTCTACGCGGGCCTCCCTGACGACGTGACGACGATCAGCGAGCCGCGGACGACGGCCAGCGGGACGTCGATCGTGTTCCTCCGCGATCCGGAGGGGAACCTGATCGAAGTACTCGAAGCCTGATACGGTCTGCTGTACATCAGTTTCGCCGGGATCGCGATCCACCCTGCGGTCCCACCGGGAACTCGGTACAGCAAACCGGATGAGCCTCCTCGAGGTCCGATCGGACTGGACGCTCGAAAGGAGTAGGATTGGTCGAATCGGACGGCTGAATGGCTCACTCGGGTCGGCGTCAGTGACGAACTGGCGAGGACTCGAGCGTCGACGACACTTGCTCGACGTCCTCCTCGCACGCGGTACAGCTACTTTTCTCGGAGTCGATGTAGACGTTTCCACAGGTCGAGCAGTGAAAGAGATTGCCGGGCGCGTCCGGGTTCGTCGGCCGCTGCTCGGCTGCCGACTCGTGATCGAGGGCGTCGTCCGCCGTCGCGTTCCGTCCAGCAAACAGCGTCGAACGGATCCGGTCTCGAAGTCGACCGAGACGCGAGTTAGATTTCTCGTTGGTTCGAATAGCCATACTGTAGCCGACGATTATAGTACCGAAGTACCTGATGTCTAAAGTATTTGGAGGTGACTTGCCCGGAACCGAGTGGCAACTGGTCACTGCGCTCGAGTGAACCCATATACCGCCCGAATTGGGCGTCTTACCGCCAGTATGTGGTGTCTGTTAACAGGATGGGTGTCCGAAATCAACGGGCTACTGTCATCGTATGGGATAGCAACCTTTTCGACCGCCGCAGGACCATTCGGAGGTATGAACTTCTTCGATCGGCTGCACGACCGCATTCGGACGGTCGACAGCGTCGTCAGCGTCGGTCTCGATCCCGATCTATCACGGATTCCCGACCACTTACGGGAACACGACCTGCCTCGCTGGGCGTTCAACCGGCGAATCATCGACGCGACCCACGAACACGCCGCAGTCTACAAGCCCAACGCCGCGTTCTACGAGGACTCCGACGGTTGGCGCGCCCTCAGAGAGACGATCGCGTACGCACACGGGAAGAATGTGCCCGTTCTGCTGGAC